>JZWU02000055.1:0-2865 GCA_000960865.2 Vulcanisaeta sp. AZ3 | reverse complement strand
GCTTCTTTATGATCTCGTGCATTCTATCTGTTAACTCCCTGGGCTTGATGCCTAACTGTAATGCCTCAACTTCAATTGGTGTGCCGTGCTCATCAGAGCCAGATACAAAAATTACTTCATCTCCCCTGAGTCTGAGGTATCTTGCAAAGACATCGGCAGATAGTACGGAACCGATTAGATTACCTAGATGTGGTATTGCGTATATATAGGGCCATGCAGACCCTATGACCCACCTCCTCCTAACATTTCCTGGTTGGTCATCCATAAAGTATGTGATTGAGCAGAATATAAGTTTTAAGGATTTATCAAGTCAATTTATCCTAATTCCTTACTCAACCTTAATCTCAAAGCCTTTTTTACCCGTGCTCTTTTTCTTTAATTCCACTGTTAATACTCCATTTCTATACGCTGCCTTTGACTGTGTTGAGTCCACCTCGGTAGGTAGTTCAATCTCCTTATAGTATCTCCTATCTCCATTCCTTGCGCTGATTATTAATTTCTTGCCATCTTCAGAGATCTTAATGCTAATTTTGTCCTTATCAACACCGGGCATATCCATAACTACCTTTATAGAATCTTCTTCCTCAATAACATCTGTTAAAGGCTCAATATCTTCCTCAACAATAGGTTTTTCTCCCTTCGGTCTAACATTACCAAACTCTTTAATCCTCGGTTTGCCATCAGGGCCTATTGATATTTCAAAACCATAATAGTAATACCTTGGCTTACCCTTATTTGCTCCACCCTCCTCCGGAACTATATTACGCATCGTACTTTCCATCTCCCTTTCCATTTCCCTTTCCAACTCCTCGAAGTACCTCTGAATCCTCTTAAACCAGTTATCGATGTCCTCAAACCACGACATAACTAAAGTATAAAGTCAAGTTTTCTTAATAAACTTTTATCGACTTCATTGACTCTCTAACTCAACCTCGGTACTTTCCTCGGATTGAACCTTCATTCTCTTCATGATTCTCGTTATCTCACCAGCAACTTTATTACGAACAGTCTTTGACTGTATATCTGTCAAGTCAGTAACAATCCTCTTATTATTTTCAAAATCATCAGTGAACTTGTCCGGATAAACTTCAAGCAACCTCCTCGCGAGGTTCTTTATGTACCTTGGTCTTACTCGCCCCATCAGGTATTGTCTAAGAAGCCCTATTTTTAAAGAGTGCGGATCTTGAAGTGATGCGTAATTTACTACTTAACTCCACGGCTTTATACTTTATAAACTGAAATTCTTATGGTTTTTGTGGTTGTGAATATTAGTATTAGGGAACCTATATTGAAGCCTACTTACTTCCTAACAGGTTTTGCTGGAATTGGCATGGTTGGTTTATTAGTTGTTCAGCACCTCTCTAAGACCCTCGATTGCCATAGAGCTGGCTTCATAGAGATGCCGAGAGAACCGCCGTTCAGTGCCTATATATTCAGTGAAGATTTATTATCGGCACCTGGTGAGATTTACTACTGTCCAGGGTCTAATTTCACAATATCGGTGATTCACTGGAATGGGGATTTCATGACTAAGTATTCTCATGATGTTGTAAAAGCCATTGCCCGTTGGGTCTATATGAATGGGTTTAAGGAGGCCATACTCTTCGGAGGCCTTGATAATAGGTTAAGGGGTGAAGACCCTGATCAATTAAGGGTTGCCGTGACAACGGAGTACAGAGATAGATATTCTCTGGGTGGTGTTAAGCTTATGGAGTTAAATTACGTGATAATGGGGCCTTTGGCGTTGCTCATGAATGAATTTGAGAGACTAAATATACCAGCCATATCCATATTACCATATGCGGAGCCTTTCCGTGCTGATCCAAATGCAGCTATAGTTGCCATTCAATTCCTCAAGGAGCTAACAGGAGTTGAGGTTAATATAAGTAGATTGAGAGAGTTCGCAGAGATTATCGATAGGGAAATTAAGGAAATGCAAGAGAGAATGAAAAGAAAAGAAGGACCACCACACTATATATAATTATTTCTTAATTCACCATGTATGCATTGAAAACTACTTATGATGTTAATAGCCCATGATGTTAATGTAAATAACTCATCCCGAGAACTAACTCCAAGGATTAATGAACCCTTAGGATTCAATTTCATCAATAGCCTCCTCATGTCATCCTCATATTCAGTCTTAGTTATTATTATTATGTCAGTGAAACCTCTCTGCATTAATGAGGTTAAGTACTCATGTAGTAGGTAACGTGAAAAAGATAATAAATATGGAGGCACTGGCTCAGGATACTCATGCTGCGATAACGGATATACCTCACTTATTTCGTATGGTATTGGCCCAAGTACTGGATTATTAATGACAACATGAACCTTACTCAGCAATCCATTAGATGATGATTGATTAAGCAGCCAGGAAATAAGCGGATCCCTAATATATGGTCTGTCTAAGTACTCACCGGGTAATATGAGAACCACACATCCTCTGGGTGGTTCATAATTCCCAAGAAGCCTCTCCATATGCCTAATGATTTCAGGCCTGTGGAGAGATTCAAAGGACACTATGTGTAATGCTCTCACACGTCCTGACTCGTTAGGCACAAGGTTTAGTAATCCCCTTAATCCTCTTCTCAAAGCTAGTAATGCCGACCTCATCCTCGCATCACCACCAGCCTTCTCCTCGAGGTATTCCCACAAAGTGCCCTCCTTAATCCTAGCCTTAATCTCTTGAAGCTCCTCCCAAAGCATATAGAGGTTATGAATTGCTAGTAGTTTCTCACGTTCAGACTTCCCCATACTCATTAATTCCTTAACTGAGTATCTCCTACAGACTGGGCAGTTGCAAGGTATTCTATCGACCTTAAGCTCGTTAAGCCTTACAGTTCTGTCTCTGAGTATTATCCT
>JZWU02000054.1:0-4096 GCA_000960865.2 Vulcanisaeta sp. AZ3 | reverse complement strand
AGGGAAAGGGGGTTTATTATAGGGATTCATTACTTAGGTATAGGGGTTGGGATTACTTCATTGGTTGGTCATCTTAAGCCTCTAGGGCTCTTATCTCACCCTTAACGAAAATCTCCTGAACTAAAAACAATATTACGAAGATGGCAATTACGTATAGGGCGCCCGTTAATAGGAACATGAGTTGGTAGGAGTACCTTGAAGGTAGTGTTATCCAGAGCATGGGATTTAGAGATATTAATACGTATGCTTGATAAGTGCTCATTATCGAACCTGCAACCGCAGGGCCCCAGGCACTGCCAATATTTCTAAACACAGTATTGAGACCTGTGGCCAGACCCATGTTTCTTCTACCCACGGAGAAGACTAATATATTTATGACAGAGACATTCACCATACTAATACCAATTGCAAGTATTGACATGGACCCAATTACATAGGATAAGCCGTAAAACGCCGTATAGGTAAGCATTACTAGACCTAAGATTGCTATTACTAATCCTATAATCGCGACTTTCTTAGCACCAACGTTAGTTATGACCCTACCTGCTATTGGCGCTGCTATCATTTGCATCACAGCCATGGGAATCATCATTATGCCGGTATCCAATATGGATAGGCCATAACCAAGAGGCTTAGGTGATTCAAAAAGATACGTTACTGCCTGAGCCATTAGGAATAGAGCAAAACCAGCCAGGGCGACTCCTATGTTTGAAGCAAGTACATTCCTACTACCCAATAAGCTCACCGGCACTATTGGGTTACTTATCGTTGTTTCATATAATATGAACACACCAAAACCAAGCACAAAAAGTACCAACAAGGACATTACCAGAGAATCTGTCCACCCATAGGTTGGAGCATCCGTAACAGCAATCAAACCGCTGGCTAGTGATAATGATAGCAGGAATAGACCAATCCAATCAATTGGTTGGGGATTCCTAATACGGCTTTCTCTAATGTATAAATATACTAATAAGTCCTCTAGGACTATGAACGGGTAAACTGTATGGTAAGTGGCCTGCCAACCCAAGGTTTGGGATATGTAAGCACCTAGTGGCAGTGATATGGCCATACCAACACCAAACATGGCGCTTAACAATCCCTGTACTTGAGGGATCATGCGTGGTGGAAACTCCTCCCTAACTAATGCAAAGGCTAGTGGCATCATTGCCATACCAATGCCTTGTAGAGCACGTCCAGTAAGTAACATGCTGTAATTGGTGGAGAATCCTGTTATTAATGCTCCTACTGTATATATGAGCATTGTTATGACTAGCATTCTCTTCTTACCGTACATATCGCCCAACTTGCCCATTATTGCTGAGGATAATGTACCCATAAGTATGTATATCGATAAAATCCAGGACGCATCAGCCGTAGAGATACTCATCTCTTTCTGAATTGTTGGTAATGATGGTACGAGCATGCCCTCTGTATACATAACGACTAACATAAGGGTAACTAAAATTGCGGCTGCTTTCCATGCATACCTAACATCATACTCGTCATAATCCATAAGGATCACCTCTATTTTCAATACTCATTTTAATCCCCACATTCTAATCATTACATCAAACAAGCTCTACCTCTACACATTTATCATTGTCACTGCACATAAACTCCATCATAACTAGGCGTCCCTGGTACTTACTTGCTGATTGAACGTTAACCCCTCCTTGGTATCCGCGATTATTGCTATTATTATTGCTATTTGCATATCCTCCTCTACGCCTCCTTATTGAGGCTATAATACCTATCACGATGACTATAATTATTAGTATTAGGACAATCCACAGTAAGGCGTTGGGCGCTGGCTTAACGGTTACGTAAGTCGTCACGGACTCGGTTAATGGGTATAGAGAACCAGTTTGGTTCCACATAAATACTAATATTAACGGATAGGTACCTGGTACTGCGCTGGAGTCTACATCTACTAGAAACGTCACGTTTATCTCTTGGCCAGGCTTTAAATCACCAATAAATGCTTGTGAGGCCGTTAGAGCTGAAAGTGGATTACTTGAGGATACGTGAGGTTGTATTATTTTCCCTGAGGATATTGTTACCATAACATTCTTAGCCTCTATAGGTCCCTCATTAATTATCGTTATTGTGATTGGAACCTTAGAGGCTCCAGGGGTTAGAGTTGGTGACGTTATTGTACTTAATAGGGCACCTAAGTTCGATAGACTTAATGCCGGTGGTTGTGGATAGTTAATACTGACCACGGCCAGGTTTGCCCTAGGTCTTAGATTTAGTATGTAATTTCTACTTGATGAACCACCATCATAGTCCACCGTAATATTTATTGTATAATTGCCTGAATTACTTGGTAGGTTAATGGGTATTGTTAACTGTATAGGATTTCCAGGTGGTATTGCGCCCAGGATTAATGGATTACTTATCAATGGTGTTATGTCTGTGCTGTTTATGTATAATTTAGCGTCGTAGGCTATGCCTGAACCTATATTCACAATACTAAGTATTAGTTGAGCCATTGGGTAGCTCTGGAAGATCTCAGGTGGATTTGTGGCTATTGATTGTATATAAATTATGGGCCTCTGAGGTATTGTCAGTGTGGCGCTTATCATATCGTCATCGCCCGTGAAATAATCAACTCTTAATTTAACAGTGTAATTACCCTGTTGTAAGTATTTTGGAACGTATACATAGAATGTTACTGGAATAGGTTGGCCGGGAGGTAGGGCAGGTAAATGTTGGGTAGTATTGATGGGAATTAATTGAGGCGGTAATGAGATTAGGGTTACTGATACATTGAGGGCTGGTGTGTTTCCGTAATTCATTAAGTATATTGTTAATGGTACGTAAGATCCAGGTAATGCTTGAATCACATTATCTGGGGTTCCTATTATTGCGCTTGCCTCAAGGCCTAAATATCCAAGTATTGGTATTGATACATTCGTATTAACGCTCTTGGAACTCTTGGATGCGGATATTGATGGTATGGAACCCATGACTTCGGGTATTTCTATAGATACAGGCACTGTTTTAACACCTGTGACTACAGTCTCACCATTATACAATGTAGTGGTTACTATTGTCGTTACTGGTATGGATACCGTTTGATAAACAATCAACGGCTTAATACTACTAGTTATGTTGACTTCTGTGTAGTTAACGGTAATAGGCACTTGATAAATGCCCATGGACAAGTGAGGATCAACTTGTACGTAGATGATACACGAACCATTACCCCCTGGCGGAATTACGGGTATTTGACAGTAATTATTTGTGATATTCATGTAGTAAATGGGTTTTACGACTGATGTATTCATGTATATTGTGGCATTAAAAAGGTACGTCTGAGTTGGATTAAACACAGTAAATACTAAGTAAGAGTCCTCACCGGGCGCGACAGGTTGGTTTAATAGCCAGTGTGCCAGTACTATTATAGATAGTGATATCGGGTCCATCAAAAAGTATCGAAAAGAGGCCTAGTTTAAAAAGCCTTCTCAAGAATCGATTAGATATCGACAATAAGCAAAGAGGTCTCTCTAGCAGTTGTGGTTCATTTAATTGTACTAATAATACAGAGAAAATCCTTTAGGTAAAGCTGTTTTACATAATTATATATCCTCGTGTCATCTTTTTACTGGTACCATGACTATCTCTTGCTATCTCTAATTATCTACAACGAATGCTCGTAGTGGATATTAATCTAACAAATAGAACATGGCCTTTATAGCCCTTAACACCAAAATGACTATGAATATATAATTCCTATAGCTCTTTACAATAATATCTTTTTTCTTTATTTACTAATTATTGTCTTGCTCTGTACTCGGAATTTCTATAAAAAGTCCCCTCAACGTCCTAACGACACTCAACACAAAATTTTATATTGTATAATTCCTAACAAATCATCATATGGTCTAACTAAATTAATGCTGTCTCTTAATACAGAGCTATAGAATATAGACAATTAAACTGCCAATGGTGCGGGGGGTGGGATTCGAACCCACGCAGGCCTTCGCCAGCGGATCTTGAGTTTGGGCGATTGCTCACCGCCCCCTTTGACCTGGCTCGGGCACCCCCGCTCTAGCCTACCCACATCACAACACCTTTAAAGCTTTTATTT
>JZWU02000053.1:0-4307 GCA_000960865.2 Vulcanisaeta sp. AZ3 | reverse complement strand
ACCTATATACAGGCCAGGTATGTATTGCTATATGGCTCTCCACAACAAGAGCTATGACACTGATACCCTCCTTATCTCCATTAATGAATTTCCAAGACCTGACCTCGACAAGGTGTACATTGGCAATTTCTGCCGCTCTTATTATTAATGACCGCAAAAAATCTTCATCGCTCAAGAGACTTGGATCAATTCCATATAGGTTACCATATACGTGCTTACCAACAACACCCTTCGACCTCTCATATTCCAGTTGTGGTGTTTTATGCATGGCTTTATATGCCAAGCAAAAGTCACAGATTCAGCTTTAAAACTCTTTTCCTAAAAATAATTTGATATTAAAATCATGACTGCGCCATACGTGCCAACACCACGTGATGTTGCATTAGAAATGCTTAGGTTGGCTAATGTAAGACCTGGAGAGGTGGTTGTTGATCCAGGAGCTGGTGAGTGTGGTATTGTCATATTAGCGGTCACGGTCTTCAATGCTATTGGCATTGGTGTTGAGATCAATCCAGCACTTATTAAATCGTGTATTGAGAATTTTGAGAAACTGAAATTGAAGGGTAGAGCCTATATTGTTTGGGATGATTTATTTAACTTCAATTATTCAATAGCTAATGTTGTCACGTTATATCTTGGTAGCGATATTAATGGGAAGCTAAAATCTAAGTTAGAGACTGAGCTTAGGCATGGTACCCGTGTAGTTAGTCACGACTTTGAAGTACCTGGTTGGTATCCAGCTAGGACTGTCGTTGTTCATGGGCCATTTAGGGAGCACAGGGTTTATTTATACATACTATAGAATGAGAAACCGAAGGGTGCATTATTTGAGTGTAGGTAATGAGTTAAATGAGGTACTGGATAATTACCTTATACCGCTTAAGGTTATTGATGAATTAGTAGATGAGAAAATTATTAGCGGTAAGGTGCTTGTTGAGGCACCGCTTGGCTTTAAGGAAGTTGGTGCTGAACTCACTAAGCATTTAGGTAGTAAGGGGCTCAATGTATCATTGAGTGGTCGTAATACCTGGGGTGCTTGTGATTTCTCAATAATGAGTAATTATGATTATGTACTTCACCTAGGTCACGCTTTGCCACTAAATATTCTACGTGTAATTAATAATAATTTTAAAGTTGAGCGCCATGACTATGGCAATATCATGATTATTAAATTAACGATAGGCCTAGCATATTACTTATACCAATTTATTATAAGTTACAGCCTGAGTTAGTAAGAAGAGCTGAAGATCTTGTACGTAATTTTGTTAAGAGATTTGATATTACTGTAGCTTATGCATTGCCGTACATGCTATATGCGCGTCATATTGCAGAGACCTTCGGATTAAGACTTATGTCCAAACCAATCACAGGTTGCTTCGTAGAGCCTCCTATACCAAATTCTATACTCTTCATTGGATCTGGTTATTTCTATCCGTTGACGTTTAAGTTCCTAAAACCGTCAGTAAATGTTTATTTGCTTGACGTATTCAGAAGCGTAATTGAAGATGTGGAACATATATATCGTAAGTATCTATCGATGAAAGTAAAGGCAATTGACGAATTTAGGAAAGCCAGACGCGTGGGTATTATGGTGTCGAGGAAACCTGGACAGTATAGACTTGATTTAGTTGAACCATTAATGAAGAGGTTAAGAGAGCTAGGAAAGGATTGCATTATCATTGATACTGACGAGGTCTCACCTGATGTAATTAATAATTTACCCGTTGATGCAGTGATAAATACTGCATGTCCTCGCATTGGCATTGATGATCTTGATAGGATTATGAAGCCTTTGGTCAATGCTAGTGATGCACTGAAACGTAATATGCTTGATTTGGATAACCTATTAATTTGGTGA
Organism: Vulcanisaeta sp. AZ3; assembly: GCA_000960865.2. Classification (GTDB taxonomy): domain Archaea; phylum Thermoproteota; class Thermoprotei; order Thermoproteales; family Thermocladiaceae; genus Vulcanisaeta. The sequence continues at coordinate 2,449 of JZWU02000053.1, read as the reverse complement.
ATTTTCCTCTCTGTACTTATGCAAACTTAACTTTAGGTTTAGCGTCCATGTGAAGAAAGGTTTTTATAGAAGCGCTTTCATGGACCGCACAGTATGAGCAGTGGTACACAGGCATACTTAGCACAGATAGGTGGCGTGCCCGTCCTGGTACTTAAGGAGGGTACCCAGAGGGCCTTTGGTAAGGAGGCAATGAGGATAAACATAATGGTTGCTAAAGCCGTTGCGGAAGTTATGAAGTCAACCCTAGGTCCTAAGGGCATGGATAAGATGCTTATTGATAGCCTTGGTGACATAACAATAACCAATGATGGGGCGACAATACTCGATGAAATGGATGTACAGCACCCAATAGGTAAGTTACTTGTTGAGATTTCTAAGACTCAAGATGATGAGGTTGGTGATGGAACAACAACAGCCGTTGTTCTAGCCGGTGCACTACTCGAGGAGGCAGAGAAGCTGTTAGATAAAAATATTCACCCAACGGTTGTTGTTTCAGGCTTTAAGAAAGCACTTGATGCAGCAACTGAGCATTTAAAGAAAATAGCTGTCTCTGTTCAGAGAGATGATGTTAATGTATTGAAGAAGATTGCTGCAACAGCGATGCATGGTAAGATAAGCGAGACAGTTAAAGATTACTTTGCAGAGCTAGCCGTTAAGGCTATGCTGCAGGTTGCTGAGAATAGGAATGGTGAGTGGATTGCTGACCTCGATAATGTGCAGATTGTTAAGAAGCATGGTGGCGCTCTTGAGGATACGCAGTTAGTCTATGGTATTGTCATTGATAAAGAGGTTGTTCATGCAGCGATGCCGAAGAGAGTTACTAACGCTAAAATAGCCTTACTAGATGCACCACTTGAGGTTGAGAAGCCTGAGATTGACGCAGAGATTAGAATTAACGATCCAAACCAAATAAGGGCTTTCCTTGATGAAGAAGAGAACATATTGAAGTCTTATGTTGATAAATTCAAGGCTCTTGGTGTCAATGCAGTATTTACGACAAAAGGCATTGATGATATGGCTCAGTACTACTTAGCCAAGGCTGGTATATTGGCCGTTAGAAGGGTTAAGAGAAGCGATATTGAGAAGCTCGTTAGGGCGACTGGCGGTAGGCTCATTACGAATATTGAGGATATGACGGAGAATGATCTGGGCTTCGCTGGACTTGTTGAGGAGAGGAGAGTTGGGGATGAGAAGATGGTGTTTGTTGAACAGTGTAAGAATCCAAAGGCCGTTAGCATACTTATTAGGGGTGGCTTTGAGAGATTGGTTGATGAGGCGGAGAGGAACTTAACCGATGCTCTTAGTGTCGTATCTGACGCAATCGAGGAGCCATACGTATTACCAGGTGGTGGTGCCCCCGAGATGGAGGTTGCTAAGGTTGTTAGGCAGTTCGCGAGTAAGGTTGGTGGTAGGGAGCAGTATGCTGTTGAAGCTTTCGCAAATGCTGTAGAAGTAATACCAAAAACTCTAGCTGAGAATGCAGGCCTTGACGCCATTGATACATTAACCGAACTAAGGCATATACATGAGAGTAAAGAGGATGGATGGAAGTACGGCATAAACGTCTTTACAGGAAAGGTTTCAGACATGTGGTCCTTAGACGTCATTGAACCATTAGCTGTGAAACTACAAGCCCTTAAGGCAGCTGTAGAGGCCACAACAATGGTGCTTAGGATTGACGAGATAATTGCTGCTAGCAAGATTGAAAGCGGTAAGGAGAAGACGGAAGGTGGAGGGGAGGGTACTCCCTCAATGGAGTAATACCGTACTCATTAAAATACTCATAAGACTAATAATAAAAAACATTGAAATATTAATTTCAATGCTGAACTCCCTTCTGAATATCCTTAAGGAAAGGAGGAGAACCATTAATATTAACACTTGAATTGGCACTATAAACAATAAGTTCCAATGAACACCAAGCAACTGGAGGGATTTCGCGACCGCGGGTATTGCGAAAAGAAGTATGTAGTAACCCATCATTATTGTCCTTAAACCTCTCCTAAACATGCTCATCGTCAACTTATCACTTGCAAACCTAATGGCGAGTATATATCTTGCTAGGTCGATCTCAGTCATTGATAAATCACCTTCCAACTCTCTAGAAAGTAATGAATCTAATAGGTCATTACCCTTATTATTTAATGCTCTAAGTACGTAGAACCATTTACGTGAATCTTCAATACCGAGGGCATCCACCAATATTGAACCCTTACCACTAACTATGTTATTAATAAAATCATCATATACTTTCATGGACTTCAATAGCTCATAGTTTAACTTAACCTTAAGGGTTAAGAACAACTTTTTAATAATTAACACGGCCGTTGCTATGAATATGGGTATCAAGAGCGAGAGATAAGGACTTGTGAGCGTTGATATTATAAATAAGGCAATCGGTCCTATCGAGATAGTTCCAATTATTATTGTTAATGATTTTTCAAAAGAA
>JZWU02000052.1:0-4345 GCA_000960865.2 Vulcanisaeta sp. AZ3 | reverse complement strand
AAAGCTTGAGCTTTCTGGCAACCTCTCTAATTGCGTTCCTAACTTCACTCTCTATCTCAGGTACCTCGGCAATGGCCTCCTTGCCAGCACTAGCGTAGGGTATCTTAGTGGAGCATATATGGACCACTATCGCAAGGGGTGCGGGAAGCTTAACCTTATATTGGGACCAATCTATACTATCGACTATTGTTCTTACCACGTCATTACCTTCATCATATATTAGGGGTACCTTATTTGCGAACCTATAGATTATAGGCCTATCACTGGGCTCAATACCACCGCCCCAAGCCAGCGCTGCCTCAACAATGAATGGATTACCGGAGTAGGAACTGGGTTTTCTAGTTACTGTGAATACAATCTCAGGCTTAAGCACTGACTTAACGCCCTCAGCCAGTATATCATCACCAATTGGTGATAACCAATCAGCTCTGGGTCTTCTCCATCCGTTGAACTCCCTCATTTTCGTTACAAAGTTTACCAATTCGTCATTAACGAGTTTACCAACGGGTATGTCAGGTTGTAATCCTGCAAAGCTCAAGAAGTTCTTCGCTATTGATTCACCAACACCATCGAAATTCTCAACTAAAAATTCTAGAAGAGACACACCAGGGTTTTTCTGTATTAATTGCTTTATTAGCTCAACATCAACACTTTTCGGGTGTGGAAGACCCTCCTTAGGCGGATTTGGCATTTTGATCGTAACCCTGGGTATCTTAATAATATCATCCTCCTCAGGACCTCTTAATACAAATTCTGCGTATGGTGCAACCATGGCAGTCCTTCTTATATATTCCTCAACCCTACGCTTAGCCTTGACCCAATCGCCCTCAAGAATAACTCTTATTGCAGTGCCATGCCAACCATAACTATTCTCAATCGTTCTCTGCGAAATTATTACTGGTTCATTCTTCATAATGTCGATCATTAATTGATATTCATAAATAACATCATCCTTCAAGGGCGCGCTTCTAATGAGAATCGGGGTATTAGTGGTTGATTGGGCATAAAGAACTACCATCTTAGCACCCAGGCCAAATATCCCTCTGTGTTGTTTAATCCTATATTTACTACTGTAGAATACCCTACCAAACACATTGGGTACTTCATTACCAGGTATTCCAATGCCATTATCCTCAACATAAATACTAACCCAACTCCTGGCTTGGTCTACATAATCCACGTACACCTTAATACTTGGCAATATCCCAAAGGTCTCTGTAGCATCTAAACTATTCTCCACTAATTCTCTAACGGTCTGATAAATGGCTCTAGTTGCATTACTAAACCCAGCAATTTCCCGATTACGTCTAAAGAACTCCGCAGGAGATAATGCTTCGAACTTAACAATGTCGTTAGTTCCCATGATTCAAGCCTATGGAAGTAAAAACTAATTTAAATCTTTCACCTACAGCAAATGAGAAATCATGAGCTCAAAAATTCGTAAGGAGGAAATGGCATGATTAAATTTAAATGCAGCATCGATGCATAAAAGAAAATGTTAAGAATTTATGTAAGGATTATATAAATAAGTAATTATTATCTTGGTTTCTAATGTTTTACTTTTGCTTTAGCTTTATAAGTTTTTAATTTAGATTTAGAATTAGATATACATAGAATTATACAACCATAGCCTTAATTACTTGCCTAATGTCTGTAAGACTTTCTAGGTTCTCTACGAGGTTAATTACGGTATTTACTTGGTTTGGTGTTAGTATTCCGTTAGTCAGTTTCCTAAATTTATTTTCGACCTCCTCGTCACTCATTGGGTTCCTTGGATGACCTTTAGGATAATCGACACGTGAGGTTAATTCCCTACCGCTCTTAAACTTCACAGTGATCCTGTTAGGTATTGCAGAGGGATATAATTTATCGAGTTCTGGATCTACGTTAACCTTCATCTTCTTAATTAATGATAAGACTCTTGAGTCACGAATGTTCTCAGGGGTGTAATGGTAGAGCTCCACTGTCCCATTGATTAGTGCTACTGCTGTAACCCACATTAGGCTGTGATCTGCGGTTTCCTTGGTCTTTGGATCCCATTTCTCGGGATCCTTAACTATTATATCATAGGCTGCCTTGAACGTGTCGATTATTATGTAGTCAACATCGTCAGGCTCGATAGCCTTCCCATACTCCTCCCTAATATTCCTTGCTGCATCCACCGCTGATTGGGCATGATATTCAACTGGGTATGGCTTTATGTAAGTATCAAGTATTCTCTTTGGGCTTGGCATTGAACCTAACTCCATAATAATTTTATCGTTGAATTCATTAGAAAGGAGTTGCTTTATGAAGCCCATTTCACCCTTAAGCGGTGAGTCAGGTCCCGTAAAGCCCTCCTTGGCAAGTAATACTGCGAATGCTGCATTTCTAGAGGAGTTTGCAGTTGCAGCGGCCTTCCAATGACTTAATTCACCAACTCTGGACTGTCTCATGGCCGCATGAGGTACGGTAGCTATTGACAGGGCGTTCAAAGCCCTCTCTTGGTCGAAGCCCATTAGCTTTGCTAATCCCGTGGTTACAGCTATGGATATATAATTAACGTGATCCCAACCATGAAGCCTAAGACTACCAGAATCACAAAGCCTAACTCCAACCTCGTAAGATACGGCTATCGCGGTAATCAAATCCTTACCACTTGATCTCCTGTGCTCCGCCATAGCCATGAGGGGTGGTATCATGTCTGATGGATGTAGAGGTTCCTTACCTAGGTACGTATCGTTGAAGTCTAAGTACCTAGTCATTAAGGCATTTGTAAATGCCGCCCAATCAAGAGATACTACGTCAAGAGTCCCCCAAATACTTGCCTCGTAGTTAGACCTAAAATTCCGCGCCATCTCTCTGGCAATCTTAACGGGTTCTGCAGTAAATGCGGCTAAGGCTACGCCAATACTATCAAGCACTCTCCTCCTAACTTCATTAATCACTTGTTGATCAAGATCCTCAAACTTAATGTTTAATGCATAATGCATAATGGCTTCGCCGAGGGTATCCTTAATCATATGTCACCAGTTAGGATCATAACTAAACCTATTTATGCATTAACTCAATAACAATAACGAATTATTTATTAAATTGACAGTTATAACAATCATGTGGTTGCCAAGAAAGCCCTATTATTGTTATCAGGCGGTATAGACTCTGCCGTAACTCTATACCTACTTAAGTCTCGGGGTTATGATGTAATTGCACTATCCATTAATTACCCAGGTAGGGGTGAGAGGGAGAGAGAGTCAGCTAGGGAGTTAGCCAGGATGACTGGCGTGAAGTTAATAGAGATTGATTTACCCTTTATGAAGGAGGTAGTGGAACTATGGAGTAATGAGTATGAGAGACCTCAGCATCTAAAGAACGCTCATCCAAGTACCATACCAGCTAGAAATGCAATAATATACTCGGTGGCTGCTTATTATGCGGAGATCCTTGGAATAAACTTAATAATAGCTGGCCATAATGCTGATGATGCTAAGTATTACCCGGATGCAACGCGCGAGTTTCGAAGGCTCTTTTCAAAGGCTCTAACAATAGGTACATACATAGGTAAGGCGAGCGGGCTTAGGATTATGTCACCAATCTCGAGGTTAAGTAAGACTGAGGTAGTAAGGCTTGGATTAAGAGTTGGAGTTCCCTTCGAGTACACTTGGTCATGCCATAATAATTATGATAAACCCTGCGGATACTGCTCAGGATGTATTGCTAGGAAGAAAGCCTTTGAGGAGTTGGGTATTGAGGATCCTCTTGAGAAGGCTATAGCGAGCGGTAAGGATTGGTGGATTATGAGAAAGGCAAGATTATGATTAAAACTCAAGTCTCTTCTTAATTAAGAGTACCAGCCTAAGTCCATTCACATCACATACCTCCTGCTCGATATTATCATCTATGAATAATCCAACGAACACCCTATGCATTGAGTCCATTAACCCTAATGCATGTACTGAAATCCATACATAAAAATCCTAAAGCTGGATTAATGAATTGATAATTGATTAAGTAATTATGTGGTAAATTGCCTTAACGACTCCTTTTATTATTCTTTTATTATTCATCAAAAACGCATCATAGAACCAGCCCTGCCTAAGTCAGGGTTCCTAAAAACTAAGTACTGGGCTGAAGGGCATGCTTTGGAACATAACATGCAATTTATGCATTTATCCTCGTCAACCGTGAAGGAGGGACCTGGACCTGTACGTCTCAACGCCTTTGTTGGGCACCAATTTATACAGAGATTACATTCACCACATATTGAGGACCTAGCTACAAGGCCTGCGATCTCAATCCTTAACTCCTTACTATCTGATTTAATTGTAATGCCATCCTCAGAATTAAGATAAATCTCAGCCTCGCC
>JZWU02000051.1:0-4610 GCA_000960865.2 Vulcanisaeta sp. AZ3 | reverse complement strand
CAGGCCTTCGCCAGCGGATCTTGAGTTTGGGCGATTGCTCACCGCCCCCTTTGACCTGGCTCGGGCACCCCCGCTCTAGCCTACCCACATCACAACACCTTTAAAGCTTTTATTTAATCTGAACCGTAGAGTTTAAGGTCCTTAAATTTATTTGACATAGATTTGTGCCTTTGTTATTAAGATTTGTATTGTATTCGTATTAATTGTTGTATTGCGACATAGCCGATGCGTCTATAGGCTTGTATTGCTGGTTGGTTCTCCTCATAAACATGCAGCATGGCCATGGCGCCGCTACTTATTGCATCTTTCGTTATAGCGGAGGTCACGGCCTTAGCTAAGCCCTTGTTTTGATGGTTCGGTACTGTGTATACCTCACCGATTATCCATATTTCGGGTAATTTTAGGTATGTAGTTGCAATGGACACTAATTCTTCATTTAGGAATGCTCCATAGTAATGCCAGTGTGGTGATAACAATCTCATTATAGCCTCTATCTCACTTATTTGCACCCCTTGCTCACCCTTAATCCTCATAAGCTCCCTAAGGTCCTTCATCATAATCCTGCGTATTACGTAACCATCATTAACATGAAATTCCCTAAACGAACTACCACTGCATATCATGGTTAAGAACTTATGTTGTTCCACATAACCACTCCTCGATAATCCACTCACTAATTGATTGACAAGCTTAGGTTCTGCATCAACAAGTATGTCTAGACACTTACTCGGGGGTATGTAGTTTATAGGATTGCTAACATTTCCAACTACATGCACCGCCGTGCACCTAAGCCCATTAAATATTAGTATGAAGCCCGCTATATCATTACCAGCCATATTTATATAGGCGTCTGTGAGCTCAGGATAGTAAATAATGTCGTAGAAAAGATAAGCAAAACTAACTGGGTATTTCAAGTAACTCTTTCTTATTAGAGTCAAGACATTCCTACTCAATTCGCCAAATACATTAATCATTTAACCACTTAATATGAATACCCATTATTTGCCTAACTAATGGACAGTTGGGATCCGGATTGTTAACTCTACCATAGGCTCTAAAGGCTCTCGCTGGGCAACCTGCATTGCATAGGTCCACCAATGGGCACCCATTACATGGGCTCATCTGCCAGCTACTTCTATTTCTAAATGCATGGAAACCATCACGCCAGATTAATCTCAAGTCATCCTTAAGTGCATTCCTTCGCGAAACTCCTTTGTCATCATAATTCACACCCATACACACTACTGTCTGAGTTAATTACAAACCTACTCTTACCTGCTGGGCATGTTGAGCAATTCTTGATACCTATATTGGCCAGCCTCCTCATAGGAACTGTTAAGGTTGTTTAGATAAAAAACCCTGAAACCATTGAGTACTAACTTAACCGTAGTTCTCATGTTCATTAAGCTATTAACAACGAATTTAGCCTTCTCGTCACTTATCGTTAAACTATTACTTAACGCCCTACCAAACTCTTGAATCCTTATGAAGGTTAATACGGGCACGCCCTCTTAATGAGTAATGTTGGTTTACCACCGAGTAAATAAATGAACTTAACACCCAATTCTCTTAACTTATCAATAATTATTAACCACTCATCAACCTTAAGTTCGTCATCCAACGGCTTACCTGCAGATAAATAACAATGGATACACCTGAGGCTGCAGGCGTAAGTTAAGTAAATCGTTACGCCGTTTAGAGAACCCATGTTTATAATGGGTAATGATGCACCAGAACCCTCTAGGTGGCTCTTTAATGCTAATATATGGCCTATTGGAGATGCTGGACAATCCTCAAGGAACACCGCATCATCAACCAATTAATCACCAAGTTTACTAATTAACGCAACATTTAAATCAATGTTTTATCAGTCGATCCGCTGCTCCTCATCAATCAGTTGATCTTCATCTACTCATCAATCATGAATCTACTAGTTAACAAGCTTAAGAACTCTTCCGCATAACCTAATCATACCTAGAATTTGTTTTATCGCTGTCATTTGCCCTTATCCTTGCTCTCGGCCTTGCGTCTCCATAATGATGGATATGTACCCTTTCTCATAACAACCCTGGTTGTCCTTACAGCAATACTCTTCTCGGCGTTCATTATTTCGTCACTACCCATCTCTGCGTAGCCCAGCGCTACTAACTCGTTTTTAACGTCATTATTGCGGTTAATGAACCTCTCTTAATGTTAGTTGTTAACTTAACAATGCCTGGAACTGCTAATGCAGCTCCGTGGCATATTGCATCTACTGCGGAGTCCCTTATCCAGACCCTGGGTAGATGCTTGACCATGTACTCCACGGACTTCACGTATGTCTTGAGCATGTCTTCAACACCGTAATCTCTCCATAGTATATATGCATCCTTAAGGTCTTGAAGCGTTACTGCCTCCTTCTCCGTAAAGCATCCAACTCTAATTCTCCTTAGCTCCCTCATGTTTGCACCAACGCCGAGAACCTCACCAATGTCATATGCTAACTTCCTGGCGTAGGTTCCTGATTCAACACTCATCTTGATCAATGCATACCTACCATCAAGCTCAAGGAGCACCAGCTCATACACATGCTTAACCCTCACCTGCCTCTTAACAGCACTTCTTAGGGGTGGTCTTTGATATATGGCTCCTGTAAACTCTTTAAGCACATTCTTTAATTTCTCTGGGTCAACATCGCCATGGAGCTTCATGACCATTATGTACTCTTTATCCAATGTGTTTATTGCAGGCATTGCCTTTGTGGATTCACCAAGAGCGACAGGCAACACCCCGGATACCCTTGGATCTAGTGTTCCTGAATGCCCAGCCCTATCTAGGTTAAGCATTTTCTTAACCCAAGCAGCTACTTCATGGCTTGTTGGCCCTCTGGGCTTATCGATAACAACAAAGCCATATTTGAGACGCAAATCCATGGATCTACTCTCAGGTGGAATACCCCACTCAGGATTTGTCTGCTCGTTTGATATCTTGACGAGTATCTCCGGCTCATTGCAATAGCTTGGTAACGACACATTAATCATGCTAATCCATGATCAAAGCTATAAAAGACTTACCAGGTCGAGTAGTGAAACTTTTATTTTGCTCTTCCGGAGTATTGATGAATCGTGCCCAGTATAAGGACATTAGCGATAATAGCCTCCTTATTATTACTCACAATCCTACTCATATACTTAGCACACTCATTATTACAAGGAGGTTCGTTGTATGTGAACTCAACGTTGGTTGCTAAGTATAACGAGTTACTTAATAATTATACAAGTTTAATGACGAAATATGAAACCTTACAACAGAAGCTAAACGAATGCCTATTATACAAACAAGCACAGCAAAGCCAAGGTGTATTAGGACATAGTGAAGTCATTACGAATAACTTTGTAATGAATTCTTCTCTAACCGTGACTGAATGCAACGGCTACACAATGCAAGGTGTTAAGAAGCTAACCCTTGAGACCAAGGGTCCGGGTTATTTATTAATAACGTATAGATTATCTAACCCGCAAGTTATTTCAGGTCAAGTATCTTATTATGTTTATTTAATGGCTCAAGCATTACCATCAATACCCATAACAGCCACTTACACCTATGAGGGTAATACGTATGCTTATGCTGCAGGCCAGTATGGGCAGTTAGTAGTTCCTGTATTACCCAATGCTACGTATGCAGTAAATCTCGGCTTTATATGCTATATAACTACTTATTATCCACCTACTAATGCTGGTGCGATTATTAATGGTGAAATACCTGAGTATGCAGTGGTTAACGTGACTTACATATGGTAAAAGCGCTTAGTTATGTTACATTATTTAAATGCAGTGAGGGCTATATAAGAACTAGGGGTTCCATCTTTATAATAAAGGATGGTATCTATGCATACGTTGGTTCCTGTGGTAACTACTGTGGTGCACGTATCATGAGACACCTTAATAAGGTGAGTAATAGGTTTTGGCATGTAGATTACTTACACGAAATATGTAATGAACTCGGTGCAGTTGTACTTCCCTATAAGGAGGAGGATATTGCAAGGGCACTGCTCAGTAGGTTTATGGGAGTTCCTAATTTTGGATGCAGCGATAAGAAACAAGATAAAACGCATCTTTTCAGGATTGGCAATAGTGATAATGAGAGCACCATAGCCTTAATTCGCGAGATGCTCAGGGTTATTCATGGTGTTCTTGATCGGGAAAAGGCTTATTAGGTCGTATATCCTGCCCTACTCAGTGAGGATGCTGGTGCGACTGAACCTATGATGATGGCTCGTGATTCTGAAACTCCTCAGTGCTTTCAACATCCTCGGTTTCCCTTGATGCACCATTCAATATATCTTCAAACCTCTCTATTCCTAATTTTCTCTTTATTAGAGCATCAATAATGCTCCTAAGCTCCTCAATGTCAGCCTTGGATATGTAGGATAATGAATTAGCCACCTCTTCACCATACATCTTAAAGATTGCGTACTTCATGAGAAGCTCCTGCTCCTTCTCCTTCCTAGTTATGTAAAGCTTGAGCTTTCTGGCAACCTCTCTAATTGCGTTCCTAACTTCACTCTCTATCTCAGGTACCTCGGCAATGGCCTCCTTGCCAGCACTAGCGTAGGGTATCTTAGTGGAGCA
>JZWU02000050.1:0-4614 GCA_000960865.2 Vulcanisaeta sp. AZ3 | reverse complement strand
ATTGCATTAGTATACACTATCTACGCTGATGAGATCTCCCCACGTGGGCATGAGTACGTGCATGTTGCAGTCATGTTTAATGACAGTTGGTCCAAATATGAATTTGAGGGCCGTAACTCAATAAGGGTTTACCGGAGGGTTAGGAGATGTTATGGGATGACTGGTTGGATTCGTTATTCGGTTGAAAATGGTCTTCTTCCTGATGAATTGGCTTATACCGAGTGGGCCCAATGGGCCCGTCAAATTGAATTACGAAGGAAAGATCTTTTGGGATCGTAAAACTTAGTGAAACAGAGTGGGTAGTATGCGATGATAAGATCGGTCTTCTTCGTGATCATTGGTTCTACATACCATATGATAAGTATGACGAAGTCATGAAGAAAATAAAAGGAATATTCAACATAGAAGACAAAGTAGAGAGAGTCGCAATTATCAGGGAAATTATTAAGCGCTATGCCTGGTAATTGACAATTTGAATCATGGACTCGTGAGAGTAATCACGTGAGCTTTTTCGTGGGTGAGTGGGTCCCCCCGCACTTATTTATTCGATTCATTCAATTTCTAATTCACATTCAATTCCCCATGGTAAATAATCTATATAGGCTTACAAAATTACTACATACCTAGATTACACCCACATAATAATATGCAATGTAATGCATGTTTAATCTGTCTTCCATATAATGATTTATGAGATAATGTCTTATTAGTTTTACGCAATTGCTTATGACTTACCAAAGGGATTTATAGAGTGGTATTCATTGCTGCAGGCTGAGTTTTACGCATCCTTGGCGTTGAGTTTACTCCTTCGAATTGCTCAGGGGTCTTATCTTGGCTTTGGATTTTCATGTCATTGCCAGGATATCTTTATTTTAATCTCGCCAGGGCTCCTATGCCTTAAGGCATCGAGGACGGTGTCTTTATTGTTTATTTCTACGACTCTGGTTATTAGCTTAGAGGTCACGTCTGGCCACATGGCCTTCCAAGCCGCTAGGTGCACTAGGGCTTGTTGGAAGTGTGGTTTCTGGCCGTTATCTAGGCCCACCACGGCGATGTTTCTGTAAATGAGTTGTTTTAGATCGGCGCTTGTAAACTCTGCTCGTTCAGCTTCGGAGAAGCCAAAGAGGCCTAGGATGCCGTTTATGCGGAGGGCGGTGAGGGCGCTTTTTACGACGTCTACTCTCCCAGTCGTGTCGAAGATTATGTCGGCGCCGCCCATATCCCTTGCCAGCTCCTCATAGCCGTTGGCTGAGTTGTACCACTTGGCGCCTACTCCGAAGAATATCTCCTTCTCCCTGGGGGTTGGGTCGCGTCTATTGGCTACTATTACCTTGAAGCCGTATGTCCTTAGTAGTAAGGTGACTAGCGTGCCTATGGCTCCAGAGCCTATAACGAGGGCTGTCCTGCAGTTGTATGTGCCGTCATCGCAAGTCCACACTGGAACACGCCTCTGTACCGTCAGGATCTCTTCGATGGACTTTTCTAGATCTGATAGTGGTTGTGCGAGTATGGCTATGTCGGCTATAGCCTTAGGCACTTTAACTAAGTACTTAGGGTCGTCGTAGAAGTACTCAACCATAAAGCCGTGCATGCCCGTAATACCTGCCTCGACGAAGCCCCCCGTCTCACAGAAGTCTGGGCGACCCACTAGGCAGTTGAGGCAGTGGCCACAGCCGCGCCTATTAATTGGCATGACTAAGTCGCCTACTTCTAAGTCCTCAACCCCCTTCTCTATCTTTTCTACTACCCCTATCGCCTCATGCCCTAGTATTAGGTAGTCCTCGTTGGGTGGTGCTTGGGCTCCCGAGAACGTGCCGTTTACTATCTCGCGGTCTGTGCCGCAGATGCCGTTTTCGACTATTTTTACTAGGACTGGGCCCTTGCCCGGCGTTCTCTGGATCTCTGTTATTTCGGCGCCTGGCCTAGGCGGCTTAACTATTATGGCCTTCATAGTCTCACCAGCGGCGTTATTAACGTCCCAATTATATTAATATTACTTCTATCACGTCGCCATGTAGCGCCGAACACCCTTTGCCGGGCATCACGGTAACATCCATCATATAGACTGCCCGTCTGGTGTAGGGCCATGCCTAAGCAAATACTCTATACATCTCCTTGATTTTCCTCTTAATGTTCTTGGGCCTTAAGCTGTTGGTCGAAGATGCTGATCTTGTGATCAGTGGCGTGATGCAGATATTGGTAATATGTCGAAGAACTTGTTCTTAATAGGCCCACTACAATCAGCAGGGGGTGTTTTTCCCTCGGCAGTTGGTATTTTACTGGTGAGTCGTATTATTTCAATCCTAACGGCCACATCTAGATGTTTGAGGAGTTCGATGAGGGTCATGCCGAGGATGCGTATGGCGACCGCCATAATGAATTAGATGAGTCTCTAGTTCCTAGCATATGAAGTACACGATAACCGTTGCCGAAGGATGCCATTGCATTTAAGGGACCTTAATATTGAGAATTTAGCGTCGCTTATTAGCGAGACTATTTTTGAGTTACTACCGGGCATATCTAAGAGGTATTATAGGCGTTTGGTGTTTGAGTCTGTTGGGGATGTTGGTGTTTGATTGTTATTCTCTTAATATTTGTAAAATTTGTTAGGGGGTTCGTACATAAATATATACAGTGTTCTTGGCGGATAATCTTAATAAATCATGTAATTTATCTATTTAATTATGCCTAAGACTAAGGCGAAGGAGAAGATGGTGTTGATAAGTGTGCATATTCCGAAGCAAATGCTTGAGGAGCTTGATGAACTAGTTAAGCAGGGAGTATTCCCAAGCAGGTCAGAGGCCATTAGAATATCAATAAGAGACCTACTCTACAAAGAAAACTCAAGAAACAAAACACAAAAACAAAAAACACCAAAAACAAAAATCTCTTTTAAACAACTCACCACGATTATACCATAATAATTTAAGTGAGGATCAAGATTATTTACCAGACTGATTATTAATGCACGTGAGGAGATTTATAGTTAGTATTACCGGAGCAAGCGGCGTTATTTACGGCATACGCCTTCTCGAGGTTATTAGGAGATATGTAAGTGATGCTGAGATTTACCTAGTCATGAGTAGTACTGCTATTGATATTATGAAGCATGAGGCTGGTGTTGATGAGAACTACGTGGTTAGGCTTGCCGATAAGATCTATGATGAACATGATTTAGGTGCTCCAATAGCTAGTGGTTCGTTTAGACATGATGGTATGGTTGTAATTCCGTGCTCTATGAAGACCCTAGCTTCTATAGCTCATGGTATTGCGGATAACCTAATTGTTAGGGCTGCTGATGTTACTCTCAAGGAAAGGAGGAGACTAATTCTTGTTGTTAGGGAGACTCCGCTTAGTTTGGTGCATATTAGGAATATGGAGTTAGTTACGTTAGCAGGTGCTATTGTGATGCCTGCAGCTCCTGCTTTCTATCATAGGCCCAAGAACATTGATGACTTGATTAATTTCATTGTCGGTAGGGTTTTGGATCTTCTTGGTATTGAGAATGATTTATTTAAGAGGTGGAGTGGTTATGTTGATTGAAGTTGGCTTGTAGCGATTGTATTTTAAGGAGTTAATAAATAATGAACGCAGCGCTATGGATTTGCCAATATGTAGTAGGTGCGGTAAGAGACTTGCGAATTACTATAGGAGAGACAGTGGTGAGAGACTCTGCTTTAACTGCTTATTTAGATCCATTGAGGATACCGTGCTTAGGACAATTAAGAGATATAGACTCGTAACAGATAATGACAGGGTGGGTATCGCAATAAGTGGCGGTAAGGATAGCCTAACACTTATGTACTTACTTGGCAAATTTAGGAAGCAAGGTAGGATACCCAAAAGCGTAGAGTTCCTGGCCTTTAGCATAAATGAAGGCCAACCATACAGTTGCTACTACAGAATGGCCAAGAGCGATTACATACAAAAATTAAGCGAGGAGCTCGACATATCCTATAGAGTTTACACGTTCAAGGAGTTGTTTGGAGTCACGGCATCGGAGGTTGCTCATGGGCTTTGGTCTAGGGGGTATTGAGATACATATGTGCACCATTGATGGTGTGCTTAGGCGTAGGGCTATGAATATTATAGGTCGTCAATTAGGCCTCACGAAAATAGCCATAGGGCATAACCTCGATGATGAGGCTCAGACAGTCCTGCTTAATGTACTTAGTAATAATTTAGATAGGTTTGCGTGGTTTGGAACCAAAAACATTATAGATAGGGATGAGGAGGGCTTAATACCTAGGATAAAGCCCTTACGCTTTGTTAGAGAGGAGGAAATAGCGATATATGCGTATTACCATGGGATACCCCTCATGGAACTTGAGTGCCCATTCGTCTATGGTAATCCCAGGTATGAGCTTAAGTTCACTCTATCCAGGTGGGAGCAGGATAACCCGAACATTAAGCATTCTCTCGTTTCCTTCGGTGATTCTCTGGCTGGATTAATGAGTAATAGGGCTGTTAATCTGCAACTTAGGAGGTGTAAGTATTGTGGTGAGCCTACGTCGAGGGATGTTTGTAGGGTTTGTGAGTTAATGAGTAAGGCTGGTTTGCTTGATAGGTATCTTAATCACTTGAGAGATTTGAAGCTTATAGAGACGCAGTCAC
>JZWU02000049.1:0-5167 GCA_000960865.2 Vulcanisaeta sp. AZ3 | reverse complement strand
CCATAGCAACACTCCAAAAATTCACAAAACCATTAACATCAGGATTAGACAAAGCCATAGTAACAAAACCAAAACCCAAAGAATAATACAAAACACCAAAACCCAAAGTCATAAGGATAGAGGTTACTAGAAATGCAAGAGGTATGTTCCAGTTAATAGCCTGCCTACCCCTAATCTCAGAGGCTATCGCAGGACTTGCGTTAAGCCACGGGTAAACGTATATTGCGAAGAAGGGTAATAGCATTAGTATTGTGCTCATGGATGTGTATGGACCCTTATAGCTTTGGGCAATGTTCGCGTATGTGTAGCCGCTTGGTAATAATGAGGAGACCGCGCTTATTACTTGTGTTTTGGGTACTATGAGGAGCGTTGCTATGGCTATTACGAGACCAAGTAGCGATATTGTTGTTAAGGTTGTCATTAACTTAATACCGTACCTAGTTCCCAATACGTTTGTTAGTACTATGAACGCGAAGAATACTATGGCAATACCCACCATTTCCGGCGTGGATATTGAGACCGTAATTCCCAATATAGGGAGTATAGACTCTAACTGAAACACAGCGGCTAGGGATATTAAGGCATAATACGCTAGGCTCTCTATTATGAAGCC
This sequence comes from Vulcanisaeta sp. AZ3, assembly GCA_000960865.2. Classification (GTDB taxonomy): domain Archaea; phylum Thermoproteota; class Thermoprotei; order Thermoproteales; family Thermocladiaceae; genus Vulcanisaeta. The sequence goes on along the minus strand of JZWU02000049.1, from coordinate 4,554 downwards.
CAGCACAAGCCCATTAACTAACCACGCTAGTCTAGGCCCTAGGGCCCTACCTAACCATATATAATCACCACCAACCCTGGGTATGTACCTTATTAGTATTGAATAAACGATGACTTGAGGTATACCGAACAAGGTCGCTATGAGGGAGGCATAGACTAGGTTTGCACCGGCTACCGTGGGTAAGGCTGCTAAGGTAAACCCTACAGTGCCTAAGGCAGCTCCTATCGACATGTTAGCCATGTTTATTGAAACAGCATCCCAAAACCCAGCCTCCTTAACCAAACCCGTGGACTCTCTCACGAAAATACCTTGTTTTTCACTCATTATTGATACATTTGTTTCAAATATTTATAAAGATTTTGCTTATTCTTCTCGTTGATTGTTTAATTAATTAATTAAACATGATGAGGCACGACTTAAAAAGGGCACTCCGTATGTGTGTTTTGTGTTTGAGGTTGAGGTTAAATATAGGGTTGTTGACCATAGGGTGATTAAGGATGCATTAAGTAGGTTGAATGCCAAGTTTCTTGAGCATACTGAGGAGGTTGACACATACTTCAATAGCCCAGTTAGGGATTTTGCTAAGACTGATGAGGCCCTTAGATTGAGGGCATATGGTGATGGTACTGTAGTATTTACATATAAGGGTCCTCGTATTGGTAATGTTGGGAAGACAAGGGAGGAACTTAATGTGACCATTAATGATTTCAATATTATGTTTGAAATCCTTAGGAGACTTGGGTTTAGGGAGGTTGCTAAGGTCGTTAAGAAGAGAGATATTTATAATTATGAGAACTTCACGATTTACTTAGATACCGTGGAGGGATTGGGAAATTTTGTGGAAGTTGAGACTTTAGTTAATGATGAGGAATTAATAAATAAGGCCACTGAGGATATCCTTGTGCTCGGCGATAAGCTAGGCCTTAGTAGGGATTGGATTGAGAGGAGGACGTATCTTGAACTTATGCTTGAAAGAATAAATGTGAATAAATCTTAAAATTACTCGGTATAGTATTTATGAAATGCATTTTGATAATGTGGTGATTGTTGAGGATGATTATAGGAATTATTATCCAATATCCCTTAGTACACCATTGAGTGATGTCGTAATTGGTGGCCTTAGATACTATGAGCATGTGGTGCTGTGGCTCATGAGCCTGGGTATTGATGCAACGATATACGTGGTTACTCGCGAATACTTGGCTAGGTATTGGAGTAGTATTACTAAGTCATTATTGAGTGAGTTGGGCTTTAAGTATTCGGTTAAGTATGTGCATAGTGTTGAGGAGTTGAGTGGGCCGTCATTGATAATTCATACATCATTAGTACCAAGAATAGATGTGTTAAATAGGATTGTTAATGCTAATGTTGGTATTGAGGTTAGGTGTGAAGATAAGGTATTGCTAAACCTTGTTGGTGATTCTACCGTGAACAATATTGTGTATGACTGTAATATGCCTATATTAAATGGTATTTGGTCAGTTGTTAAGTGGAACACAGACCTATTACGTGAGAACATTAAGTACTTAATTAATTTACTTGGTGATAAGGTTCTTGATTCTGAGTTATCTAATGGTGCTATTATTGATGAAAGAGCTGGTGCTGTGGTTGTTGTGAAGTCATTAATAGAACCTCTGGCATACATAAGGGGGCCTGTGCTATTGGGTCCTGGTTCTAGGGTTTTACCCCATGCATATGTTAGGGAAGGTACTGTATTATATATGTATAATGTGGTTGGTGGTGAGGTTAAGAATTCCATAATGGATATGCATAGCTTAAAGGAGCACTTTAGCTACTTAGGTGATTCCTATGTGGGTAGGTGGGTTAATATAGGTGCTGGTTCTGTAACGTCGAACCTAAAGAATACGATTGGCACTATTAGGTATGCTGGTATTGATACTGGTATGACCAAGCTTGGCTCAGTTGTGGGTGATTGGGTTAAGGTTGGTATTAATACTTCAATAATGGGTGGTAGGTATGTTGGACAGGGTAGTAGTGTCCTTGGTATGGTTAGAAATAATGTTCCGCCATTTAGGATGTGTATTAATGATGATTGCAAGGAGTATAAGCTTGATAAGGTTATTGAGGTTTATAGGAGGTTCTCGGGGCTAAGAAATATGCCTATTAATGAATCGGAGGTAGAGCTAATACGTGCAGTCTTTGAGGAGTCACTCCATGAAACGCCTCTTTAATTCTCTCCTCTCTAATTCATGGATTACTAAGACTAACTTATCAATATTGTTTATCTTTGGCAAGAACTCCTCAATATCCTCAATCTTAACCCTACTTGATAAGGCTAGCACTGCTAACTTACCAAACTTACTAACAAGATCTGCTGTCCTATTAACGCGCTGAATTATCTCCTCATCCTCAGACCTAGCCCTACCCTCCCTCCATCTCTCAATTACAGGCCTTACCCTCTCCTCATCTAGCCTCAAAACCCCTAGCCTCTCGGAGCCGCAGTTTGGGCATTTGGGTTTGTCTGGTAGGTCCTTATTCCTTACAGAGCCTATCCAACCACAGTTTAGGCATACTAGTGTCACTGACTCATTGAGTAATCGAGCCTTGACGCTCTCTTTAACTAGTTTATCAAGTTTCTCTGGTGCCATTATCTCTAGTCTATGGCTTATTTTATCCATTATCTCCTTACTCATTGGACTAAACTCGTTTCTCTCGATAATCTTTAATTCCCTATTTTTAGTAGTCAGTGATTTGAGGAATGAGTATGTATTGTCTAGGTCGAAGTCTCTAACTAATACCTCCTTAAGGGTTTCTGTAAATACCGGTGTACCTTTATACAACTCGATTAAGTTTGTAATTGCTAAATCACTCAAATCCCTATCCTTCCTAATTACATTAAATCTCCTTGCAACATGCACAAACTTCCTCTTGAAGATCCCGGTTTTTGTTATTGCCCTAATGGCATAATCAATGAATGCTTTCTCATTCATCTCAGCTACATCAAATATTGTCTGCGTAATTAATGCCATATCTATGCCAGGTCTGGGTAATTGAATTATTACTGCATAGGCATCCTGCTGAACACCCACTGGATAGCCAAGCCTTTCTGTGAGAACCTCGCCCAACAACCTAGCAATTGTCCTATTGACCAGTGTTCCACCATGTGTGTAGAGAACTATTAAATCACCAACCCGCTCAAGGAGTATGAGCCTATGTGATGGCATTGGTACGCCGCTCTCCATATGCTCCATGATCTTATTAACAACGTAACTAATGGAATCTTTAGAGATACCGAGCTTCTTAGAGTATATGTCTACGGCAGCCTCAGGCCCAACCTTAGTTACATAATCACTAATCTCCTCCTTAATGCTACCAACATCCTGAGCGACCTCGAATGGTACTGGTATTTCTTCACCAACCCACGATGGTATTGCACCAATGGCATCCTTAGCAGGTACTACGTAAACAGTATCACCAACGATCTTCTGAAGGACCCAAACACCACCTCTAAATACGAACTTAATGCCTGGCTCACCATACTCAGCTATGAAGGCTTCATCAAGCATTCCAATGGGCTCCTCATTAACCTGGTTAATGACTAAGTAATGCTTTTCGTCAGGTATCATAGACATCTGGTCGAAGAAGTATCTATACATTTCCCTCCTAGCTCTGAACCCGCTGGGTTTCAGTACAATACCCTCATTCTCAATGAAATACGCAAGCCTTGGATTAAGCACATCGCTCATGAACCTAAGAATACCCTTAAACTCCTCAATTGTTAAATTCCTATAGGGGTAAGCCCTCCTTATTAGGTTATAGAGCTCATCAATAGTCCACCTACTCTTAATCATTAATAAGCCGACTATTTGATGAACTAAGACATCATATGGCTTCTCTGGTATTTGCGTAAGTTCTAATAATCCTGACCTAGCTCTATTAATTATCGAGATGGACTCTAAAGTGTCGTTTAAATCCTCAGTAATAACAACGCCCTTAGGCACCTTATCAAGTCTATGGCCACTCCTACCGATCCTCTGTACAAGCCTGACGACTTGATGTGGTGATAAATATTGTATTATGAAATCAACATGACCAATATCTATACCTAACTCTAAGCTTGATGTTGCAATTACGGCCTTCAACTTACCATCCTTAAATGCCCTCTCCGTAGTTATTCTAGAAACCTTAGAGAGCGAGCTATGATGTATACCCACTGAGTCATAACCGAGCATTGCAAACCTATACATTAATAGTTCTGCCATGGATCTGGTGTTTACGAAGATTATCGTGGCGCCATTCTTACTCACTAAATTCTTAATTAGCCTAAGCCTCGAGACCGCCTCCGGGTATAGGTACATGTTCCTTGACGTCTCCTCATCCTCCTTAGTCGGCGTTTGGGTATATTACGTCCAGCTTCATCTCTCTAATAATACTTGACTGAACAATGTCACACTCATTATCATTACCTACGAGAAACCTAGCAACATCCTCTGGACTACCCACTGTTGCTGACAAACCAATTATTTGCGGTTCTCTACCAATTAACCACTTGATTCTCTCGAGCGTTAGTGCAAGTTGGGTGCCTCTCTTATC
>JZWU02000048.1:0-6656 GCA_000960865.2 Vulcanisaeta sp. AZ3 | reverse complement strand
GCTAGGAATGCTAGTTCTGGTGTCGTTAGGCCGAGACCCTTCGTTATGTAAGGTGTGTACATGTTTGAACCGTAAAATGCCACGTCAGCCACAGGCCACCAAATCCAAAGGAATATAGTAGTAATCCACATCTTACCAGTAAATAAATCCCTAATAGAGGATCTCTTAACTAGACCAGGATCTAGAGAGGCGGTTCTGCCGCCAGTCATTTTAGAAGTAATTTGGGATGCATCCTCCTTAATCCTCCTACCAAGTTGTTGCTGTAGTGCAGCCCACCTAGGTGACTCTAAGATGCCCATCCTAAGCAATATGACGAGCAATCCCCAAATAGCCTCACTACCAAGCATAAACCTCCATGCAAAGTCCGGATTCGTAGTACCCCAAGCAACCGCCATCCCATACGCGCTCAGGAAACCCACGACAGAACCAACGCCCCAAAAACTATTCATAGATGCTAATGCGAAGCCTCGCCTCTTGGCTGGAGCGTATTCGGCAACCATAGTTGGTGATAATGAATAATCACCACCAATACCAAGACCAAGTAAAAACCTTACAATGAACAATTGCCAGAAATTATTTACAAACGCACTTAATGCACCAAAGACTACGAAAAACACTAGGTCATAAATATAGAGTAATCTTCTACCCATCCTATCTGCAATAGGTCCGAAGATCACGGCACCCAACGCAACGCCAATAAATGCCGAAGCCGCTAGAAGACCTGTTTCTACAGAGGTTAAATGCCATAATGGTATTAAATAAAGTAATGCAGCACCTATTATTAATGTGTCATAAGCATCTAGAAATTGCCCCATTGATGCTGTAAACCAAGCAAGCCAGAAATACTTACCTAGTTTCCTCAAAGGTAATTCATCATAATTAAGATTTTCCCTATCTCTTACTCCCATACAACATGTCGTGAGGGCTAGTTTTAATAAGTGCTTTGCTTGTAGAGTATCCATCATATATAGCAATAAATATTGATTGTTGCTCAGTGATATTTCATGATTATAAATTTTTATTTAATTGCTCTGTCCGCCTTTAAGAGATTTATTCAATATTAATTATGTGTTCCTCTTCATATTGCATTTTAATATTTTTGGTAACTCGAATAATGATTTAATGATATAGTCAGGTTTCGAACTCATATTACTAATGGTCAGCAAGCCACGTCTATCTATCAATGCGGTATACATGCCCATAGCCTTAGCGCCTGGAACGTCAACCTCTGGCTTATCACCAACATATATAGCCTCACTGCCTTTAATGCCCATTAGTTTCAGGGCAACCTTAAATGGTTCTGCTGAGGGCTTTACTGATCTTGTATCATCACCAGCAACCACTATTAAGTCGAAGACGCTCTCAAGTCCATCTCTCCTAATTCTATTCCTTTTAAATCCTGGTTCGCCGTCTGTATTCGTTATTAATCCAATCCTATAACCACATTGCCTTAATGAATTAAGTACAGGTAATGTATCAGGGAATAACTTACTTCTTGAAATCCAGGAATCCCAATATAGTGTTACTAATTTATCAATTATAATGGGATCAAGCTTAAGGTTTAAGGATTTAAATACCTCCTTAAACCAAACTCTTCTGTCAAATACGCCCATGGATTCCATTCGGATCTCTACGTCCTTAATAATACCCACTAACTGTTCTTCGCTAAGATCGAGCATTGAGGCGATAAAGTTCGCCACGGTGTGGCGTGCGTATTCTCTGGAAGTCTCTACATTTATTATTGTGTCATCATAGTCAAAAAATACTGCCTTTATATGCACAATAACGTATCTAATGAATTCCTTATTAAGTTGAAACAGTATGGTTAATTATGCACCGTAAGTACTCACTAGGGTGAGGAGCATGCCGGCTACATCCTTTATTGAGTCTAATACATCATCCACACCAAATATTAGGCTCATAATGCTCATAAACTCAACATATGTGAGTTCCTTAGCATTGGCGTATAACTCATCTAAGGCCGAGTCTTTAATGTCGTCGACCTCCTCCTCAAGCTTTCGGATACCCTTAACGATAATACTCATATCATTTAAACTCCTATTATTCAGGTTACTTATCATATTAAGGAGGTTATTCAGTGCCTCTTTACCGATTTCTATCATTTCCAGAAACTCCTCACTGAGGAATTTTCTAATAGGTTCTGTATTACATAGGTAATACGTCCTTTTCAATTCTCTTGATAATACGTGGATTCCATCAAGTATATCATCAGACTTATTAAGTATTGAATCCATTACGGATGCCGTGGTTATTGAAACGGCACCCTTAAGTATCTCATCATTAACTTGCCTAACGATCTCATCACCCTCATTCTCTAAGGCGGCTATCTCCCTCATTCCCTCAGAAACCTTGGTCTTACTCATATTATTGTCCTCCACGGCACTCAACACCATACCCTCAAGGATCTCAAGGGCCTTCCGACTAAGTTCTAAATGGGCCATTAATCGATTTAAGAATTCCTTCTCACTACCGTATAGTGGTGATAATATCCTACCCCAAAAATCCTTTATGATTCTTGACATCCTCTTAAAATCTTAATAATTTAAATATAAAAACCAATTCCTCATTTAAAGTAGTGAGTGATGAGGATGAACCCAACAGAATTGGTGAAGTAGGAATGCCGCTACTGATTAACCTTAGTTATAACCATATAGAAATTACCAATCTGTTTACACGTGGCCTGCACTTGACCAAGACTTAATGCTGCGATGCAGGGCTCTCCACCAATCTTAGTGCTTATATCGGTTAGGTCCTTATCGTCAATCTTAGCCTTACTAATACCATCGCTATCAACGGGATATATGGCTAAGAAGTCCTTATTTAAATACCTAAATGTCATCTCCATACCATAAATTTCATAGTACGTAGATTCGCCAGCCCCCATCTCTCTAACTCTTAGTTTTACTGTTACGGGGTTTCCCTGGGTATCTGTTGTTTTATAAACCACATAAGCTCCATCTCTATCAAGCATGGACCAATCCTTACCAGCTAGATACATCAGTGCATGGATATTAACTGGGACAGTGACCAATCTAGTTACAAGGTATACCGCTTGTGTAACATCGTTTAGGCTAAGCATGATTAACCACCAAACCGCTAATCTCTGCTCCTTATTTAATTCTAACCCTTCGTTAAGTGTAGAGGTTACGGTTTTTAATTAACGTAGGAAGTAATTTTCATACTCCTTAACGTACTGCACGCTCTCCTTAACACTAAGGAAGAGTCTCCTCACATACTCAACATCCTCCTTGGCTATCTCCTTATGACCAACCTCCATGGCCCTCAACTGGGCTGGCGATAGAAGTTGAATGGCGTACCTAAGGCTCTCCTCAGCACCTATCTTTGTTAATTCCTCAAGGGCCTCATTAGATAAGGAGACTTTTTCCTCCCTGGCTCTAATCTTTATTATCTCCCTAACCTCATCAGCTGTGTACGGCTTAGTCTTAATGATTACTAACCTATCAAGCATATCCAGAGGCACGCCATGTGGAGACTCTATGTCAGTGCCCTTTATTTTCGTAATCCCCCTATTCGTGGCGAGTATGAGTATTGGACTTAGTTCATTCTCCATGGCCCTAGATAGATAGGCCCAAGTCTCTATGTCGAGCATATGCACATCATCGATGAACAGAACGCCCGGTATTAACTCGCCCTTACCATCATTAACGGTCTTCATTACGAATTCATCTACAGCCTTCCTAACCTCATTAGGTATCTCACGCTCCTCAGTAGCAAATCCAAATATCATGGCACCAAGCAAGCCCTGTTGCCTAGCTTGATATACGTCTAAGTCGTTTAGTGTGAAGAACCTGACAACCTCCTTCTCCTTATAGACAGGGCCTTTAGGAATCTCTATCTTCTTCTTAACATATATGTCATAGGTCTCACCACCTTCACCCTTACCCTCAACAAAGACCCTGCCGGTCTCCTCATCAATCCAAATCACATCACCCTCCTCAACACCAAGCTCAATAAACTGCTCAGCAATTTCTGCAGGGACTCTCAATCTCTTCTCCTCATCCTTAGTGGCTAGGGTTACTGTGGCACCCTTGGGTATCTGGGCATAGGGATTATATGGGTGTTTACCAAATTGATAATCAATGCCCTTAACAACGCCCTCATAAACACGACGCCACTCCCTAATCCTAAGTCCAATGGCGCTCCTAAGAGCCCTTGTTAGGAACTCTGTCTTCTTAATCTCCATACTGTAAACCTCAGCTGCCGAGACTTGCACAAAGGGTGTATCTTGACCCAACTCCCTAGATATCCCAATGGCCAGTGCGGTCTTCCCAGTGCCTGGTGGTCCAACTATTAATACACCCTTGCCGCCAAACCTACCCTCCTTGATTAATTTAACCACGTAGTAGGCAGCCTCCCTAGCCTCAACTTGGCCGACAAAACCATCAGCATTAAATTGTACATTGCCGTTCCTAACACCCAAACCTTTAATATGACTGTGTAATCCTATTCTCTCAAACTTAGGCTTAACCTCCTCAATCTTTATCTCCGACATCCCGTTAGCGTAAGTCAACGACTAGCTTTAAATTCTTTTATCGTGTTACCTATTGACATTTACAATCACCTCCTCCTCATTCATAGGCACATGCACATTATCAATACCGTACTTAACCTTTAACTTATCAAGGAATTGAAGAGCCTTTATGGCCTCAGTATGCACAATAAATATCTTAGTATCTGGACTGAAGTGATTTATGAAGGCCTCAAGCTCCGCCTTACCACTATGTGCCGAAAAATCAAACCAGTAAAGCTTAGCCTCTAGAACCACCTCACTCTTATCAATGAATGTCCTACCCCTAGTCAACAGCTCAAAACCTGGTGTGTCAGGTGCTTGGTAACTAGGTAGTATGATTGTATTCCTGCGATCTCTACCCATTCTCTTCAGATAATAAACAGCTGCGCCACCCTTTAACATGCCTGCTGGAGTCACTATTATCACGGGTTCTTTAGTGAATGAACGCCTTTGATAATCAGTAGTCACTTCGAGGCTCTTCTCAAGGGCCTTCATGTATAGTTCAGGGTTTGCAAGGTAATGCGGATACCTAGCCACCACTTGGTTCGCAACCCTAGCTAAGCCGTCAACAATCACGGGATACTCAATACCATACTTATAAAGTGTAATTAATACTTCCTGGGCCCTACCTATTGTGAACGCAGGTATTAATACCGAACCACCACTCTCAATAGTTTCCTTAATAACTTTAATGAAATCTCCCTCAATCTCCTCCCTATTCGGGTGTGTGTTCGTTACGTAGGTACCCTCCATCACAACCACATCTACATCCCTTGGTACACTACCTAAGTCAGCACCACGCAGTAGATTCGTATTAGCAAGATTAAAGTCTCCAGTGAATAGTACCCTGGTTCCATCAATCTCAAGGAGAGTCAACATACTACCTGGCACATGACCTGCATTGATGAAGGTTGCCCTAACATCATCCGTCACATCCACATCCTCACCATAGGTGACTGGTATCGCGTGGTCAAGGGTAGCCTTTATCTCCTCATCTTCGTAGGGAGGTAATAACCACTTAACTTAACAGCGTCCTTAAACATTATGTCAGCTAACTCAAGCGTCAAGGGTGTAGCATAGATAGGTGGTGATGAACTAACGTAGAGGCTGGGTAATGCACCACAATGATCTAGGTGTGAGTGGCTTAGGAAGATGGCACTCAAGTCTTTGGGTCTCACGTGGCCTGGCATTACGGGTTTATCATTTTCATCAAAGCCAACACCATAATCAAAGAGAAACCCCCTATCCGAGGCTATGTTCTTAACGAAAATTCCCATCCTGCCAACCTCTCCTCCACCACCAAGAACCTTAATGAGCAATTTAACCATTATTGAGGTATTTTCTGTTTAGACTAGTTTTTACTCTTATTGTTATACTTAATCCATTTACGCGAAAGTTTTTGTCTTAAGCACAGATTCTTCAAAGTCCCTAACCACCTTGACTTGCCAGGGACTTAGATTCACCTCACCAAGTCTCCATAGATTTACCAAGGAATTCATCGTGCATAATGGGTCCATTGACCATAAATCATTATTCAAAACGCCAGCCCTAACCCTACAACCACCGCAATACCTAAGGTATGGGCATTTAGCACATGGTGAATCACCATAATCCCTACCCCTAAGCCTTATCACAAGCTCCGTATTTAACCTAGGCCTAAGCCATATATCTGTGAGTCTCGTCTCTCTCACGTTACCCATTGGCTTATCATTGAAGAATTGGCATGGATAAACATCACCATTTGGGTATATGGACATCACCTTCCTACCAGCACTGCATGCACCCATCCTACTCACAAGCCTTAGTTTATTCATGAACTCATCCTCATTATCGCTGGCCAGTAGGGCTGTAACAACACCATCAGCTGGATTATCCACAGTAAGAATCTCTACATCTGGGTACTTCTTAGCTTCATCAATTAATCTAAGCAGGAACTTCAATAGTTGGTCTGATGTTGGTAATAAGTTAATAATACTCATACCTCTCCCACTAGGTACTAAGTGGTAAAAGGCTACTCTGGAAATACCAAGTTTATGAGCTAGCTCCACAACCTCATGGGCATGATCAATATTAAGCTTTGTAACAGTGGTCCTAATACCGACTG
>JZWU02000047.1:0-7017 GCA_000960865.2 Vulcanisaeta sp. AZ3 | reverse complement strand
TGATAATACACTAAAGGTCTAAGTATTGGGTGACCTCTCTCATGAGCCTCTAGGGCTAAGGCTGAGAGGTATGGTAAGAACTCATACCTAAGTCTAATTACTTCCCTAACCTTATCAGCCCAAGGCCTAGGTAAGTTATAGAGCTCCTTATCAATGTTATCAGGAGCACCGTGGCTCCTAAACACTGGGAAAAATAGAGCTACTTGGTAATACCTAACTAAGAGATCTAGGTCTGTCGGACCCACACCACCCCACTGCCTACCAGCAAAGCCGCCCAGGTCACAGCCCACATACGGTATGCCACTTATTGAGAGGCCCAGGGCGAGAACCACCTGAAGCTTTAAGTCATCCCAACTTGGTATATTGTCCCCAGTCCAGACAGCAGCAAAGGATTGGATGCCGGCAAAGCCGGCCCTGGAGAGTATAAATGGTTCGAGGCTAGCCCTTCTCAATCCCTCCTGAGTTGCTATGGCTTCGTAGTAGGCATAGGCATTGTGGAATTGAGCATGGGTGACTCTTCTATCACTTAGGTTATGCATGGCTGTCTCCTCAATAGTCGAATCCTTAGTAACCCTACCGAGAACTGCCGGTTCATTCATATCAAGCCAGATACCATCAACTCCATACCTACTAACCCAATCCCTAACCTTCTCGGCCCACCATTCCCTAGCCTTGGGATTACCAAAATCAATCCAGGCACATACCCCAGGCCACATAGGCCCAGTAAATATCTCACCCTTCCCGGTCTCAACAAATAGGCCAAGAGCCTCCTTAAACAGTTCATAATTCTGATCAACCCTTAAGCATGGGTCAAAAATCGTTATCACCCTCACACCAAATCTATGTAATTCGTTCGTTAACTGTCTCGGATCAGGGAATTTATTAGAGTCCCATGTAAACATTTTGTATGAGTCCATGTAGTCAATGTCTAGGTAAACCACAGAGACCTTGAAACCATTATCTAAATGCCTCTTAACTATCTCTAGTACCCTGTCCTGAGGATAATAGGAATAACGACTTATCTGATACCCAAGAGCCCACTCAGGTATTAGGAAGGGCCTTCCAGTCAACTCCGTATACTTCTCTAGGACCTCCTCAACATTCTTACCACTAAAGATGTAAAGTTCAAGGGATTCTTCGGGTACGAATGCTGTCAACTTATCATAAATCCTCATACCCACGTCAACTAAGATCCTTGATGCAGAATTGAATAGATAACCCACGACTCCGTCCTTCCTCACGATCATTAGAAAAGGCACATTCACGTACATGGGATCTATATACCAACCATATTTAGTCACAGCAGCCACATCAGTATTCCAAAGCTGATAAGTTGCTCTACGCCTATCGAGATCAAAGGCCTTCTCACCAAGCCCATACACATGTTCATCAAGACCAAGTTTTCTCTGCACAATTATACCCTTAACTCCCTCATAACCCCTAATGTGGATGGGGCTTGTGGATTCCAGTATTAGTAATTCCTCGGGTAATTCCTTAACCGAAACCTCAACGCCGCTAAACGAAAATTTCACGATAGGTCTCGGCTCATTAATTGAAACTCTAAACATGCCATCATTCCTCTCAACCCTAATCCTCACGGTACATAAGGTAGATTAGTGTGGTTTATATGGAGTACTGTTTATCTTTACGGGGTTAATTCTAAGATCTCATAGCTACAATGCGTCCCTTCATGTTTTTAGTTCTCATGGCATATAAAGTTCCTATGATGATTTGCATGTTTTCTATAATGGTACGAAATTTATTACTACTCCTAATATTCGTCTTCGGAAGAAAACTTATTAGGTGTGTAATCAAAATAGTATTATAGTATTTTAGATTATTACACTATTAAATTATATTCTCTATTCAGTATTCCTAGCCTAGCAATGTTTAAAGAAGTTGGAGGCTATACTTCTTTATTTTTAACAATAACTATGTTATAATTTTTATCGTCTATTTGCATTGCTTCTCTAATCTCCACATTCAATATCCTTAAGATTCTTTGTATCATCATAAAACATACGAAGTCATCAGTAAGTATGGTCAGGACATCTCCCACCTTGGCCTTAGCAATTGCATTAGCCACTATGGTTATTGGTGTCGGGCATTGTTGCCCCCTCACGTCTATCGTGCTTTCCATACTCAGGATTTGATGACTCATCAGTATTATTTAAAAATCATTATTTTTGTGCAGGTTTTGCATTATTCTAAATTTTAACATGATCTATGAGCTTATATTGTAAAGTATTGGTCCTCGTGAATTTGATACTAGGAATTATGCAGTACCTCTCGTGTTATTCGCTGGTCCTACCTCTTCACAGTCATGCGATGATTGCCTTAATAGGGTTTTGCGAAGAACCAGAAGTTTAGAATAATCATTGCGTACTTATTATTCCAGGTCCTCCCTCCTCACCCTCGACTCTAAACTCCACATTGGTTATTAATTTGACGATGTATACGTTCGTTAGTGTATGAAGTGTTATCTTTGAGACGCCAACCTTACTAACACCTCTTGCGAAGGGCATGTAGGGTATTATCATATCACCCATGTGATCGTCAAACACCATATCAGTTCTTAAATTATCAAGGAGTTTATTTGCAGCCTCAGCACCAACCTCCTCAGCTGGCTTGCCCCTTTCGCCAAGGGCATCAGCACCCTTAACATAACCCCTATCTGACCTGGCCCAAAGGACAATACCACTACCGGGACCTAGATGAGCGTCCTTACCCTGTTCTGGTACGTCGATTATTACGTCTATAGGCACCTCAATACCATTCTTAATTAATGTAGTCCTTGCAGAGTCAGCCTGCCTCTTGGCGACGTGGGTAGGTAACCTAACTGCATGAGATATACCCCTAATTTCCGTGAGCTTTCCGAACTCCACTGCATTGATAGGCCTTAACTCACTGGGCATAACCTTAAGTACTACCTCACCACCACCCCTGGGATAGTGGCCGCGTCTAACGAGGGTAACCTCAGCCTTGACGCCAAGTAGCTCAAGCATTGGTAACATTACGAATCTTACGTAATCTATGGGTGGTGCCATGGGCACATCAGTACCCCCGGTTATTGTTATTGTGTTCTCACAGGGAGCGAATATGAGTATGGGTAGTATTGTCTGTATGACGAGGGTTACTGAACCCGCAGTACCTATGTCGAACCTAAACTTACCGCAACTAATCTTACCAGGCTTGAATATGAGCTCTGTAGATCCCTTAAAGGCACCAGTGACCTGGGCATTGGCAATCTTAGCTGCAGCTAAGACGCTGGTTAAGTGTTGTTGCTGTAGTCCTGGATTACTTCTCTTAGCCCTTATTCTAAATATCTTAACAGCCTTGCCTGTGACTGCTGAGAGAGCTAGGGCGGTCCTAAGTATTTGTCCACCACCCTCAAGAACAGAACCATCTATCTCAATGAGACTCATCAAATGACGGCTTACCTATGGACCTATAACCCTTATCTCAATGATTAGGTATTGAGATAGTTATATTAAATTATCAATGCATCAATGAAATTTAAACCATGAAGAATACGCTAGACTATGCCTAATGAGGGTGAGGAGGCCCCTGACTTTGAGTTAGAAAGCCATGATGGCAATAAGGTGAGACTTAGTGATTATAGGGGTAAATGGGTAATACTCTACTTCTTTCCTAAGGCCTTCACGTCTGGGTGTAGCAGGGAAACTCAGGAATTCGCAATTACTTGGGATGAATTTGAGAGGCTAGGTGCTATAGTGTTTGGGATAAGCACGGACACAGTAAGTACGCAGAAAAAGTTTGCGGAGAAGTATGGTGCAAAATTTAAGTTACTTAGTGATCATAATAAGGAAGTATCGAGAATTTATGGAGTCTTGAGACGCACAGGTACTGCGGAGAGAGTTACATTCATAATTAATCCTGAGGGTAAGATTGCGAAGATTATAAGGAATGTAAAACCTGAAGAACACCCAAAAATAGCACTTGAATATCTAAGACAGCAGTCATGAGGATTAATTCTAAGTCACGTATAGATTAAAATATTCATCAAAATACCTCATTATTTAGCTACAATATGCCGTATTAACCATTGTTTAAGGTATAGTTCTAGGAATAGTCTTAATTTTTATTTCTTCCCTCGAGGTGTATCGTACAAATCCTTAAGGGTTTGAATTGGTTCATTTGGTGGGGCCGCCGGGATTTGAACCCGGGGTCACGCGGGTTCTCATGTCCGTGGGTTCTCCCTTAATTGTCGCCCACGGAGGCAGCCCAAGCCGCGCATCCTAGCCAGGCTAGACTACGGCCCCTATTTAGCACAGCCCTACCTACCTTTTTATGCGTTTTCCCATGATTTCACACTATACTAATTATGGATATATGATTACATGATTACCTGGTTAAATTTCATTGTGTAGGAGGACTGTATTTTTATGATTACTGAGGAACTAAGGTGATCAAAACTCTTTGTAAATGCCTAAGTCTGTTTAATCTGTGTTATGCGTGCTAGGTGTGTTATGAGATCTCTCATCTTTCTTGTTCTTATTCGCGGTTTCTAATATGTTTACCCATATTATGAAGCAATCGGCCACCGTACTCCCGAATTGCTTATCCTTACTCATACTCATTACCCTAGGTACTTCTTAAGGAAGTTTACTGTTCTTTCCCAAGCATCTCTTGCTGCTGTCTCGTTGTAAGTGGGTCCTCCTTCTGTGGCAAAGGCGTGGTATGTTCCTGGATAAAAGGCCATTTCGAAGCGTGGTTTATATGTTATTATGGCGTTCATGAGTTCGGGTATTCCTTGATTTATTGCCGGGTCTTCGCTGGCATATATTGCTAGAATTGCGCCGCGTATCTTTGCTATGTCTTCAAGCCTTTTGGGTCTCCTGCCATAGTATATAACTCCAGCGTCTAGGGGTACCCTGGTCATTGCCTCGAAGGCTAGTCCGCCGCCCATGCAGAATCCTATTATGCCTATTTTCTGGGGTTTATAGGTTTCCTTTATGTGTTTGTATAGTGCTTCTATGTCCTTTATCATTCTTTCCTCTGTGGTTTCTCTATTAATTACGAGTTCATTAACTATATCTCTCTCCTGGGGCGTTAGTGTATTCATTAATTCCTTGACCGCATTTTCATCGGCCCTCTTATTAGGTGGTAACGACCAAAACCTCTTCATTACATTAGCTATGTTTTGTTCGGTCAGTAGTTCGGCTTTTCGTGAGTATAGGTTTGGGGCTACGGCTAGGTAGTTCAGATTTGCGAGCCTTCTTGTGATGTTCTTTATGAATTCTGTTATTCCAAAGATCTCATGGACCACGATAATTGCCGAATCATAGCTTCCTTCGGGTGTTATCTTGAGGTATGTTATTACTGAGTTATCGAAGGATTTGTGGTTCGAGAATTCCTCTCTGACCATACTCCCTAATTTACCTGTGATTTAATTTTTAAGTTTTAGTTATCGGTTTAATGATATGCTTGGTTGGCTTTAGGGATAATTTTTAAGTAAGTTTTAGTCCGTGCTTCTTGTCCTAAGAGGTTTTGCTTATGCCATCCTTAAGGGATGAGATGGAGAAGAAGATTATGGAGATTTTACCGCCAGATGCTAAGTTTTCTAGGATGGATTTTGAGGGCCCGAATGTAATAATCTATGTTATGAACCCTAAGTACGTCATGGAGCATAGCGAGTACATAAAAATCCTGGCTAAGGAGTTGAAGAAGTACATAATAATTAGGGGCGATCCTAAGGTTAGGATTAAGGATGCTGATGCATTAAAGAAAGTTATAACGGACGTAATTACGAAGACCGTGGGTCTGAACGTAATTGATGACGTGGTAATCGATGAACCAACTGGTGAGGTATACATATACCTTAGAAAGCCAGTTAGGGAGAAGAGTAAGTTAGAGAAGGAGATCCTAGCCGAAACTGGTTGGAAGCCTTGGATAATACCCACTGCCCTCGAGATGGGGAAGGACCTACCCAGGTCAGATATAGAGACGGTGAAGCAAATACAAATTGCCACGGCAAAGGAGAGACTTGATTTCTTGAAGAAACTAGGCATGAGAATTCATAGGGAGCCCATCTATAGAGATGCCCGAATAACAATTACAGGGCTCGGCGCCCAGATGGAGGTTGGTAGGAGCGCAATTCTCGTTAGGACTAGAGAGAGTACAATACTTCTTGATTGTGGGGTTAAACCGTCAAGCTCAGGCGACGAGGCTCCATTAATTGAAGATTTAGACCTCGATACTTTAGACGCTGTTGTTATATCACATGCCCATATGGATCACATAGGCTTTGTGCCATACCTATTCAAGTATGGTTATAAAGGTCCCGTTTATATGACTGAGCCTACTAAGTACCTAATGGAGGTATTGCTCACGGACTATATAGAACTGGCGGAGTCTGAGGGTAGAGTGCCGCCCTATAGTAGACAGGATCTTGCGCAAGCAATTTATCACACATTAACTCTGGACTACGCTGATCACCCAACCGACATATCACCAGATACTAAGTTAATGCTTTACGATGCTGGTCATGAAGTTGGTTCTGCAGTGATACATCTACACATTGGTAATGGGCTTTACAACATAGTGTATACTGGGGACATGAAGTATGGCCCAACTAGGTTGTTAAATCCGGCCCATAATAAATTCAAGAGAGCTGAGTTGCTTATTATGGAGAGTACCTATGGTGGCAAGGAGGATGCGCAATTACCAAGGCAAGAAAGCGAGCAAAGACTTGTGGAGTTAGTAAGACACACGGTTGAGCATAACGGTAAGGTACTAATACCTGTGTTTAGTACGGGGAGAGCTCAGGAAATACTATTAGTACTTAATGAGACGATTAATAACGGACAGCTACCGAGAATACCAATATACGTTGATGGCATGGTCCTTGAAACCTTAAATGTACACTTAATGTTCCCAGACTATCTAAATAAGACATTGAGGGAGATGATTTATGATGGATTAAACCCGTTCTTAAGCGAGTATGTGAAGCCAATAGAGAGGGCGAGGGATCCTGAGAAACGTAAAGAACAAGTT
>JZWU02000046.1:0-7460 GCA_000960865.2 Vulcanisaeta sp. AZ3 | reverse complement strand
TTTGGGCTTTAATTTGAATTTATTAATTAATCTCACTAAATAATCTCTCGTTAATTCATTAAGCTCGGGTAACATCTCTCGTCGGATCCGTGAATTTTACTAATAAGTTTTTAAGTTAGCCTATTCCACATATTAGTGTCATCGTTACTAATTAAGATCCTAAATATCCTAGACACAGCCTTAAACATACCTAGAGTAGGTTGGGTACAGCGGGGCGTTCCTAAGGATATTGCTGAGAGTGTTGGAGAGCATGAATTGTTCACAAGTTACCTAACCCTAATAATATGTAGTGAGGCTAGGAGGTTAGGTACGAGCATTGACTTAGGTAAATGTTTATCAATGGCCCTCATACATGATGCCCACGAGACATTAATTGGTAATGTGGGTAATGATGTTCGGTCTATGATTGAGGATTGGAGAGGGATAGAGGTTAAGGTGTTTGAGAGCCTCGGTCTTCCAGGGGAATTGAATGAATATTTCAGGGAGTATAGGTATGGTTTAAGCGTTGAGGGTAAGCTCGTGAATATAGCGGATAAACTAGCAACATTCATTAGAGCATGTAAGTATGCCACTATAGGCTATGACATGAGAGAATTAATAAATAATTATGAGGAATCAATCAACAGATTAATAACAGAGTTACCTAGCAATATGGGTAAGGTAATTCAAGAATTAATTACTCAGGCCAAGCCGTTGTGCAATGCGAAATCTGTATAATGGACTTAATGAGCACATGTAACTTAACTATAAATTAATTATGGTGTTATTACTGTACCTGCGCCAACACCATTAATTACTAAATTCTTAAGCAGACTAGGGTCTTCACAACTAATTACATATATTGTCACACCACCTCTCTGAGCTATGCTGAGAGCCCATGGATCGAGCAAGTCGTAAGTACCTGCCACAGTCCTGGACTGAAGTATGGTCATTAGCTCACTAATACTCACCTTATCAAGTCTCTTGGCATGGGGATCTCTCCTCGGATCGCTTGTGTATACGGCATCTACATTTGCGCAGTCAATCATTACTTTAATACCTAGGAACTCACTTACGAGTAATGCTACCGTAGCTGTTGATTGTCCCGGTTGAAAACCGCCCGTAATCACTAACTTACCCGCGGTCCACGCTCTATATACTTCCTCTAGATTTGTTGGTATTGATAAGTAGGCGATATCACTAAGTGCGTAGGCCAGTAATTGAGCATTTAACCTGCTAGATGATATACCAAGCATGTCAAGCAACGATTCATTAATTCCTAACTTCCTACCAAGGTTTATATATCTACGAGCTAATGACCCACCGCCAACCACAATAGCCATCCTATAGCCATTCCGCCATAAGTCACGGATTGCGCTCACATAGCTAGGGAGCGGCTCATCATTGTCGAACAAGTGTCCACTCAACTTCAGTGTGAATGGTCCCCTAAACATCCATCACAATTACGGATAGGTACTTTCTTAAATTTTCCTAACCGTGCCGTTAGTAAAATCACTCACTGCCCTATTTATACCATCAACCACGTAAGTAGGCAAATTCTCGAAGTTAAGTATTGGCTTGCTACTAAAACAAATTGACTGAAGCTCATTAAGGTTTCTCACGAGAAACTCCTTAATCGCATCATAATGATCAACACCAATCATTGGCTGCATATATGCATCAACCGAGCAATCACTTTCATACCACTCTCTAAAGAACCTAGCTGTAGACAATAACCTATTAAACTCTTCAGCACTTACTTCCTTACCATCGAGAATAATTATTACTTGGGAACTAAGGAACCTCCTAACAACCCTAATCTCAATAAAACCCAAATTACATTGCTTCTTCTCTCTAATACACTTAGTAGTCTCATTATGAACATCTAACAACCTAAGTAAATCCCGCTTACTATCATACTCATGCCTGCACATACAAATTTGCTGAAGAACCCTCATAAACCGTGATCTATACTCCTCGATTAGAGCCTCAATGGCTCTATGGCTCACTCCCTAAACAGGGACGGGCTTCATTTTTAAAATTGACCTTATCAATTCCAATAAGGAAAATTAACATTTGTATAACTCAATAATTAGTGCACTTCACTCTTTACCAATGGCCTTTCTAACAGCCTTCCCACTGGGGCATTTAAATAGGCCTATGATTACGCCCCTACGACCCTTCGGCGCCAACACCCATACCCTTATTGGCTTTAACTTCATGATTTGCCCATCGCAATCAACTTCATATTCCCTCTCCATATGGCTGGATAATTCCTCCATCTTAGATCCTTAAATTATCTGATATCCATACTTAATAAATAATCGCGATCATAAATAATATATAAATTAGCATAATTCATACTCTTTCTACACGGGTAATTATAAGAAAAATGAAGAATACATTAACTCGAATGAGAGCGCTTAGGCCTATTCCTATGGCAATTCATTTTAATCCTTAGGTTTAAATTCATAAATAATAATACGCATTGTTAATGTTAAGTGAAGAAATAAATATATGGAGATGTTAGAACACGTATTTCCCACTAATGATGAGGGGCCCTAGCTTTGATCATAAATGATGATTCTCACCGCGTAATGTTACTGCTGAGGTAATAATTATTAACTCAAATATGCATACTTTGGTCATGTGACGATTAGGGTTGTTATTTACGGTGTAGGCCCGATAGGCCAGTTAATAACTAAGGTTGCCTTGGAGAAAGGTTTCGATGTTGCTGGTGCCATAGACATTGACCCTCAAAAAGTGGGTAAAGATCTAGGTGAGGTTCTCGGCATAGGTAAGACCTTAGGTGTTAGGATCGAGAATGATACTGATAAGGTTCTTAGGGAAACCGATCCAGACGTAGTCCTACACTCAACCAGTAGCTTTTTAGACAAGGTATACCCACAGATAATGAGGGCCATTAGGCTTGGCATCGACGTAGTATCCACATGTGAAACACTCGCATGGCCATGGTACAGATACTCAGATCTTGCGGAACTCCTTGATAATTACGCGAGGAACTACGGCTCAACAGTATTGGGTGCAGGTGTTAATCCAGGCTTCATATTTGATGCGCTACCGGCTGTTCTCTCCACAACTATTGCCAAGCTGGACAGAATTAGTGTAGTAAGGTCCCTAGATGCATCAAAAAGAAGGTACTCATTCCAGAGGAAGATAGGCCTCGGCATGACACCAGAGAGATTTAGGGAGGCTCTTACCAAGGGTGAGATAACAGCGCATGTAGGCTTTGCCGAATCAGTACTATTAATGGCCAGCATAATGAACCTAAAGCTGGATAGAGTTGAGGAGGGTCAGGAAGCCATAATCGCGGATAACTACTACGAAACACAATACTTCAAGATAGAGAAGGGGCAGGTTAAAGGTGTGGTCGGACATGGGAGTGGCTTTATTGGCGATAAAGAGGTCATTAAGGTTGAGCTAAGGGCTTGCGTAGCTTGCGAGGATTATGAAGAGGTGAAGCTTGAAGGTGAACCCCAAATCACCTGGAGAAGTACGGGAACACCCGGAGACCTAGCGACAGCAGCAGTTATAGTAAACCTAGCCCCTAAGATCCTCAGCATGAGGCCCGGCTTAATAACATTAAAGGACCTAATAAATTACTCATACACAAAAGTAACTTAATAGTCATTAAATCGCGCTTTAATTAATCGTTATTAATGATCGCTTTAAAATCTTGTCTATTCTAGTATCCCTACGCTGATCTCACTACCTTAGCAATCTCTGGCATTAATCCCATTATCATTTGTTGTCTACTTAATGTTCTCAACCATACACGCCCCGGTCCCTCTATATGTGCTACCCATATCCCCTCCTCTCCAAAGAGCATTGTGGCCAATCCGCCAACTAACCTCACGGTTGCTCTCATTTCCTCCTCGAAGGCTAATACATGGCCCGCCTCTGCATCTACTGCCTCTCCCGGACCTAAGTCTATGGCTATGGCATCACCAATAGCATGTAGGAAAACCCTACCACTACCCCTGAACTTAGCCATTAGGAGACCCTCACCGCCTAACCATCCAAAACCGAGGCCTATAAGCTTCGCATCATACTTCACAGAACTCTCTGCAGCTAAGAAACTCCTATGCTCAGCAAGGATGCCTCTTGACCCATCAAGCCTAATCTCAACAACTTTTCCTGGCGCAAAACCTGCCAGGTCAGCCTGTCCAGGTCCCTCGAGTTCTAGTACGAAAAAGCTCGTTCCTGTTAATGCTCTCTTAATACCCGCTAGTAATCCTCCCGTCACTGCAGCCCTAAGCTTTACGCTACTGTTCTTCCAGACCAAGTGCCCACCCTCCGCATATATCGTCTCGCCTGGTTCTAGTTCCACAAGTATATGTTGTATATCACTACCCATTATCTTAAATTCAACCACTGATTAAATAATGCATGGCCCCTTATTAATTTAATGTGAGTTTCCTTTATTTACCTAAGCACCAGCATTAGGGTGATGAAGTTGTGTGAAGCAGTTACTGTGATAATCATAGCCTTATTGGCAATCACCTTAATCACAAATCCTGGATTCAATAGTTTCATGAGTTCATTAATACATAATGCCACAAAGTACTTAGTGGGTAATTACTCGACCATCAAATTACCAACCATTTTAAGCGGTCCATGCACCTCCTGGGGTGCTGTAAATATAACACTAACCAGCGATGAATCAATATTCCTTAGCGTGCCCAATGAATCATATGTATACCTACTAAGTAGTGTTCAATTTCATAATTGGAATGGTTCTACCCAACCACCCAGCGATTATGTTTGGTCAACTCTGAGTAGGGGCATATACGTTGTTAAGCCACAAACTCCCGGCAATTACTACCTACTCATATGCGGCAATTCAGGCGTGATTTATAGAGTTCTCAATTACACAGCAATGGGTGTGGCAGCTTACTACGGGCTTGGCCTAAGTAACATATCGACTAATGCGGTCCTCGGAATCTTCAATATAACTAGTGTCTCCATCCTAAACTCCACAGGTATGCCTCAGCCTGGCTTTTCTTTACAGCTAAATGCCTATGTGATTGTTAAGTATGCCAATGGCGAGCTAATTCATTGGGTTCAAGACGCCCTGGTCGTAGTTAATGGTCAGTATTGGTTTCAAGGTGAGGCCGATGTTACTAATTACATTGGTTCATCACAAAGCGTAGTTTATAAGAATGGCATGTGCGTTCTTGGATGTTTCGAGACACCAATGGTTGGCGCCTTAATCATCAGTATCAACTCCACTAAGAGTGGTATAGTGATTAATTATGGCTATGTCCTCCTTAAGCTCGGCAATGAAACCTTCAGCCCTAGAGTGCATTGGTTTGCCCGTCAATTTATACCAATACCTAACGCCACGGCCTACATAATTACAAGTCCTGCTGCGGGGCCCTATGGTTGGCCCATGGATACTGAGTTTGTGATTGGTGGACCGGGTAATGGTGGTGGTGTTCAATTTAGAAACTTAAACGCAACCCTATCTCTATATTATTGGAATGGGACCTCCTGGAACCCATATCCAATAACCTACACCTTTGGCATAAGTACTGGTGAATATGCAATCAACGTAACCTCCATACCCGTAGGTCCATCGGCAGTGAAGTTAAAAGTTGGTAATAATAATTATGAGATGATTAATTACAATGATTAAGGACCCATGTGCATAACCCTATGTGTGACCACCGAATGAGCATAGTCAACAAACCTATTAACCTCATGAATACTAACCATTAATGAGTCCATGTTGCAATCGTCCTTAAATAGGCAGTTTGTGAGTTGATCCTTAAGGCCTGGATCTAGAGAGTTACCTGGCATTAATTGACTAATTAATTGTATGGCATAACTCCAATCCTTAACCCGAATACCCATGCTCATAAGCATTGCTCTTAAAGCATCATCTAAGGCATTTAGACTTAGCTCCACAGCTCTACTTAAAATATTTATACTCTTAGTACTCCCGCAACCGCTGACTAATCTGTTGACTAACTGAATATTTTTTCGGGCATCCCTTATGAGATTTATTGGTTCTGGATCCACGAATTAATGTAATTAATCCAATTTTTAAGGCTTGACCTATAGAATATTATTTTCTATATAAACTCAATGCAATTACGCATATTGTCAAGGAAACATTATATAAAGTAATGATAAAAATAGTAAAGTTTTATATGCACTCCATTTGCAGCAGTATTTTTCGGAACACGGATCGGGCAATGTCATGAATATTACGTGATAATTAAGAACATGAGGAAAGAGTAAAGAATGTGTTTTTTATTTCCCCTATTAATGATAGTTGTTTATTCGCTAACATTAGACGGCTTTGTTATTGTGTCCAGTATATAAGGTGATAAGTCAAATAAACATAAATAACCATCAGAAATATGCACAGTCTCTACTTCACTTATCTCAAAAATCCTCCATGATAACGAGGCATGCATTGAATTAAAGCAAGTAGGTTTAATTTAATGAACCTTTTTGTCCTGAGTGGTGGGCCCGCCGGGATTTGAACCCGGGACCTCCCGGTTATGAGCCTTACGCGGGGCGTTTGCCCCTGGGCGCTCTACCTGGCTAAGCTACGGGCCCTCATAGAATTTTTCTCTCGGTGTTTTTAAGGTTTTCCTCGCGACTTAAATATCACCATGTTATCACTATGTATTATTTTATCATCAAATTTAGAATCCGTAAAATAATAAACGTGATTTCCATAGATAATCAATAGAATTTGGTGCTTAGGAGGATGAGTGAAAGGTTATGATAGAAAACATGGTATAAAGAAGGAAACTTTAGATCGTTCTAAAAACCGAAACTTTCGTCTACGTATATGATTATGATGAAGTTGAAGGTATCATACAGTCTAGATTTATCTGGGGACTCAGACCCTTAAAGAAGCCTTAAGAATTCCTTTACCCTTAACCAAAATAGGCAGGGCTTTTGTTCCTCATAACAGTCTCTCTAATGGTCAATGAGACACACGACCGAACTAAAGGGAGAGCATTCCCTAATCCCAAGGGCGAAAAACCCATTTAGAACAAGGAGGAAGTCAGTATCATTACCTATACCCTAGAATCTTCTTGGTAATGAGTCGGTTCATCATACTTTGTCAGAGATTCATCATGGTCTCAGGTTAGTAATGTCCAGTAAGCATATGGCCACTAAATCTACATTATCCATTCGATAATCCCAAAAATATCATATACTGCAATCTTAAGGTTGGTTCTTAACCCACGGATTTAATGGGTTAAGGTATCCTATAGGTTTGGTGGGCCCGCCGGGATTTGAACCCGGGACCTCCCGGTACCTGAATTTCTCCCTTATCAGCCTCGCCGGTTTTGCCTCTTACGCGGGGCGTTTGCCCCTGGGCGCTCTACCTGGCTAAGCTACGGGCCCTTACCCTATGTTGTTTTGTTGTGGGTTTTAAGGTTTCCTTGTTGGTTCATTATTAGCTTTCCTGAGCTCTTATCTCCCTGCCTTTT
>JZWU02000045.1:0-7631 GCA_000960865.2 Vulcanisaeta sp. AZ3 | reverse complement strand
TACACCTCTCCTACGCCGAAATACTTAACATCAATGTTGTTAATGATTATACTTCATACCTAGCGTTTTTCATAATCTTAACAATCATCGGTGGATTTCTAGCATTTCACTACGGACCTACACTCATGAGACCTATGGTTAAAGAGATCATAAGTTATTATTCAACGCATGGAATATTTGATATATTCATGCTCAATAGCACTAGATTACTCCTCATTAGCTTATTAATCCCATCGATAGTTACGTACCTAATGAGCACAGAAATCATAAAGGTGCCAGGCTATAACTATATACCATACATGATGATGAATATTAAAACAAGCACAATTGAGGAGATCATGAACGCGCTTGGCTTCATAAACCTAACACTAAACACCTGGCTAGTAGTGGGGACAGCATACCTCCAATTAAAAATTGCAAGTAAGTCTATAATGAGGAAATTAGGCGGCGCTGTCGGCGTTATGAGTACATTAGCCTCTACAGGAACAGCCACGGTGGCAGGAGCCGCCTGCACCCTAGGCACCTGTGCCGTATCAGGAACTGGGGCAACACCCATAGCCGTAATTATAGCCTACCTACTGGGCCAAGGTGTAGTGAGCATTGCTTCCATTTCCCAAATACTAATGCCCGCCCTTTTAATCACAGTCTTAATTTTACTCCTCATCATTCATCATACATTAATGAGAAGTTGAATACAATAGTTTCAAGTTTTTGTAAGGAAAATTTTTAAGTAAAGAAATAAGTCAATCTAATGATGGGAATCGTATTATTCATTGATACTCAGACGTTGATACTTATATTAATAGCCTTCGTAGTATTAATAATCTGGGGACCAAGCAAAATACCACAACTAGCCAGAAGCTTTGGTAAGGCTGTTGCAGAGTTTAAGCGTGGAACGCAAGAGACAGAACCCGAACCTGAATTAATAGAGATCGCTAAAAAGCTTGGTATCGACCCAACCGGCAAGTCAAGAGATGAATTGCTTGCAGAGATTAGTAATAAGATGGCTCAGAGTAAGCAAGAGGTTAAGCCATCAACAGTTAACCCAAAGATCCTCGAAATTGCAGAAAACCTAGGAATAGATACTAGAGGTAAGTCAGAGGAGGAATTAATTAGGGAGATTAATTGGAAATTAAATAATAAATGAGGGTATAAGTATTATCAGTGGTGAACTTAAAAATGAGTATTTACTTAATTCTTGATGAACAAACAAGTCTCCTCCTATTTCTATTCTTCCTAATACTCATAGCCTGGAAACCCGAGATGCTACCAACAATAGCCAGAGAATTAGGTAAATGGTACAGTTGGGCCAGGAAGTCACTTAATGATTTTATTCGTGAAATAAATACTCCAGTATATGAAGCTAGATCTGAGGTTATGAGAGCCTTAAATGACGCCAGGAGTACCGTCATGAGTGACGTTGATCCAGACCTCGCTAAAATAGCCAATGCCCTAGGCATTGATGTTAAAGGCAAGTCTAGGCAGGAGGTACTCAGTGAGATATTAAGGAAGATTAATGAGGGTCAATCAAACCCTAGGTAATTTAGCATAAATCCTCCTACTCCATAGATAACCCGCCTCGAAAAGTACTATGAACATTATAAACCAAAGCAGAGTACTTATCAATGTTGGGTCAGGGTTTATGATAGCTATCACCACTAGAACTCCGAAGTAAATATAGGGTCTATTCCTTGAGAGCATGTCTGGGGTTATGAATCCCGTCCGTGTCAGTAGGGCTATTATAATAGGTGTCTCGAAAAGGAAGCCTGCGAAGAACAACGTAGCTATGAATGTGTCTAAGAAACCACTAGTAGTTAATAAGTGCACAAAGCCAAAGAGACAACTCCAAAACAAGCTTATCCTAAGGAAGGCTGGGAATATGAAGTAATAACCAATGAAAATCCCAAGATAGAAGAGCATGACAGCAATCCACAAGTACCTCTTCACAGCAGCTAATTCATGAGGATAGAGGGCTGGTTTTACGTATTGGTAAATTTCGTAAATCAACACAGGTATTGTTACGAGGAGTGCAATAACCATACTAAGCTCAACACTAAACACAAAGGGCCCTAAAACCGTCGTTGATATAATACCTATCGGTTGTGTTAAGTTGCCAATAGTAACATAATTACTAGAACACTCAACGGAGCTTGCTGATGAAATAACTAGGTTTAATATGTAGTGCTTAAATACGTAGGCAATTATTGGGTGGTATTCCATGGTGAAGAAACCAATCACAACCCCAGCTATGTTATGGCTATGGTAATCCGGCATGGGTAACCATAGAAGAATGAAGATTACAGCAAACACAATCAAAGCCCTCCTCAACCTAACACCTAACTCCCTAATATGCTCCCAAATGCTCATTTCCCTATCATACGGAGGAGACTCACTACCCATCGCACTCCTTAAGAATGACTTAGGTTTCAGTGTAAAAATAACTTTTTCACTACTATGAGAGTTAAATCGAGAATCAACCATACAATGATGAATTGCTATAATTTCAGAATTAAGAAAGGAATTAAGAAATAAATGCGATTAATAAAGAGATGAGTTTAATATGAGCATTAATGTGAAGTTCAGAGTATGGATTGAGATTGAAGGTGCCCACCTAATTGGACCAGGTGGTTACGAAATACTTAAAGCCATAGATGAGGTCGGTTCATTAAGCGGCGCCGCACGTAAACTAGGTATGTCATACAGGTTCGTGTGGAACTACATAAATAAGATGGAGAAGAACTTCGGCGTAAAACTCGTAGATCCCTGGAAAGGCGGTAAAGGAAAAGGAGGTGCCAAGCTAACCCCAGACGGCCGTGCCCTCCTTAAGTATTACGAAGATATAGTTACAGAAATGAATAAGGTGGCGAGTGAATGGTCGATGAAGTTAAATATGGAATTTCAATCAATCAAAAATAATAAGAAAACATGATTTTTATATAAAAATCATTAACCAACAGTCACATAAACCTGGAACTTAATACCATACGCCTCATACGAACCATCAACATCATACACCCTCACAATATACGTGCCAGGAGATATCGTAATTGGCGCATGAAGTATTACCGTAGCATTCTGCCCCAGCGGAACCACGAGAGCAAAGCCATCGGAGTGAGCTAAATGCCCAGGTAATACATACTTATTTATTATATCATAGCTTGGTATATGTCCCAACTGACTCGCGTTCCATTGATAAAGTACAGTACCATTTGGATACAGTATTTGTACTAAGACTATAAAACCACCGTAAGTATCAGGCCCAGCAACCCTACTTATCTGCAAGGCAAGCGTACCATTACTGAACAACCTCGTTCCAGCCAAGGAATAGGCAGGCTCCTTGGAATAATTCGTTAGATGCGTAAAGCCCTGGAAGTTTATTTGATAAAGAGCCATGGTTACCCCAGTGGCTATTACAAAACCTAATAATGCGAGAATAATTGTTTTATCCATGCCCATCACCTCACCATAGAGGTATGTAAATATTAAGTATCCTCAAACCCCTTGGCCACTTCTTACTAAGATATTGATCTATCGATAACCACCTACTACCTGTAAACATAAACATCAGGGCAGCAGCCCCCTCCACAGCTGCTATCTGCCACTCATCAACACAAGTGGGTCCCAACCAACCACCCGCAGCCCCAATACTCCATGCCAACAATGCTATGACAAGCCCAGACAACCTCGTCATAAAGCCTAACATCATGAACAAACCAAATACTGCCTCCACAGCCGTGAATAACAATAAGAATGGGAAGAGTATACTTGGATGCGAAACAACCCACTCTAAGTAACCAACTATGGACTGCCATGCATGTGGTATAAAGGTTATCAACTTACCACCAACATATGCAGGAGAACTTGGATTCAACTTGGCAGGAACATTAACAGTCCTTCTTAAGAACGCACTAAAGTACATCCAGCCCAGTGTAATTCTAAGTATAGGTAGATATTTTTGAGTGGTCTCAATAGGTACTTCTTGCCTTTGAATTATTTGTCCCTGAACCATCAAGTCATCTTTTCATATTATTACTAAAATGTTACTAACTTACTTAAGAAAACAATTTAAATATCATGCCATAATTAATGCCGACATACATTTGAATTTATTTGAATGTAATTCCATGGTAATGCGATATTTCATAATAATTGTCATAAAATTGACATAAGAGGCTTTTTAAATCATTAAAATAAAACAATAATGATAAAATATGACTTTACACTGCTGTCTTGATATGTATCATATATTAATTCTTCAATTCCTAATGGCTCATCTCAAACATGCCACAATTAATGGTAGGAATGATGGTAGAAATGCCGCATCCCTATACCACATGTCCAATGCCATGAACATAAGTATAGCCACACTCTATAGGAAAGCCCTTGAACTAATGGACTTGGGCCTCGTGATTAGGATCGGCAAGGGCCACTATGCAATAACAACTAAAGGCGCCCTAGTACTAGCCCTACTATACCTAAGGGGAGTTCATGATATTGATCTAAATACTTTTAAGGCATCTATCAGTAGGTTGAAGGAGGATTGGGGATTAAGCGATGTAAAGGATGAGGAGATCATTAGCTACCTATCCCTACTTAACAAGGCTATAGATATCATGAAGACATCCATAGTGCGAGTATGTGCTAAGTTAAACTCCACAATACATTACCTACTCCCTAGTTCATTAAATAATATAGGCAATGGTAAGCATTTATTAAATGCAATTGCAGAGAATCTTGGAGTATCCTCAGAAGAGGTCTCCCGTGCAGAGAGTGTTATAGCGAAGGCGCTTCTTGAGTTTTTACCAACAATAACACTTAAGGATGGTTGCAAGGTAGCTGTGGTACTTAAGGGAGATCAAAGCAGAAAGATCTCCTTAATGGGGATTGCAATGAGGTGTAGAATATATGGGTATAAGCTTGGAATTGACTGCCCAGTTATCGCCTCTCTGCTTAACCGTTTAACAATAACTGACTAGTGCTTTCAAAATATAGTAAGTACATCATTAGATATTATCATGAAGTTTTCATAAGTTGTTAATCGAGTTAGAAAGCATGATTTATCTAGTCATATGGGTCCTAATTTCTAATGTCATCTCCATGGCCTGTTAGCTGGACTGGTTGGGGCCCATACATGCCACCGGGTTTTCACTTGATATGGGGTTGGAGAATAGCTGCAGCTGTATTTTTGACGGCTCTCAGTAGTATGACAATGTTACTCGCTGCCGTATATGATGTTAGAGGTAAGGTTCAGAGAATGGTTAAGATAAACATAACAGCAGGCTGGATATTCATACTAGCAGCCCTAGCCTTCTTCATAATAGACTTGGGTAGGCCAGAGAGGGCCGGTAATATTATATTTATCGGGTATCCAAACGGTAGGCTGGCTCAATCATGGATGGATTGGGGTGTTCTATTCCTAAGCGGAATGGTTATTTGGGGCATAATAGATTTAGCAATACTATACATACCATCATTAGCAAGGGCTGTCTTAGGAAAGTATGTTAGACCTGCACAAATAGTCCTTGATTACTTGATAATGCTCACAGGTATAGCGGCTACAGTCTATACCGCCTTCCTATTCGCAGCAGCTGGCGGTAAATCATACTGGTGGAATGGTGTGCTACCCATGTTATGGTTATCCTCAGGCATTGCCTATGGATCTACCTTCTCCCTATTGGTTGCTAGGTTCTTTGAGAAACTACCTACGGTTACTGTTAAGACTGATGGCGGAACCAGCGAATTGGCGCACGTGTTACATGAGCTTGGCTGGGTTGATTTACTGGGTGAGATATTCGAGGGATTTGGCTGGGCCCTCTTCATAGCCGTAGCCATAGCCAATCACTACTTGGCTGGAATTAACCTGTATCAATTATTATTCGGCAGCTATGCGTCTCTCTTCTGGGGCATCGTTATCTCCTTAGGCATAGCCATACCACTACTCCTAGAAATAGTTCTGATGAAGGTTAATCCATTAAGCAGTACAGGAGCCATAATTATAGCAATAATATTTGCGGCAGTTATGATAGGTGGTTATACTCTCAGGTATGTTGTTATAGCCACTGCGTATTTCCACGCACCAATAACACCCTTCTATAATACGCAACCACAGTGGGGTCCATGGTGGGGGTGATGGGTATGGAGAGCACCAAACTAATTAGGGAGGAGGAGAGAAAGAATAAGGGAGATTTCTCATTAACAAGGAGAGAGTTTCTAAAGCTCGCCGGGGTTACAGCGGCAGCCGCCGCGTTCCTGGGTACGGTTGGTAGGGAAGCGTTCGTATTCAGTCAAGTGTTTAATGAGAGTAAGTTGGCAGCTACGGCAATACCAAGTGATGTTGTAGCCTTCACTACATGCTATGGATGCTTAGGTAGGTGTAACCTAGAGGTTATAATTAGTGGGCAGAATAAATTGCCAAGGTACATAGCGGGATCCATATTCACAAGAAACAATGGAGCAACATGCGATATAGGAACATCAACAATGCTCCACTACATAAGCCCAGCGAGACTCAGATCACCACTACTCAGAGTACCAACGAGTGAAAGATGTGAGGGTGACTTCGTGGAAATAACGTATGATGATATGCTTGATATAATGGCTAATGGCGATAACGCTTCTTACCTAAAGGAGAGGGGTTGGAAATACGGATTTCTGGGATTGAAGAATATCAGGGAATGCTGTCCATACAAGTTCGTATACTTCACAGGTAGAGACCAATACAACCCAACGGAGAATACATGGTTCGCAGCCATGTTCGGATCACCGAACCAAGCAGCCCATGGTGGTTTCTGTGCAGTTGCTGTTGCAAGTGGTGGTTCATACGCAATGGGAGGTACATGGTGGGAGTATGGAGGTTGGGATAGTGAACACACGAAGCTCCTAATAATAGCAGGTATGACTCAGGATCACTTCCCAACAATAACTAGACGTGAGGTTACTAAGGTGATAAACAACGGTGGCACAATCGTATGGATGTCACCAGAGAGAATCGCGAATTTCGCGCAAGTATCTAATGAGTGGGTACCAGTAATACCTGGCACTGATGGCATGGTAGTATGGTCCGTAATACATGAGTTATTCAGTATGAGGGAGCAAGGAATACACTCAATAGATGAGGACTACCTCAAGTGGTACACTAATGCCCCATGGCTTGTCATAACAAACCCAGATGGTTCAATATTACCACCGCAAACATCGAATACGGGGCTCTTTGCCAGGATGAAGAATAAGGATGGTGATTGGGTACCAATAGTCATGGGAAGTGATGGTAATTTATATCCATTCACTGACATACCGTGGCAGAATGGTGTTGAGCCCGTCCTTGAGTGGCAGGGCACCATCACAATACCTGTGGCTCCAGACTCTGATCAAACAGTAACGCTCAATGTTAGGACTGCCTTCAGCATACTTAAGGAAATAGCTCTACAAGATGAGTGGAGTCCTGAGAATGTGGAGGCCACTTGGGGAACGCCACCTGCGTATAAGATTAGGTGGTTGGCTCAGAAAATAGTTGATTTGCTTAACAATGGTAGGGTTGCGATAGAGGCTAAGTGGACTGATTATTTAGGTAGGCAACATGATTATTACATAGGAACGCCATTCTCGGTTTACATAATGAGGGGTATATCGGC
>JZWU02000044.1:0-8211 GCA_000960865.2 Vulcanisaeta sp. AZ3 | reverse complement strand
ACGTAATATTGCCTCAGGATGCCTATGAATTAGCATTAAGTAGTCATGTAAGTTCTGGAAAGGCTGTAACAATACTCATGACACCATTATCTGATTTACAAGGTTACTTCGAGGTCGAAATTAATAATGGCACTTCAATAAATAAAGTCTCAATACATAAATCTGGCTATGCATGGGCAGGAGTGCTAGTTGCTGAGAGAGACTTCCTGTCATTACTCCGTGAGAATGATGGTGACTTGAATAGAACACTAAGTTCTCTCAGAGGTAACGTAAATGTGGCGTTATGGAGCGGGTGGTTTGTTGATGTTAGCTATCCATGGGACTTACTTTCAGCTGTGAAATATTTATTAGGTAATGCGAATGAGGCTAGAATTAGTAAGGATGCTGAAGTCTCACCGAGAGCTACTATAGAGGGCTCTGTAATTATTGATTCAGGTGCTAAGATCGACCATGGTGCGATAATTAGGGGTCCTGCATACATTGGCGTAGATACTTATGTGGGCAATAATGCAATTATTAGAAATAATACCTCTTTAGAAGAGGGTTCTGTGGTTGGTGCCGATGCCGAAGTTACAGAATCCCTCGTAGGTGTTAGAACTACGGTAAGTAGAGGGTCTTTCATAGGTAATTCAGTCATTGGTGATGAAAGCACTATAGAACCTGGTGTCGTAACCCTTAATGTATTACCAAGCGGTGTTGAGGTCTCGCATTTATCACCTGTAATTGTTAAGGGTAAGCGTTTAGCAAAGCTTGGTATGATTGTTGGGCCAAGGGCGAGGATAGGAGCCAACTCAGTAATATACCCTGGATCTATAATTGATGCTAATAAGTATATACAACCATTATCAATACTTAAGTAATTATCCATGGCATACGTAGAAATTTACACATCAAGAAGGGATTACACATCATTATTGAGTACGGGTAAGGATTTAGAGGTTAATTGTGGGTATGTTGCATGGCTATGGAATGCATATGAGCTACTTAGCATAGATATTAATCAATGTCTAATTAATGAAGAGAATCTGCTAATGAAGTATGTAAATACGAGTAAGAGGTTACGAGTAGAGCAGAGTGTGAATTTGCTTTCTAAACTAAGGAGGGAGCTTATGGAAATTAGGGAAAGATTAAGAACTAAGTGTGATGATGAATTGGCATGTTTAGCAAATAGGCTTTATGAGTATAAGAGGGCTGTGAACATATTGTATAATTATTACTTGAGGATTAATGAATTGAGTGATGAGGATTTGTCGAAGTTGACTGTGGCTCTCATTAGATACAACATGCCCTTACTAGGTCTTGAGGTGTATGGGAGATTACTTAACTCTTTAATTAATGATGAATTAGTATATCTAACGTTTCTCTCAATGCTTAGTCCCATCAAGTGGCTCTCCCATATAACGATGGATATTAAGATATTACCTTACCTCAATTGGGTTCTCACGTACATTAAAAATCACTACGTAATACTCATAATGAGTCTGGGCAGAGCCTATGTCATTAGTGACTTAAATATTAACATTAATGGTGGCAGGGTAGTGCATAGTAATGATTGGGAGTTTAAAAGCGTATTTGAGGATCATGTAATTACTCAATTAGAATCTAAGGACGGCCATGGATTATTATTCATGGGAAATTGGGATGATCATGCTATTAAATTCGCATTCGATTTTAAACCTAGAGAGGGTTCTGTCAAAGGTTTATTCTTGGACTTAAATATTTCACAATTAATACCTACGATAATACCACCACATGACTATATATCCATTAAGTATAGTGTTTAAAGAGACCTTAATTATGTAACTCTTGGTGCTAGGTAAAATTGAATTGACCCTATGGCGAAGTCAATCGTTAATTTCAACGGCTTATTATTATCGAACTCTAGAGTCACGGAGTCACTTATCTGCTTCAAAGGCCTTATGAAGTCGAGCAGTAAATCAACGGCGTATGAAGCATCGTGAGAGCCTTGAACTGAATACTCATAAAACACCTCATCGCTGCTTGTGTACGTACTCTCCAGCGCCTTACCGCCCTCTCCCTCTGCGATTATAGAGAAGCTATCATCTTTAGCCACAAACCTCACAGAATCAGAGACCTCGCTGGAGGCTCCTATGATATCTAAGAAAGCATCCATATTCATCTTAATCTTGACAGGATACTCAAGCTTTGGTTCAGGCACTTCTTCCTCAACAATGTTTACTATTGGTAAACCAAACCTCCTGTAGAACCCACCCTCTCTACCTTTCTTCGTGTAGATTGTTATGTAAAATCTATTCTTACTCATATCAATACCTAACTCAACTTTCTCCTTAGCTTTGAACTCTCTTCAAAATCTTCTTAACTAAGTCAAAACTTATACCTACCTTTAATTCCTTAGCTACTGTATATTCCTCAAGACTTGAGCCTAGTATGTTAAGAATTATTAATGAGACCTTGCTTGGGTCTATTGACTTCATCTTAATACCCTCAGAGTCAATTATTAAGTTTGACTCCTGCAATAGATTCGCTAATGCTGTAAAAACGTATCTGAACTCCTTACCCTTTGGGAACATTATTCTGTAATATCCCTCAGTCTCAACAACACCACCTTCACCCTCCTCAGTCTCACTCACTTCTTCAGCTCCCTCGCTAATTTCCTCCTCACTTTCTTCTTCGTGCTCCTCCTCACTTTCCTCCCTCTCTGGCTCCTCGCTTTCGCTCATAATTAAGCTAATTAGGTAATCTTTGGGCTTAAAAATACTTTTATTACTTCACTGAGATAATTCCCACATAAGATTGCTCTCTTTGCTGTACAGATAAATAAATTTATTGATTAATAGCCTTAGAACAATGAGGAATGCCTTACCTACTTATTGGTATTGATGATACAGATTGGGAAGGCGGCGGATGCACCACATACGTAATGTACTCATTCATGAAGTACTTAATTAGTGAGGGGTCTATTGATAAGATTGTTGGACTGCCTCGATTAACGAGGCTTAATCCGTATGTGCCATTTAAAACGAGGGGTAATGCATCATTGTCAGCGGTTCTGAGGGTTGATGATAATCATGAAGCTGAGGACTACGTTGAATTAATGCAAGGGATGATCGATCAAATGGCCAGGAGGGTAGGCAAGACAAGTCCCGGTATTGCTTACTTAATCACTGATGATATTAATAATATTAATGATAGACTTGTTTGGTTTTATCGGAAGAGTGTTAACGATGTAGTTACGATAGATCTAGCGAATAGAATTGCGGAGAAAGCAAAGGCTAAATTAATCGGTGGCAGAGGAGTTATTGGAGCTCTTGCATCGCTTGGCTTTGCCCCTAAGGATGCAACGTATGAATTCATAGCATATAGGACTGAGGGTTCTGAGAGACCAATGATAAGTGTAGATGATGTTACCGTATGGGATAATATTACGAGACCATTAACATTCCTAAACATAGATGGTGATAAAATCCTCATAGAGCCCCATGGACCTGACCCAGTACTGTTTGGTGTAAGGGGTGATTCGCCATATCACGTGTTAGCTATGGGTAATTACTTGGCGAACAAGTACAGCGCCATTGGTTGGATCCTATACATTACGAACCAAGGCACTAATGCTCATATGACAAATACCAATGGATATCTACCGTACACAAATACAGTAGTAATTGACGTAATTGTTAACGTTAGATTTGATGAGCATGGACATGCCAATTTAATATTGGGTAATGGTATAAGGGCAGTGGTCTATAGACATTTGGGTATTTCAGGGAGTCTATTAAATTGCATTGGTTGCCTTGTCCAGGTTTGGGGCAGTGTTAAGCCTGGTGACGATAGGTTAAGCATCTATGTTGAGGGTATTAGGGTGATTCATGATAGGCATGTTGAGATTAAGAATCCAAAATGCCCTGTGTGCGGTGGGTCCACGGAGTCTTTAGGTAGAGATGGTCTGCTTAGATGCAGGAGGTGTGGATTTAGAGGTAGGGTACCTAGAATTATTTTACCAAGAAATGCGTGGTTCACTACGGACATAAGGAGGAGTGAGTATAGGCATTTGATGAAGCCATTCGAACGTGTGGGTCTCGAGGGCCTTGCTCTCTATATGCCTAAACCATCTCTATGGATTTATTGATCACTATAGAGAAAGGTTTTTAATAGCCTATGATCTCGAAACTCAAGTCTATGACTCTGGAGTCCACGATAGAGGCTAAGGCCATAAATATGTTTAGAATTAATTTAAAAGTAGATAATGAGAATTACAGCATAAAGATGCAGCGGCTTAACCGGTTAGTTAAGCTTCGGAAGCTAATGGACCTTGGACTTTAAGTTAATAAGTAAGTAATCAAGAAAGTCGGGTAATTCCTCTTCACGAACCCAAAACAGTACCGGTAATTCTAATTCCTCATTATACTTATGTCTAATCCCCACGGGATATTCAACGGCCTTCATTGCCGAAATATCATTTTCAGAATCGCCCATGTAAATCACAGGTCCCTTGATATTCAACAACTCCCTAAGCCTCCTAATGGCGTAACCCTTATCAATGGGTATGCCTGGGTATATATCTATGAATGGGTGACCTCTATATCTAATAACCTTGAACCCCATATCGCTAGCCATATTTATGATTTTATCAATAGCAGTCTTATCAATAGAACCTATAGTCCTCCAATCAATACTTAAACCACCTATTAAACCATCAACATGCTTAACCTCTAAGTATACATCCCTTAATTCAACCATACTCCGTGCTGCGATTATTAAGGTATTGATTTTATCTTGCCATTTAGGTAGATCCTCATGAACATAGATTGAATCGCCAACCCTAATCTCAAAACCGTATGTGCATGCCCATGCTCTGGCAAATTTTGTTCTTGGTATTAGGAAATCGCAATCTTTGGTACTTATGATTGCCACGGGTATATACTTACTCAACTTAGTCAGTCTCTCATAAACTGCCTTAGACGGCATACTTAACTCCCTGGCAACATCTACTGGCGCTATTGTGCCATCATAATCAGTAAATAGAGCCGCAACGTTTCCAACCCAATTAACATTGTTAAATGGCATTGATTTGATAGATTTTAGTACTAAATTAAGATTTATTTTCTCCACCAGGACATGTAGGCTGAATGTACCTTAATAGGTATGAGGAGGCGATGTTGCGAGGAGATTACGGAGGTGGTGTTGCAAAGGCTATGCAAGTGATCGTTAAGGTTGGCGATATACTAGGGGCCGATAGGCTCATTGAGATAGAAACTGCGCATGTGGCTGGTGTATCATATTTAACAATAGGTGATCCAGGCCTTGAGTACCTAGAGGATTTAGCAAGTGCTGGTGCCAAGTTCCATACATTCACGACCGTAAATCCTGTAGGCATGGACATAAGCAACACCTGGGGGATAGATAGGTATTTCTTGGATAAGCAGTGGCGAATAATAAATGCATTGAGAACCATGGGGGCAAGCTTATGGTTAATCTGTACACCCTATGAGTATTTACGTATTAGGCCCGGAACTTACCATGCATGGGCCGAATCTAATGCTGTGGCTTATATAAATGCCGTGTACGATGCACGATCCGAGAAGTTGCCCGGTCCATTTGTGGTTCTCTCAGCTCTTGTTGGTAGGGTGCCTAGATATGGGCTTTATACAATGGAGGGGCGCATACCAACGCATATAGTTAGGGTTGAGCAGGACCGCATTCTTGATAATTCATTAATCGCAGGATTAATTGGCAAGAGGGTTGCTGAGGTAGTTGGTGATGGAAAACCATATCTAATGATTAGGGTTAATGGGAATGCTCCTATTAAGCAATTACTTGCAAGTTATGCTACATATTCACCACATGGATTCATAGTTGTTGACGGATTGACACCAAATTACGAGAAGTATCTGAGGATGATTGATAAACCTGAGATAATAGACTTAGATATTAGAGAGATCATGAAAGACATACCAACTAGTACCGGAGATTTTGATGCTGTATTTCTCGGGTGTCCACATTATGGCATTGAGGAGCTAACGGCCATTATAAATTACGTAAGTAGTAAGGGTTGGAGGAAAGCTTCAAAGCCTGTATATATAGCCACGACACCCTTTGTATTAAGAGAGCTAGACCCTGAAATTGTAAGGAGACTTAAGCAATCAAACATATACTTAATACTATCAACATGCCCCGTTGTCTCTCCTATTTTAAGGAGTGTTGGTGTTAATAGAGTTATGACAGAGTCAGTAAAACAAATGTATTACCTACCAAAGATGGTAGGTATCAATTATGCTAGTTGTTACGGAATCGAATGCCTCGACCTAGTCTTCCAGTGAGGTGATTATATGAAGTATATATCCTTCGATATAGACGGTGTCTTAGTCGATGCCCAGGATAGATTAAGGCTGTGTATTAATCATAATGGTAATGTCGATTGGGACTGTTTTCTGGACTGCAATAAATTATTCATGGATAAACCTAAGATAAGAATAATCAAGTTATATAACGAAATAAGGAGCAGGGGTTTTAATATAATAATAGTCACGGGTAGGAGAGAATCCATGAGAAATTGCACACTCAAACAACTAAACACATTCAATATTTACGGATTCGATGGTCTGTTCATGAGACCTGATGATAATACGGAGCCTGACCCGATTTATAAGTCATGGATGATCAAGAGATTAATGGAAAGATTCAACATAATTGCCCACATAGACGATAATTTAAACACTGTGCAAGCAATATCACGCCTTGGTATCGATGCAGTGCTACTCTCGTGAGGGAACTCCGATGGTCAGAATAGGCATTCTAAGGTTAAGGGGTGCTATGCCGTATTATGAAGACCTACCCTTCAATACATACGTAAGTGAACAAGGGATAATTAAGAACCTGGATGCGTTAATTTTACCTCCAGGAACACTTGTGGAATCAAGAGTCCTGGAGAGATATGAGTGGTTAGGTAAAGAGATTTGGGAGTTCATTGAGAGAGGCGGTTTAGTTATTGGAGTCTGTTCTGGTGCTCAATTACTTTCAAGGGCCGTGAACTTAAATGTTAAGGGATTGCCAGGTTATGTTTCAGGTCTCGGGGTATTAGATATAGTTTTCGAGCCATTAATAGTGACCGGCTCTGTCAGAGTGAGGGTGGTCAATGAATCATGGGCAACAAAGGGTCTCCTTAACTCAGAATTAAGTGGTTGGGAGGCCCATACATACGGTAGGGCGGTCATTAGGGACCCTAGCGACGTTCAGGTGGATGGCATATCCATAACTACAAGGTATAACTATAGGAATTTAAATATCGAAGTACCAACTCTAATATCTTCATGGAGGTATAAAGTATTTGGGACTATGGTTCACGGAATCCTAAAACAAGACTCACCTATTGTGAGAAATATCTTTAATGAACTTGGCGTAAATAGTGAATTGTTAATTAAGGAATATTATAAGGAGGTGCAGGGAAGAGATTGGATTATACGTGGCACTAACGTACCTATGCCTCCTAAGACAATTGTTGTAGCATCAACAATGACAAGCGAGGGAAAGACGTTAATAACAACCGCCCTTGCTCACTGCTTGAGCAAGAATGGATATCATGTTGGTATTACGAAGTTGGGAGGTGACATTAGAGATCTTCATCCAAGTCTCTACATCCTTAAGAGGCCCTTAAGACCGTGGATGAGTATAAAACTGAGGTGGGGATCCCAACTCCTTGGCTTGACTGATTGGCATGAGGTATTGAATAGAGCTACGGAGGCAGGTCTGGATTACTTAATTGTGGAGGGTGTTATGGGATTATTGACTGGTAGTTCCAGAGATTCCACGGAAGAGTTCTCCTCAACACTGGGCTTTGTCAAAAGGGTTAATGCTCACATTATATTAATAGCCTCGGCTAGTTACGATGGTGTTGAGGGCGCCCTCTTTAGGCTTAGGGTATATGTGAATGAATTAGCCAGGATTGGTAGGAAGCCCATTATAACTATACTAAATAATGCATATCATGATTTTCACGAAGATGAAGAGTTAAGGAAGGTAAAGACTGAGCTTAGGAGAGAGGGCATTGCATTATTAATTATTGATAGACTCCCAATTACCTCAAAGCCCGAGGAGTTAATAGATCTTGGTGATTATGAGGAGGCCGCAATTAAAATATCTGAATCAATATGCGAAGATGTAATGCATATATTGGATAAAGAACAAACATTATTGCAAAATAGTCATTAATCCAATGGATAGTGATATCGAAAG
>JZWU02000043.1:0-8427 GCA_000960865.2 Vulcanisaeta sp. AZ3 | reverse complement strand
TAGATAAGGCGTTAAATCACCTAGTAGGTATGTTAAAGCTAACTTAATCGGATTGTTAAGGGAATTTATTAGTGTCTGTTTTATTGATGAAGATATATTATAATGCTGTCCAGTAATTATGTATGGCATGTATGTGAGAAATACTGGCGCCGTTATCGCTATAAACAGTATTGTCGGCCATAGGGCATCACCGAGATACCTACTCATTATTGAAGGGAATAATTTACGATTTAATAACCCTACTCTCAAGTATTATTTCAACGTAATCTCGATACTATGCTATTCTATTGAAGCAGCGGCTTAATAAATTAGTTTAGTTACTACTTATTGAAAGATGAAAGATATTGAAGAGTCTGAGGAGGAAGAGGAGTTAGAGGAAGTTGAGAGTGAGGGGGAGGAAGAGGTAACCATAAGAGCTGAGACGCCTCAAAACGCGCCGCCATCAATATTACTCACGGTGACCTATGATGGAAAAACGGGTAGGGCCTTAGTTAAGCTTTATGATCCTGTGAATGACAGAATATATTTCTGGTACGACAATACTGGGCATAGGCCATACTTGGTAACCGACGTTAGACCGGAGGAGTTAGTTATGAAGTTCACAAAGGTATTATTGCATCCAGGTTTTAGTCATATAGAGATTGTGGAGAAATATGATGCATTAAATGATAAGAAAACCATACTTACGAAGGTATGCGCCAAGGACCCACTGAGCATTGGCGGTAAGGCTGATTCAATGAGAGAATTGCTTCCTAGGACCTGGGAGTCGAGAATTAGGTACCATCTATGTTACATATATGATAATGAACTTATACCTGGAATGTTCTATAGGATTGAGGATGGTAAGCTAATTCTTGTACCCATAGAAATACCTCCCGAAATTGAAGACTTTATTAAGAGGATATATGCCAATGATAAGGACTTCCTGGAGGAATCTAGGAGGTGGATACCTTTATTTCAAGCACCTGTGCCTAGCATAAAGAGACTATCTCTCGATATAGAGGTATTCACACCCCAAGAAAATAAAGTTCCAAATCCTAAAGAGGCTAACTATGAAATAATTTCAATAGGATTGGCTGGAAGTGATGGTTTAAAGAAAGTACTCGTCCTCAGGAGACCAGGTATGATATTGAGGCCTGTGGATCTTGATGACCTCCTCTATGATGATGTTGAGGTGGAGTTCTTTGATAGTGAGTATGATATGCTTAGGGAACTATTTTCAATATTGTTGCAATATCCAATACTAATAACATTTAATGGCGATAACTTCGACTTGCCATACATATACCATAGAGCTCTCAAGCTTGGGTTTAGGAAGGAGGAAATACCAATAACCATAGGGAGAGATGAGGCATCAATATCTCTCGGCATACACATAGACCTATACAAATTCTTCAACATAAAGGCTATTGAGATATACGCATTTGGCGGTAAATACAGAGGATTAGATAGGACCCTTGACACAATAGCAAGTGCAATAGTTAGAATGTCAAAGCTAAGCAGAGACAAGATAGTGTCTAGCATGAACTACACTGAATTAATAAATTATAACTTTAGGGATGCTTTTCTTGGGCTTTATCTAACGACATACGACAATAACCTAGTACTGAGGCTGATAATATTACTTTCTAGGATATCCAAGACACCACCTAATGATTTAGTTAGAGGCCAAATCTCGGCATGGATTAGGAACATGCTCTATTATGAGCATAGAAGGAGGAATTGGCTAATTCCTGAAAAGGAGGATATATTGAAAGCCAAGGGTGAAATAGCTACTAAGGCAATAATCAAGGGTAAGAAGTACGCAGGCGCCATAGTACTAGAGCCAGTGCCAGGCATATTTCCCAATGTGTACGTCCTAGACTTTGCAAGTATGTATCCATCAGTGATAAAGAGGTGGAATATATCTTATGAAACTGTCAACTGCTCAAGCGGTTCTGATAAGAGCAATAGACCTATACCTGAATTACCCCATTGGGTCTGCGGCGGCAAGAGGGGATTGACGGCATTGATTGTCGGTCTTCTTAGAGATCTGAGGGCTTATGTATATAAGAGGCTTGCGAAAACAGTACCTAGTGAGGTATTGAGAAGTTATTACAATGTAGTACAAAGCGCTCTTAAGGTCTTTATAAATGCATCCTATGGTGTACTCGGTGCAGATACATTTCAGCTATACTGCCCACCAGCAGCTGAGCTAACCACAGCCCTTGCTAGGTATGTGCTCTCGAAAACGGTACTAAAGGCCCTGGACCTTGGTTTAGTACCGATATATGGCGACACAGATAGCCTATTCATATGGAACCCCAGTGAGGATAAACTGAAGGGGCTCATAGACTGGGTTGAGAGCGAGTTCGGTATAGAGATAGAGCTAG
This sequence comes from Vulcanisaeta sp. AZ3, assembly GCA_000960865.2. Taxonomy (GTDB): domain Archaea; phylum Thermoproteota; class Thermoprotei; order Thermoproteales; family Thermocladiaceae; genus Vulcanisaeta. The sequence goes on along the minus strand of JZWU02000043.1, from coordinate 6,055 downwards.
ATAAAGTCTATAGGCTTATAGCCATGAGTGGTAGAAAGAAGAATTATGTTGGTATACTAAGTAATGGGGAGCTCGACATCAAGGGTTTAGTTGGTAAGAAACGCAATACGCCAGACTTCGCAAAAGATGCATTTAATGAGGTATTAGCGATACTCTCAGATATACAAGGGCTTGACGACGTTAATAAGACTATTGAGAAAGTAAGGGATAAGGTAAGGGATTACTACAAGAGGTTGCAGAGGAGGGAAATTCCATTGAATAAGTTAGCCATAAGGACTGCAATCACTAAATCCCTTGAATCATACACAAAGAACACGCCGCAGCATGTAAAGGCAGCATTGCAATTAAAGAACCTAGGCTATAAATTAGGGCCTGGTGACATAATAACTTACGTAAAGACAACAGGTAGGGACGGTGTAAAGCCAATACAGTTAGCAAGAATTGATGAAGTAGACCCTAACAAGTACATTGAGTACTTAAGGACATCATTAGAACAAGTTCTTGATGCCTTTGGAATAGAATTTGAGAGCATAATGGGATCCTCAATAATAGATAATTACTCATGAATCTCAGAACCTCATCCTCAAATTAATACCAAGGTCCTACTGATCTATGAACTCCATAAAATAAGTGCGGCTTATAATTATTCATGCAAGGCAACATTCGCTTTAACAGCTACTGCCACCTTACCATTTCATCCTTGCACTAATGCAGAGTCTTGTTCCTCTAAGTTCGTTTCACTTTCGGCTGTTAATGATGATAGTATGTTATTTACTACTTGATTTATAGTCTCATCATTTATGTACGGCATTATTACGACAAATTTCTCAGCATTCATATCCTCACCCATCCACCTATTACTATAGATTATCTCGTAAGTCGGTATTTCAAGCTCTGCCCTATTACCAACCCTCTTTACACCAAACCTCTCGGTTCTCTTATACACCTCCTTACTTAACGGTAGGTTAAGGCTTAGAGGTTGAGGGACTTTAAGCACGATAAAGTCAGATGCCTCTGGGTCCCATTGATCGAGTAATCTCTTTACGTAATTCTTAACAGCATCAGGTAAGTTGACTTTAATAATCTCCTTATTAACTATATTACCATTCTCCACATACACGACTACGTTCTCATTATCCTCGGGCATAGACTTACCAGTCATATCTTAATCGAATTAATAAAAATTGCGGGTATTTGCTTAGGGAGTGTTTCTTGTTTCTTGTCTTATTGTCTTAACAATAGTTATTATTCTCTCCACGGCAGTTACATTAGTTAAGATAGCCAGTAAGAGTAGGCCGTAGAAAATAACGAAGTTAAGTCTCAGAATTATGAATAGCAATATAACCGCTAGGATAATCAATAATCTCTCCTCTCTCTCAAGCAAACCAACACCAAGCATCCTAATTCCCAACGCCTCAGCCCTGGCTCTAGCATAACTAGTCATTAATGAACCCAGAATTGCAAGCAGTAGTAATGCGGTGCTTAAAGTGTCGCTATTAATCATTAGCCAAAGATCGACCAAGGCTATGAAATCCACATACCTATCCAGGGTGGAGTCTAGGAAAGCACCCAATCTTGACGACCTGCCCCAATACCTAGCAACCAACCCATCAAGCATATCCAACCCACTCGCAAGCGTAAGCAGGACTAAGGTTACTATGTATACCCAATATTGATGGAGTACTACAAGGTAAGGCGTTGGTAGGGTAATTATTAATGAGGTTATTGTCAACACATTGGGATCCCTGGGCAAAACTTTCACAAGACCTCTCTCTAATGCGTTTCTACCAATCCTTTCAACCTCATCCTTAAGTTTTCCCAGAACCACAATCAACACCGCAACTAAAGACATCCTTAAGTATTGAGGATATAAAATCCCTAGCCTTCAACCACAAGTCCATGGTCTCAGGCTTTAACCTATACATCTTAGATTCATTATCAATGAAGGTCTCCACTAACCCGTCTCTTTCCATCTTATAGAGGACCACGTAAACTCCCACATTAGTTATATTAATGTTAAAGCGAGACTTTATCTCCTTGGCGATTTCGTAACCATACATGGGCTTCTCCATTAATAACCTAACGATGTAAATCCATAGATTCTCCTTCGTAAGCTTACTCATAAGCCTATTCAACGCTTTCTGGTTCATGAATTGTCTAAGCAAGGTCTAGGTACATGTTTAAAGTGTTGACCCTACGCATTTCGTGTTACATAGGTAATAGGGGAAAGATTTAAATAACCTAAGGATACATAGCCTCGATGTCCCTAAAGGGAACTACATTCCTAGATAGTGTGTTACAAACCCTAAGGAGATCTATAGAACTAGGCGGATATCCACAAGAGGTCTATGAAATCCTAAGTAGGCCTCAAAGAATAATTACAGTAAACATACCTGTTAAGATGGATAACGGTAAAATACAAGTCTTTACTGGGTATAGAGTTCAGCATAACAATGCCCTCGGCCCATACAAGGGAGGCATTAGATTTCACCCAGAGGTTACTCTTGAAGAGGATATAGCCCTAGCTACAGTAATGACATTCAAGAATGCACTAAATGGTTTACCGTATGGTGGAGGTAAGGGCGCGATAGCTGTCGATCCCAAGAAATTAAGTAATAGAGAACTTGAGGAGTTAAGCAGAGGCTACGCAAGGGCGTTGGCTCCGTTCATAGGCCCTGAAACAGACATACCAGCACCTGACGTTGGTACTAATCCGCAGATAATGGCCTGGATGGTAGATGAGTACAGCAAAATAGCTGAACATAATGTACCTGGTGTATTTACAGCAAAGCCAGTTATACTATGGGGTAACCCAGTCAGGGAATACTCCACAGGTTTTGGCGTTGCCGTGTGGGCTAGAGAGGCGGCTAAGAAGCTCTGGGGTGGTCTTGATGGAAAGACAGTAGCTGTGCAGGGTTTTGGCAATGTAGGTTACTGGGCAGCGTATTGGTTAATTAAGATGGGTGCTAAGCTTGTTGCCATATCAGACACTAAGGGTGGTATTTATAATCCCAATGGTTTGGACTTAACTGCGATTAAGGATATTAAAGATAAGACGGGCACTGTTATAAACTATGGATCTCCAGGCACGAGGAAGGTTACAAATGAAGAGTTGTTAGAATTGCCTGTAGATATATTGGTACCTGCAGCTATCGAGAATGTAATTCATAATGGCAATGCCAAGAACATAAAGGCCAAGTTAATAGTTGAGGGTGCCAATGGACCAACGACAGCTGATGCAGAACAAATACTGCACAAGAATGGTGTGTGGATATTACCCGATCTAGCTGCTAACGCCGGTGGCGTTGTTATGTCATACTTAGAGTGGGTAGAGAATCTACAGTGGTACTTCTGGACTGAGGATGAGACAAGAGATAGGCTAGAGAGAATATTACTGGACGCATTCAATAGGGTAATGGCAAGGTGGAATAAGCTAGGTCCAGAGAAGGTGACGATTAGAGAGGCAGCCTACGTAGAGGCTGTAGACAGAATATACAACGCCATGAAGGTTAGAGGTTGGATCTAAGGTATTATATTTTCACAATCTTAAATACAACCAACCCTCACTTTCTCTTCTCACAATCTCTGCAACACCCGCATTAACTATGACTACGCCATCTATTAAATCCTGATCCTTAATCCCCTCACTTCTCATTGAGTTACGGCAAGCAGCAACGATAATACCACGCTTCATTAACTCCTTAATCTCATCATCAAATCTGCCTCCCTTAATTACTGCTTTTATTGCCGATTGATGGAACACTACTTCAACAACGGCATCAGATAATTCATTAATTAGGTTCTTGCATGACGTAATTGATTGATGTGCATTATCGATATCTGAGATCTGAACCACAACTTTAAGTACCACGTAATTAGATCGGAAATCAAGATCATTAATAAATGTTTCTCAGTAAGATTCTATTCTTCATTAAATTGCTGTTAAAATCCCTAGGGGAACACTAGGATTTGGTGGACCGGCCGGGATTTGAACCCGGGATCTCCCCCGCGCCAAGGGGGCATCCGTCTGGGTCATCTGCAGGCTTTCCAGGCTAGACTACCGGCCCGTGTTTGTTTGATTTTGTTGAGATTTAAGTTTTTTGTTGTTTCTCTCATTCTATTTCTTTATTATACATGTATAGCTTAAGTACGTGATGTACAGTTATTATATTGAGGAAGCCTTACTCCTTGGTTGATTTAATTCTTCCCTTACGATTTAGGTGCACCTAATTCACTAACACCTTGGAAAGCCTTAATTTTCTCTTAAGTATCATGAGTTAATGGTGATGATTACTGGACCAGGGTGATTGATGAGCATGAGAACCCGGTCTGATTTAAGAGAGTTAGTGTTTAAGTGGAAGGTCAAAATGACTGGGCATATTAGTAATTACTTAAGGATACTTTACTTATACCTGAAGCAGAGGTATAGCATTTGGTTTTTATTAATATTGCTTATTACGATTGTGGTTGAGGCTGCGGCTTCTACAATCGTAAGCATAGCTCCTGCAACATATGCAATACCCTACATGGCTAATGATTATGTCGTTTTTGTATTGTTCTTAAATCTCATTATTTTATTGACTGTCATAACTACGGTGTTCTTCACACCAACTTATTTCAATCGTTCAGAGGCTGAGTTTATATTCACAACGCAATATAATCCCATAACCTTCGTATTCATTAAACTCATCGGCGATGGTGTATACTTAGATCTTCTCTTATTAGTGCTTACCTTAGGCTTTGCATTTAATTTTGCATTTACTACGCATCAATTAATTTTAATACCGCTATACTTTATTGATGTATTTCTCATAGGACTTATACTATCTGGCCTTCTTCTCAATCTACACATCATGAGTACCACTGCTAAGGTCATGTTTTCGTCACTACTTACGCTGTATCTATTCATTTCAACATTCTTAAACATTGAAACAAACATTCTCTTCTCAACAATTAATCCCCTACCTCAATACACCCCAATCCTTTTCATAATATTTCTAGCCATGATAATACGCATGGATAGTATTGCTAAGGAGATCTCGTTAAATATTTACGGTATTCACCAAGGCCATGATACCAAGAGATACAAGTCACTATTCAGAGGAGTAAGGAGTGCCTTTAGTGCTATTTTTATGACATCTATGTATAGTCAGGTTATGGGTAGGAGAATTATTACCCATACCCGTCTAAATACCCTGCTCATGTCTACATCATTATCTGCACTCTTCGCAATCCTCTATGGATTTATAATAATAAAGCATCAAGACTCTTACAACTTTACAAATTTTATTATTTACTACATACCATTTTATGTAATGCTCATGTCCTCTCTGCTCCTCGGTAGTACATTATCCTTTGAGAGACCTTGGATTAACCTAACCTCTGGCATTGATCACATGACCTACCTTAGGTTAAGAATGAACTCTAGATTACTAATCACATACATAGTGATCCTTCCATGGGTCTTAACGAATATCTCACTGTACTGTTTATTGCGTAATAATATGGTCTTTCTAATGGTCATAATTCCCCTTCTCTCATATCCTCCAATTCTGGTACCCGTATCATGGCTTTTAATGGCATTATCTGGACTACCACAGACTAGGGATGTTTCCCTTGATTATAACTCCATCAAATTTAATGTTAGTGGTATGTTCAGTGGTATTGCCGTTACGGTAATAATTGGCATATTATTAATGCCAATTTTAATGAATCTACATGCCACCGTATCGTGGATAATATTAACCCTGGAACCCAGTTTATCAGTACTGACGTATATGCTCTTCATGCATTCAGGAATTAGTGAGAACGTTTGGTATTGGTTTGTTGAGAAATTAAGTGTTATGGGTTACTCATAGAGAATGATTTAATAATGCACAATACACGGTAAAATACTGCATGGTTCATAGTAAACTAAGAAATTACGTTCTGCTCCAGAATCTTGCAAATGGATTAGTATCACCATTCATGAGTTTCTTAGCCGCGGCAATAGGTGTACCTAGCCTAGGTGTTAGTATTGTGTCGTCTGCATCATCATTCTTCGGCGGTATCGTAC
>JZWU02000042.1:0-9060 GCA_000960865.2 Vulcanisaeta sp. AZ3 | reverse complement strand
TTCATAACAGTCCTTCTAATGGTCAATGAGATGCACGATCGAACTAAAGGGAGAGCATTCCCTAATCTCAAGGGCGAAAACCCCATTTAGAACAGGGAGGAAGTCAGTATCATTACCTATACCCTAGAATCTAGGTAATGAGTCAGTTCATTATACTTTGTTAGAGATTCATCATGGTCTCAGGTTAGTAATGTCCAGTAAGCATATGGCTACTAAATCTATATTATCCATTCGATAATCCCAAAAATATCATATACTACAATCTTAAGGTTGTTTCTTAACCCACGGATTTAATGGATTAAGGTATCCTATAGGTTTGGTGGGCCCGCCGGGATTTGAACCCGGGACCTCCCGGTACCTGAATTTCTCCTTTATCAGCTTCGCCGGTTTTTGCCTCTTACGCGGGGCGTTTGCCCCTGGGCGCTCCAACCTGGCTGAGCTACGGGCCCTTACCCTATGTTGTTTTGTTGTGGGTTTTAAGGTTTTCCTTGTTGGTTCATTATAGCTTTCCTGGGCTCTTATCTCCCTGCCTTTTTAAATTCTGGAGCTTGTAGAAACCTTTTTTATGTCCTCACAATTCTAGGGTTTCTTGATGAGAGAGGGTGCAGGCGTTAGTGTGGGTAAGTTGATTTTAAGGGTTATTGTTGATTGGGTGTTTCTTGCAATAATTGGTGTCTTGATTTATGTATTATACATAAATATTGTGTATTATGTATTGCCTCAGTCATGGAAGAATGTACTTATGACTTATGATAGTGTGGTTAGGTCCTTAATAATAGTAACGATAGGTTCAATCCTTGTATGGGATACGGGTAGGAAGATTAGTGAGTATATTAGTAGGTACGATAGGACTAAGGGTACAGTCTTAAACTTTATACTTGACTCTGTACTAATTGTTGCAATATTGATTGCCTTAGCAGTCACCTTTGAGAAGTTTGGGTTGTCCGTGGCGGCCTTCTCAGGAACTGCAGTTGGTATCATTGTTGGTCTTGCAGCACAACAAACGCTCTCTAATGTAATTGCGGGCATAGTCGTAATAATGACTGGTAGGTATAAGCCCGGCGATAGAATCACCATAATTAATTGGAGGTATGGTATCATAAGGGTTATGTATCCGCATGAGGGGTTACCTAATGGCTTTACCGGGACCATTAGGAATATAACATTGATGTTCACAGAGGTCGTCAGTGATTCAGGTTGGGTTTACACAATACCTAACTACGTGATGCTCGACGCCCTACTTATACATAGGAACTTATCGCCATTTAAGCGTGTAAGGGCTAGGATTGACATACCCTCTAGTGTTGATCCCTGGATCTTTGAGGAAAGAATTAAGGAGGCCCTTAAAGATGGTAATATTAAGGAGGTTAGGGTTAAGGTAGGTGAGACTTGGCAGAGTACGGGTATGTACCAAGCAATAATTGAGGTTTTAGCTGATGGTAAGGCTGACGGTGAGGCTGTTAAGGATAGAGTGCTTAGGGAGGCTATTAAGATTAGGAATGAGTTAAGTAAACAATAATTTTTACTTATTTCACCCAAACCCCGGATAGTTACTTAGAGTAAGTATTCAAATTCCTCAAGCCCAAGCTTCTTTACCGTATCCTTAGTTGGTTTTCCATCAACCCAACCCCTGAGCTTATAATAGACCTTTAAGCCCTCATCAAACATCTTAGAGGCTGCGTGACCCTTGGCCGGGCCATCTGGTATTGGTTCTCTCATCCTCGGTGGTAATTCATCCTTAATCCACTTACCCTCCCTAGCCCAATGAAGTCTCTCCACATTGAATATTCTCTCACCAATTATTAAAACGTCTTGAGGTGTTAAGTCCCAACCAAAGGCCGCATTATATAGATCTGCGAAATCCTTCTCCGTATCTATATTGGGCATTAAGTTCTCAAATTTACAGAACACAGTTGAATCAACAACGGCAAATATTTCCTGGTTCCACTTAACAATTCTTGCCTGTTTCTCAATGCACTCTGGCGTCTCGCAGAGTGGGTCGACCTTCTCCGGTACGCCAAAGACCTCCCAAGTCGGTGTGTAAGCCTCTAGGTGGTCGCCGCCTCTATTTGCTGTATAATAGGCTAATGCAAAGCCTTTGAAGACCCTTGGATCATAGGCAGCCAATCCTTGACCCCTAGACCCAGAGAATAACTGTGGCATCCCGTACTTAACCGCAAGTCTATAGTCACCCTCTGCCAAGTCGTCACCAACGCCATCTCTATAAGCTATTTTATACGCAAGGTACTCCAGGGCGCCTGCATCGCCCCAGTCGATGTCTAGGTTCAGCTTCCCATTCTTAGCCAATTCAATAGCCATGGCTAAGGTGTTCCCAAGACTTATCGTATCCATGCCAAGTTCATTGGCTAATTTCTGAAGTTTTATGTCCGCTTCTGGGTCTGTTAAGCCGACGTTTGGTCCTAATGCCCACGTGTTCTCATACTCTTGCTTAACATATTTCTCAGTGGTTGATATCTTGAATGGGCCGGACTTAATCGTAGGCATTTGAGTGCAGCCTATTGGGCAGTTGAAACAGCCGTGGGTCTCCGTTGGGTAGTGGTCCTTAATGTACTCCTCGCTTACTGGTGTGACATCCTTAAGCTTCCCAGTGCCTCCAAAATTATAGTGAGGCAGTCCACCCACTGCTTGTATTATATTCATTAACACGTTCGTGCCGTACTTATGCAGTGTCTTCGTTGTGTCATGTACTGCTATTCTCTTAACAATATCATTATTCACCTTCATAAACTTGGCCCTATCAACAACCTCCCTATATAGGTCTCTAGTGCCCCAGACTAGAATACCCTTAAGCAACTTACTACCCATTACAGCACCAACACCACCCCTGCCCGCAAACCTCTCATAATCACTCATCCTGATACCTGCAATCTTAACTAGATTCTCACCTGCTGGTCCAATAACTGCGACTCCTGCCTTTGTCTCATCTGGTGGGAATCCATTCTCCTCAAGTATTATCTTAGTGGCGGCTCCAGTCCACTTACCCCATATGTGCTTAGCTGGCTTAAGCTTTGGTTCGCCATCCTTCACAACCAAGTAAACAGGTTCCTCGGCCCTGCCCTCAATTATTAAACCATCATAACCGCTCTTCCTTAGCCAGTATGAGAAATTACCGCCAGCATTTGAGTGAGTATAGACTCCTGTTAGAGGTGACCTGGTGGTTACGTTAACTCTACTTGATGATATTGTGGCTATGCCGCTCAGTGGTCCTGAGAATATGTAAAGCTTATTGCTTGGATCAAGTGGGTCTATACCTCTTGGTATCTCCTTGAGGGCCAAGTATGCTGCAAGTCCACGTCCGCCTAAGTACCTCTTCAGTACATCCTCTTTAATAATCTCTTCACTGAAGTGCTCCCGTGAGAGGTCTATCCTTAGTATTCTAAATACGGTCATAAGCTTATTATCCTTAGCTTAAATATAAGAATGTTGTTATCAAGAATTTAATAATTATATTTAGATTATGTATAGCATGGAGATGACTATATAAGGGGTAAGTTTAAAGGATATTCATTGGTGTGCCCTATGGGTATTTATGGTTAAGTTTCCGTATTGGGTAGTTGAGAAGGCCTTGGCTGGTTCATCAATGCCTCTTGATGAGGATACAGTGGTCATGTGGTATAGGATGGGGATTAGAGCCGTGGTTATTTTAGTCGAGGAGTGGGAGTTCTCCATGAGAGGTTGGAGTTTTCAGGAGTACATTGATACATTATGTAGATTCGGCATGGACTACCTACACGTACCTACTAAAGATGGTTATGCGCCGCCAGAGGAGGTTCTCTATAAGGTGGTTAATTGGATTGATAAGAGTATAATGAGTGGTAAACCTGTCCTTGTTCATTGTAATGCTGGTGTTGGTAGGAGCCCTACTGTAATAACTGCATATTTAATGTATAGAAGGGGGTTAGGGGTTGATGATGCTCTTGAGATAGTGAGTAGGTATAATGATGAGATGTCCATAACGAATGAACAATACCTAACCCTAATAGCCTTTGAACATTACCTAAGGCAGTTGGGACGGTGATTAGTACTCCTGGACCTTTATTAAGGCTCCTATGATTACGAGTAAGGCTCCAAGTATCATGAAGATTGAACCATAGATTGACAAAATCTCTGGTATTGCTGGTGATGTCGTTAGTATTAATATTACAGCTGCAGTAGTCAACGGGCCAATTGAAGCGTTTATATTCCAGCCAAAGGACACGGCGCTCCACCTAACCTCTGTGGGGAATATTGAGGTGAAGTATAGGGTTTGAGGCGCTGCGGCTAGGCCAAAGAGTATGCCCATGAGTAGGCTGGTGTATATTGAGTATGGGTTTAGGGTGAAGGCTAGGTAAACAATGAGTGGGCTTAGGACTAGCATTAAGGTTGAGGGCGCTATGAAGGAGCCCCTAATGCCAATACTCCTCACTAGGAAGCCACTGAGCAACTCACCTACTACAGCCCCGATACCTCCATACATACCTAGGGTTAGGGCCCAAGTATATGTCTCACCTGGCGATAAGCCTAACTTAGGGGCCACTAACTTGGGCATTACGAAGGCCCAGTAGCCAGACCCGCCGTAGTAGTATATGGTTAATCCTAGGTTTATTAGGATTAGAGCTATGAATGGTATCCAATAACGTGATAGAGCCACAGCCAGTGGTGCCTTAACCACACCTTTGCTCCTAATCCTCTCAATCCACTCAATGGATTCTGAACCGAAGAGCCTAATTATTAGGGCTATGAGTGCTGGTATTGCGCCTGTGATGAATAATATCCTCCAGCCGTAGGTTATGAATGCTGAGTGCATTATGGACTTAACGCTTAGGGTTACGTATGATGTTAGGAAGACAGCCCAGGAGAGACCGCTATACATAATACCATTTATGTATGGTTTAATGTTCTTAGGAGTAAGTTCCAGGGCCCAGGTGGCACCACCACCAGCCTCACCGCCAAGGCCAATGCCCTCGAGTAGTCTCATTGTGTATAGGAGAATTGGCGCAGTAATTCCAACCATGCCATACGTGGGTAATAGGCCTATGGCTAATGTGCTTAAGCCAACTAATGCAGCATCGAGTATCGTGGAGAGTCTTCTCCCGTGTACGTCACCAACCCAACCAAATACTACAGCCCCAAGAGGTCTTATGAAATAAGTCGTCGCAAAGGCTCCCCAAGTCTCTATGGCACTGAGGATTAGTATTTTTGATGGGAAGAAGTAGGTCTCAAGTATTGGTGCAAGTGATGCGAAGAGTATGATGTCGTAGTATTCTAGTCCCCATACAAGCATGGTGCTTATGGAGGCCATTAGGCTTTGCCTAATAGTGAGCTGTCTTGAGGCTGGGCTGGACATGTCATGTAGTCCTAAATATTCCTTAAAAATAAATATTACTGCTCATAAGGTCTGCTATGCGTTTTTATTAGTTGATATGGTTTGTTTTAATTAGGGGTCTATACCAATCTTATCTGTTGAGTATCAGAAGTATTGTGGATGCTTATGATCAGTTGGACTCACTCGATCTTAGGATACTTAGGATTATTGAAATTGGGCATAGAAAGTTTGAGCTCGTCCCTCTTGAGGTAATTGTTGACTGGAGCAAGAGAGGTGAGGGGTTAGTGGATAAGTCTCTGAGGAAGTTAAATGCACTTGGTATGGTGATTAGGTATAGGGGTAATTACACGGGTTATAGGTTAACGTTTACAAGCTATGACGCGTTGGCACTACATACCCTTGCTAAGAGGGGCATTGTTGAGGGTTTAAGTCCCACACCTATTGGTGTTGGTAAGGAGTCGGATGTGTATGCTGGGAATGCTGTAGGTGATGGTAAGATTGTACTTAAGTTTCATAGGCTTGGAAGGACAAGCTTTAGGCAGATTAGGAGGTTTAGGGCTTGGATTGGTAATAGGAGGCATATAACTTGGCTCTATGAGTCTAGGCTTTCAGCGCATACTGAGTATAAGGCTCTTGTCTTAGCATATAATGCAAACATTAGTGTGCCTAAGCCTATAACGGTTAATAGACATACCGTGGTTATGTCATACGTGGATGGAATTCAATTGTCCGAGGTTGGTGAGTTGGAGGACCCGGAGAGTGTATATTGGGATATTATTGATGATGTTAAGAGGTTGTTTAAGGATGTCGGTATTGTTCATAATGATCTCAGTGAGTTTAATATAATAATTAGCCTTAATGATGGTAAACCATACATCATAGACTGGCCACAATGGTTACCGAGAAATGCGCCAGGTGCTCTTGGTTCACTACGTAGGGACTTAACTAATATAACTAACTTCTTCTCACGTAAATTTAATATTGACTTTGATATTAATGAGGTATTTAATTATGTTGTTGGAGGTGTTGAGGTTAAGGAGGAAAGTCTTGAGGAGGCTCTTGAGGAACTCCTTGGTAATGAGGGTGTTAATGAATTAATGGGTAATGAGGGTGAGGAGGAGTTTGAGGATTCGTAGCGCTAGGGAGATAAGGTAATTAACCCCATTTCTATATTAATCCTGTGCTTATTGATAAATTGAGCTCTAGCCCAATAATTGGGATTGACATTAATGGTAGAAGGTTCTCATATGCCGTAATGAACAATGGCGATATTGTAGAAAGGGGTATTATTGAACCTCAAGATCTTATTAAGCTCGTTAAGAGGGTTAGACCTGGGGCAATAGCCATTGATAATATTGGGGAAATCATGGAATTGAGCCCATCAGTCATTAAGAGGCTCGGTAGGCTACCCTTTAATGTACACTTAATTCAGGTGACGAGGATTAAGCCTGACATGGAGGAGTCTCTAGAGTCCTTGGTTAACAAGTACTTCGGGCTCAACGTGAGTAAGTTGGATCCGGATTCCACAGCTGAGTACCTAACGAGACTCTGTGCCATGGGTGTTGGTTCTCTAGTTAAGGTTTATGAACCTGAAACCAGGATTGTGGTTAAAGCCGCTATATCAACCACGCCCGGTGGTATGAGTAGGAACAGATTTGAAAGAAACGTGGCTCATAGGATTAGGCAGCTCACTAAGGAGATTAAGGAGAGGCTTGAGGGTAATGGTATTGACTATGACATGTTCATAGCCCAGGAGAGCGAAGGTTTGAGGTCTGTGGTCTTCATAGCCTATGCTGACAGGGCTACTGTTAGGTCTGTAGTAAAGCCCAAGAAGAGTATGGATATTAAAGTGATTATTGAGTCTGTGCCAAGCGACTCAATAAAGTTTGTAAGCCTAACTGAGAATGAGGAGGTTGAGGCTGTTAGAGCTGCTAAGGACAGAAGGCTTATTGTTGGTATTGATCCTGGAATTGTCACAGGTCTGGCGATACTGGATCTAAATGGGAATGTGCTGAGGCTACATAGTGGTAAGAACCTAAGTAGGAGGCATGTTCTAAGGATTATATATCAATATGGAACACCAGTTCTAATAGCAGTAGACACTGCTAAACCTTCTGATTATGCCAGAAAGTTAGCGGCAATGATTAATGCAGCCCTGTACTATCCAGAGAGGGACTTAAGTGTTTCAGAGAAAAGCGAGATTGCAATTAAGGTATCTAAGGAGCAAGGTATCACAATCAAGGATCCCCATATGAGAGATGCCTTAGCAGCTGCCTACAAATCATTTATACAATTAAAGCCTAAGCTTGACAGGGTTGAGGAGGAGGTTAGAAGAGCACTTATGAAGACCGTGGATGATGTTAAAACCCTCGTAATTAAGGGAATGCCCATTAAGCAAGCAATTGATGAAGTCGGTAGAAAAATCGATGTCCAGCCCCCACAAGAGGTTAGGGTTATCCAGCAAGGTAGAGGCTGTGATTGTAAGTGTGAGGATATTCGTAGGAACTACGAGGAGACTATTAAGGCCTTGAACAGTGAGATTGAGAGACTTACGAGGCTTTACAACGAGGCAAAGAGTAGGGTTGAGGAGCTTCTGAATAGTTATGATAGTGAGGCTAGGAGAGATAACCTAGTTAGGTCATTATCAATAAGACTAGAGATATTCGAGAATGATCTCGAGAAGTATAAGAGAAAGATTACCGAGTTGGAGAGCGCCCTTAGTGATTTCATGAGGAGTTTTATGGATTATATAGGAGGTAATAACTACGCGTTAATAAAGCATAATGGGAACATGAGCATAGACCTCATTGCTCAAGCGCGGAATATAATACCTGTAATGACGCTTGGGGAATTGATGGATATAGGTATAGATAGGTTGATTAATGTTGGCATAAGCTCTGTAATACTAATAGATATTAGCGACAAGAACGTAATAAGGCCTCTTTGGAAGAGGGGGTTAAGGGTTATACCGCTTAATCTAGTTTATAATGGTCCTCCTGACAATGTAATGTTTATTGATAAGTCAATAATTAATAATACTATTGAGTCCCTGGGCAAGGAATTTCTAAGCGCTGTTGATGAGGATTACCTTAGGAGGATTGTTAATGAGTATAGGCGTTTAAGGAATAATTAAAATAGCGACACCTTGCTCTTAACAACTAAGTCGGTTAATGATGTTACATGGTTAAGCTCCTCATTAACAATACCCTCAATTTCGTTCTTAACCTCGCCACTTAATTCTAATTCGCCGCCAGGTTCCGTTAATACTTCGACATTAGCGATTAACGGTTCGTTTATTGGTTTACCAATTTGGCTTAGGAGGTATGCATAGACCTCCCTCAATCCCTTAACCTCGCTGTAAATTCTCTCGGCAATCTTATTAGCCAATACATTATAGAGCTTACCTATATGACTAACTGGGTTCTTACCTGCTGTTGCTTCCATAGTCATAGGCCTCATGGGTGTTATTAATCCATTAGCCCTATTGCCACGACCAGTGGCTCCATCATCTCCATGCTCTGCTGAGGTGCCAGTAACTGTTAAGTAGAATATGCCATGTTCCGGTTTATCAGCTGCATTAACCGTAACATCAACGCTCAAGCCAGGCGCAACCTTTGTAGCAAGGTCTAGAACCTTATTCCTAATCTCCTCCTTAACATTTAGATAATGATCTTTATCATCCACTAATGATGATATTAGTGCTGAAGCTATTGTTAACTTAACATCTTCACCAA
>JZWU02000041.1:0-9718 GCA_000960865.2 Vulcanisaeta sp. AZ3 | reverse complement strand
AGCAATAGTAATCATTAGATACTGGTTCGCCCTATCCTTCGACAGAGTATGGCCAAGCACCTTCGCACAACTACACCCAAAACTAGGAACACCAATACACGCACACACAATCGACTTGGTGGTTACTTCAATATTAATAATAGCTGCGGGGCTCCTTTACGGAACCTTCACTGCACTTTATGGTACTGAGGTTGGACCGCTAACTTACTTGGCCCTTGTCGGTATTGCTGCAGTATTAATTGCTAAGAGGAGGAATGACATTAGTTCTAGGGCTAAGTGGGCTCTCATGGTATCTGGTATTCTTCAGTTCTTAGTCTTCTTATATCTAGATTACGAGTTCCTAGCCTACCCACAAATCTGGGGCGGCAACTGGCTAGCCTACGGTGTTATTTTGGGTGCCTTCGTATTAGGTGTTGTGGCCTACGTGGTTTCTAGAACAGTAAACCTGAGGAGGTATGGTATAGATATCTCGGTCTCCTACATTGAGATACCGCCTGAGTGATATTGATGGAGGTCGTGGACCTAATTATTAAGGCTAAGTACGTAATAACCATGGATAAACCTCTAGTCATTGAGGATGGGGCTGTGGCTATTAAAGATGGCTTGATAATGGCCGTGGGTAAGGCAAGCGATGTACTTAGTAGATATAGGGGCGAGCAGATTATTGAGAGAGGCAGGCATGTGTTAATGCCTGGTCTTGTGGATGCTCATACACATACGCAGCAGATCTTCCTTAGGACATTTATAAATGATGAAGCATTGGCACTACCGCCAATTTGGACTAGGTTGCTCATACCCTTCGAGGAAACACTCACTGATGGGTTGGCTTACCTTTCGAGTGCTCTGAGTCTTATGGCTATGGCTAGGAATGGGGTTACAACATTCATAGAGGCTGGTGCACCTAAACCTCTTGAATTGGTTAAGGCGGTTAATGAGGTTGGTATTAGAGGAATAATCACAGCATCAACATTTGACGTACATGAGGATGAGACTCTTGATATTAAGGAGGTTCTTAGAAGAACCGAGGGATTGTTACCGTATATGAATGATAAGGTTAAGGTTTGGTGTAGTGTTAGACAGATAATGATGGCATCAAGAGATCTACTCCTGGAGATTAGGGATTTCTGTAGAGAGCATGGTTTAGGCATTACTTATCACATGGGTGAGTATCAAGGCGAAGTTGATTATTCATTAACCAAGTACGGTAAGAGACCACTGGAGGTTTTTCATGAGCTTGGGTTAACTAGTATTAAACCCACGGTCATAGCCCACGGAATCTACTTATCAGGTAAAGAGAGACTTATTATTAAGGGAGATGGGGTTGGGAATTGCTTGGTGCCCTACCGTGGATTCTCTAATCATGGGACCCCACTGGCTACCCATGTTTGATGATTATGTCTTTGGGATTGGTAGTGATGGTGGTGCGTTTACCGACCTTGACTTACTCCATGAGGCTAGGGTTGCCAGAGCCATTGGTAAGGCCTTAACAGTAAGCCTCAACTACGAAAAGACCTCACTCAATTCAGTAATTTTGCTTAAGGCTTTAACAGGTTGGGGTGGATCGCTGATTGGGGATTTAGTTGGTGCCGTGAGGCTTGGTTATAAGGCGGATCTTATAATACTTAGGCTTGATGATCCAAGAGTTGTACCTACGTATGATCCGGTGGAGGTCGTGGTTACGGCATTGAGTGGTCGTGAGGTTAATGATGTGATTATTGGCGGTAAATTCATCATTAAGGATGGATACTTTGTTGAGTTCAGCGAAGATGAATTATTGAATAAGGTATATGATGTAATCCCAACGGTTATGGATAAACTTAAGGCACTCTTCCATTAATTCAAACATTATTAAATACATTAAATAATATTCTATTTAATACGTTAAGGGAAATTAGCCTTTTAAATGCTAGAGTTTTAATGCTCCCTTGTATATGACTGCAATTAGCACTGTCCTGATTCATTATGTTGAAATACTTATATTTAGTATTGCAGCTGGGTTGCTTGGATCGTTAACTGGTTTAGGTGGTGGTACTGTTCTTGTTCCGCTCCTTACATTGTTTGCCAGCGTGCCCATAGCCTATGCAGCAGGTGCTTCCTTAATATCTACAATAGCCACATCAAGCGGTGCAGCCAGTGCGTATATTAGGGATAAGATAACAAATGTTAGGATTGGCATGGGTCTAGAAATAGCCACAACCACAGGTTCTATCATTGGCTCACTAACTGCAGCCTTCATATATAGCCACGGCCTCGCCTGGATTGTGTATGTGGTCTTTGGTATAGTCATATTAACATCAATAATACCCACAGCACAGAGAGGCAAGTTCGAAATACCTGATCCAAAACCTCCAGATTGGACTACGAGAATCTTTAAGTTATACGGTAATTACTACGATGAGGCTATAAAAACTGAGGTTAGGTATTGGGGTGTTCGTTGGTGGTTGGGTGAGTTGATTATGTTTTTTGCTGGTTTTATTAGTGGTTTGTTGGGTATTGGTAGTGGTGCTTTGAAGGTTTTAGGTATGGATTGGGCTATGAACCTGCCAATGAAGGTAAGCACAACAACAAGTAACTTCATGATAGGAGTAACAGCAGCAACAGGAAGCTCGTTATACTGGTACTTCGGTTATATACAGCCCATACTGGCTGGAGTTACGGCTATAGGTGTTTTAATAGGTGCCATGTCTGGCACTAAGATATTGGTTAGGATAACTAATAAGCAGGTTAGGTGGATCTTCCTCGCAATACTGGCTTTCTTAGGCATGGAGATGCTGCTTAAGGGTCTATACTTAGATCACATAATAGTGATACCTGTGGCGACTCAATATATATTAAGTATAGTCTTTACGGCAATAGTAATGTCAGCATTGTACTATAAGTATGGCATCCTAATGAGTAGAGCAGAAAAGAAGAGTGCCAAGGGTGATCTGCATGGTTAAGTGGGATATGGATTATATAATTGGACTTGCGTTGAGGTACGGTGTCATAATTAGCATAGCCCTAATACTAATTGGCCTGGCTTTATTCCATGTTAGGAGTGAAGCGCTTGGGTGTAATGATGTAATGCTCATGAATCCAAACTCACCAATAAATACCACAGTAATACCGCCAGATTATGTCTTGTCGAGACTACCAAATCTAGACCCGTTATCGTTCATAGTCCTTGGATTGATGGTCCTTATAGCAACTCCAGTGCTTAGGGTCGCTCTTGGTGTAGCCTCTTTTGCGATAGAGAGGGATTGGTTGTATGTATTCATAACTATTGTAGTCTTCATGAACCTCATGTTAGCCATATTCATATTACCATCAATAATGCATCTACACTCAAATTACCAATTATTAAGGATGCTCTGCCCCCAGAGTTAAATATCAACTACTTTCTGATGAGGTGAGTATTGAGGCAATTATTATTAAAACATACGATGTAAGCGTCATTATTGTAGGTACCTGAGCGAAGAATAAATAACCCCAGAGAGCCGCCAGGACGGGTTCAAGAGTGGCCATTACTGAGGCAGTTGACGCTTTAATTCTTGAAACACCAATTGCAAATAACCTATATGGTATGACCGTGGCCACGACGCCTAAATATAGGCCCCAGAGTATTGGCCTTATTATTGGCTTCCAAGCGTTCATGATTAATGAGTAAGTGAGTGTTATGGGTATGGTAACAATTAGGGTGTACGGTAGGGCACCCCACGAAACATCAATTTCACTGCCACGCTTCGCGTAATGCCTAGCCATGGCTATGTAGAATCCATAGGACATCCCTGAAAGCATGCCCATTATTAGTCCAGGGAAATTAATTATGCCTGTGATTGTTTGAGCGCCAATTATTGAAATAGCCACTATAACTAATAAGACACCTAGAACACCCCTCAAACTAGGCTTCTCACCTAAGGCTAGGGAGATTAAGGTGGTCCATAGTGGTGCTGTGTAGAGCAGGAAGGCGGCCAGACCCACACCAGCCAGTACCGCTGCCACGGGATAAACCGCAAATAATATGCCAAGTGCAGTGCCTGTAATTATGGATGATCTACTTAACGATCTACGTATTGGTAATGAAAAGACACTGGCGAATACCGATCTAAATAGGGAGAGCATTATGGGATTTGCACTTAAGACACTGGCCACACCAATTGTTGACCATAAGGCCGCTGCACTAACTACGTAAATGCCTGGCCAAGCACCCCTCCTAGTCACAGATGGCTTGGGAATCTAGGCACTTAATTAGCATTATGCTCTCTTGGTAATTAGAACTTGATCTCTCATCATTAAAGTGTAGATGCTGGAGGAGGAGGCAGCTGTTGCGAACACGAAGCCCCATAGGACTAGAGGCTGTCTTATGGCGTAGGGCATGAGGAGGCTGGATATTGATGAGGCCATTGTCCTTCCAAGCCCAGTAACGAGGCTATATAACCCCATGTACCTGCCTCTAGTCCTCTCATCAGCGAGCATGTTTGCTAGGCTTTGGGATATTGGTGATACTATCATCTCGGCTAGGGTTATGAAGAACATGTCAATGATTGCCCAGATAAAGTTGGGTATTATGGCAACCATTAAGTAACTGATGCCGTAAATGATCATACCTATTGATATCAAGCTTGGCCGCTTTAAATGCCTACCTATGAAGTCCTGGAGGAAAACCACGAGCAAACCATTCTCCATGTATAAAATACCCACCTGAAATGTTGTTAATTCATCATGAACATTGTAGTAAGTTAGTAAGGGAAAGCCTAATTGACCCATGACTAGGAATGTTAGGAATGAAGGTATAAGGAAGAGAGCGAAGGGCCTATTCACATGGAAGGTAAGTCCATGTTCGTTAACAACGTTAACCTCAGGTAGGGATACTAATAATGGTAATGCAAGTAATGGTATTACTGAGCCGAGAAGAAGTAATATCCTAAAACCATAAACCTCATATAGAAATCCACCTATTGCAGGTCCAATAGCCCAACCAGCATTAATACCAACCCTCAACCTACTGAAGTACTTAACTAATGATGTGAATCCCCTAGCGTAATCACCAACCAATGCTGTATTAGCAACACCATAGATGTTGTTAAAGAAGGATTGTGCA
Organism: Vulcanisaeta sp. AZ3; assembly: GCA_000960865.2. GTDB lineage: Archaea > Thermoproteota > Thermoprotei > Thermoproteales > Thermocladiaceae > Vulcanisaeta. Next base: position 4,638 of record JZWU02000041.1, on the reverse strand, counting down.
AGGACCATAATCACAACTATAAGGGGCTTATTGATCACATAAGCCACTAGGATGGATACCGAGGACACCACTGAGGAGATGACCATAGTCTGCACTCTACCGAGGAAATCCGTAAAGTAACCACCCACAATAAAGGCTATTGAACTCACTATGGCTTGAATGACATAGAAGAGGGAGATGAATGTTAATGGTAGTTTATAGTATTGGTATAGGGCGAATCCCGTGAAGGACCATAGAAGGGACCCACCCAAGGACCTCACTGCACCTATTAACGCAAGCCTATCACTAATCTCCATCCAATGCAACCTAAGCACTTACCTCTTTTAAACTATACGACCCTATTGAGTAGGCCTTATTAGGGTCTCTCTAGGTAATTACCTTGTGCTAATAGCAGCACTTCTACTAGCAATATTAGTTACTCTGCATAATGGTACATTGTATCAATACATTAATCCCCAGGTCAATAGTTATGGCTTAGTCACATATCCAATGAATTACGCCGTAATTTATAATCACGTCATTGGTTCCGGGACATACATCATGTACTTACCGCCAGGTAGTTATTATTCCATTATGGTGCTTGGTCCTGGACCTCTTGGGCTATACATGAACTCTAGCACCACAGTGACTATGCAAATATTAAGTCAGGTAAATTACATGAGGTTTAGACTTAATGAACCATATGAAGTCTCTTACACTTTCGTGGGTTCCTCAATAAATACCACTGTGACCCTCGGCCCGGGTAATTACTATGTTATCATAATTAATAATGGTTCCGGTATGGCTAGTATTATGCTTGCATTAATTCAGAATTACACCACGGCATTCGTGAATGCCCCAATTGGCATTGTTGATTATGGATTAGCACCCACAATTGGTGGTTTCATACCATACTCATACGTAACTAGGGAATTCATAGGTAGTGCTAAGATCTATGAGGCAAATGTGTCGCCAATAACTAATTGCCCGTCATTACCACTTGGCTCGCTCTCCCTACAATTAAATGTAGTTCTGGAGTTGGGGGTTAATGGGTATACTCAGTATTATTGGTTGCAGAACGTCGTAATAATAGATCCAGATAATGAGCAGTTATTGCCTTTAATCAATGTCTGGAATATGAGCAGCCCTGGAGCTATTATAAATCCACTGTATATTTTAGGGCATGGTTTTGTGGTTAATAATCAAACTTACATATACATTGGTAACTGGACTCCATATACGACACAACCCTCGATAAACCTATCGATATACGTCTATAAGACTATAAATGACTACTCCGAGGTTCTGTTTGGTTATTCATTAAATGGCAAAAGAACTCTTATGGATAACATTACATTATTACTAAAACCCTCCTGGGGCCCCTACCTAGTAGTTAATGGATCCGCATACACGCCCTCTGGTCACCTAATAGATTCTGAATTCGTGATTGGTGGACCTGGTTGTGGCGCCGTTGTTCTTGCACGAAGGCTCAACATCTCACTATCGCTGTATTACTTAGGTCCGGCCAATAATTTACTTCCAGTGCCCACGGTTTGGAGCTTTGGTAGTAATACTGGTGAGACTATAATTAACACTCGTGTAATACCCACAGGACCTGCCACTGTGCTATTAACCACAGGTGGTGAGTATCTCGGCCCATTGGTTAATGCTAATTACATATTCTTCCTAACGTTAAATAATTACCTGGTAAATGGAACTCTTATGAACATTAATATACCACTGCCCGTGGGCTCCAGGGTATTTCTGACAGTGAATAGAGAATTTAACTTTGGTAATGGGACCATGGTTAGGTTAATCCATGTAATGCTGAATGGCAAGTCCATGAACGTAACATCAATAATGCTTACCATGAATGATTCATATGTAGTGAACTACGTGTGGGCAAGGTACTATCATTTATGGGTAGTTGATGAGTCAAATCAGTTGGTTAATATGAGTGGTTGGTATTTGGATGGTTCGATAATCAATATTACCGTATCAAGGGCTATTGCTTACCTAGGTAATAATACAAGGCTTGTATTTAATGGGTTTATGACAAATGCTACTCATTACTTAACTAGTGGTAATTCAATAATACTACTCATAAGCTCGCCAACAATACTTATCCTGGACTGGATTAAGGAGTATAACGTCTCACTGATACTTTATACTATAAATGGTACACAAATAACTAGGGAGTACTTAGGTTGGTTACTCAAGGGTTATGAAATAACTAACATAACGATAAACGGGATAAACTACAAGATAAAAACACTCATCATTACCAAACCAAGCTTAACAGCCACGGTGTATGCAGAGTATAGGAGATTCATAGTTAGAGACATCTTTGGGATTCCTGAACCGTTCACTACGGTTGAGATTAGGTGTGGTGTTCAGGTAATTAGTGCAACCACAAATGCGCTTGGGCTAACGCCGAATATACTTACACCAATTAATACTACGTGTATCGTAGTTCCACGGTTACTGGGGTATTATAGCATCATGATTATTGCCATTATTATCGTCTTAATAACAGTAACATTACTAATTTTAGATAGGGGAATTAGGAACAAGGTAGGATTTAACGACTCGACTGAGAGATAAATTATATAATGTCATGCCCTCCACCATTCGAAGGCTATATAGTACATCTTACCATCTACTTCACTCTGTGTCGCTAATACGAATCTCTTATTTACGCTATGGCTTAATCTAGCCGCCCTAGTTATATCAAGTGCGGTTATTGCCCTCTTTGGCTCTATGAAGTGAAGTAGGATTGGTGCATGGTCTATGCCTGGCCCCCTCTCATACACTGCAAATAATGATCCGAACTTAAGCCCGCTCTTTACCACGAACCCCCCATCCCTTAACTCCTTATATATCATGTACACCTGGTCGAAATTACTTACAGTATTCCTACCAATCTCAACAAGCTCCTCTTTACTAACGTTATTGCCACTAGCATCATAAACCTCTAATAAACCCCTATCCATTAGGTATAGGGCCTCTACTATAGATAGCTGCAATGGTGCGTCTACATTCTTAACCTCATTCAATTTAACCTTATCCTCGCCTATGAACTTCCCGTAGAAGCCCATAGCGTAGAGTTCTCTAGCCTCCTCAATGCTTGTAATAACCACAGCACTACCAATGAGGAATCCCCTAAATACCATGGATAAACTCTCATTCAACACATGACGCTCTTAAGCCTTTTCTTCCTCGCCAGGTCTTAGTGATCTACGTATTGTGGCTATTGAATTATCAGCTATACCAAGCCTTCTCATCTCCTCCTCATTGCACCAAACTTCATTCCTAGGGACATCCTCACTAGGCACTGCCGTAAATACATACTTCCTCTCTCTAGAACCACCACCAACTAGAACAACCTCTACACTATCCCCTATATCTAGCTCCTTCATGATCTCGGGGTTTATCTTGACCTTACCCTCATCAACATCACTCCTACGCTTAATCCTTAATCTCCTCTCATGCCTCTCCCTCTTCTCCTCGCCCTTAATTCCGCTGGGCGTTAGGAAACTGGGTATCAATAGTTTCCGTGCTGGCTTACCCTCGGCGGGCTTACTTTCGCTCATCAAGTTTGGTTGTTAGACCCCTATTTTTATACCTTATCAATAATTCTTAACTCTCTAGCGCAGTCCAGGCAGTACCTGCTTAGACCAACTCTAATACTATCCTTCCTACAGACCAACTTACCACATCTGGCACAATGGCTAATCGCTAACCTCTCATGGCAAACCTGACAGAGCGTACTTGAGCAAGCCTTACATGCATTTACCTTAAAATCAAAATCCTCCTCACATACATGCCTACTACAAATGCGGCATGTATAGGATGCAGGTCTCTCTTCGCAAATCTGACATAATTCCTTATGCTGCTCTAAACTCATTAATGCATGTTAATTAGTGAGCCCTATTAAATGGTTTAGCTGGCTTAGTGTTATTTTATTAGTTTGAGTTAATTAAGCATAAATAGCATTAACCTAAGGCTTTGCTGATTTATGATTAACATATCCAACATAGTGGTTGGTGGTGGTACGGTAAGCCTATCAATTAAGGGACATGATTATGTAAAGAGTGAGAAGGAGTTCACTGATATAAGTAGGCCCCTAATTTTCTGGAACATCACATATAGATGTAATTTGAAATGCATTCACTGCTACATAAATGCAATACAAGGCTTGTCAAGAGACGAATTAACCACTGAGGAGGCTCTTAGAGTTGTTGATGATGCCCATGAGCTCAAGACACCCCTACTCATAATTAGTGGTGGCGAACCGCTAATTAGGGAGGACATCGCTGAAATCATGAGGAGGGCTCATGATTACGGGATAAGGTTATCCCTGAGCACCAATGGCACCCTAGTGACTAAAGATTGGGTGTTGAGGTTGAAGGATTTGGATGTTGAGTATGTGGGTATAAGTATTGACTCGCCAATTCCAGCAATACATGACAAGATTAGGGGTGTTCCTGGAGCCTGGGATTTGGCGATTAGGGGGATTAGGAATGCTATGGAGGTGGGGATTTCAGTCGGTATTAGGACCACTGTTACAAAGCTTAATATTGATCATGCCCATGAGGTTGTGGAGCTAGCTCATAAACTTGGTATTTCCAGAGTAGCCTTTTACCACTTAGTACCTAG
>JZWU02000040.1:0-10917 GCA_000960865.2 Vulcanisaeta sp. AZ3 | reverse complement strand
CCTAGGCGTTCCTTGACAATCTCCTCCCTCACACTTAATGCACTGGCGACGGCCATCATTCACTCACCTCTGGGACCATTTTTATAGCCTTTACTGGGCATTCATGGGCACATATTCCGCAACCCTTGCAATGTTCATAATCTATTTCATAGGTTATATCATAATTCTTGCCGCCCTTTGTTGTGTATGGTTTTCTCAACTCTAGTATTGCTGGTTCAGGGCAGTACATCCAGCATATCCTACACCTAATGCAAGCATCTTGGTCTATGACGGGCCGTTCAACTCTCCAGGTACCTGTTACGTTCTGACGGGAATTCCCAGGTTCAATTATTATACCACCTATTGGTACGTCTTTCCAGGTTAATTCTCTCATCATTAGGCAATCACCTCAGCTGATTTATAAGCATCGCTTAAGGCATCTGCATTTGGCTGACCAAGTCTCTTACCAAAAGTCTCGATTACTAACTCCCTCACAGTATCGAGATCTACCAAATCAAGGACCCTAAGTAATGCACCTAGCATCGTTGTGTTTACTATGGGTTTACCAAGGTGTTTTACTGATATATCGTAAGCATTCACATAAATAACCTTACCACTAAAACCGCTCAATAATTGTTTAACCTCATCCTTATTCGAAGCATTAACCACAATATAACTCTTAGTTATCGCAGGTATGTTAAAGGTACTTAATAACCTAGTATCAAAAACCACAGAAATATCTGGCTTATCAATCGGTTCTCTAGCATCTACAGGAACCCTGGCTAATCTGACATAAGCTCTCACGGGGGCGCCTCTACGCTCAGCGCCATACTCAGGAAAGGAGCTTGCAAATAAACCTCGCCTAATAGCGGCCTGAGCAATTATCTGAGCGGCGGTAACAGCACCTTGGCCTCCCCTACCATAAAACGTTATATCAACCCTCGAAGTCTCCATATTTAGTCGTAAAATGCTTAGAATGAGGGCTTTATAATTATTTTTACCTCATAATTTTGCCCCCTGCATGCATCCACATCACTGATTAAGTGCTCGGCGGCCTTTGTAGGGCCGTCAAGCCCTAGTCAATGGTGTGAATGCAGTGCAGGTTTGGGTTTTCGTCTTGTTTTTATCTTAACTATTTTATTTAAATAGATTTTTGTAAAATAATACATGGATTATATAGTAAGTTGTAGGTTTTACCGTAAATGTTTATAAGGTGATTTTATTCGTCCGAATTGATGGATGGTGTTATTTGCACCACTGTGGATAATTATGGTAGGTTTGAAGTTTTCTCTAAAGCTAGGTACCTGGTTTTGGTTAGAGATGGTTCTGTGATTTATGAGGAATTAAACCCAGCCTTAAAATCTGCAAATAAGAGGCCAGTGGTTGCGAGGAGGTGTGTTGAGCTTGGTGCTAGGGCCGTCTTGGCGCCGCATGGTTCGCTGTGTTTTCCATCATATTTAATATTGAAGAGAGCTGGGGTTAGTATGTATGTTGTTAGGCCTGGTTGTTCTATTAATGGCAATTCGATACGGGAATCTGTGAATCCTGGTGAGATTATTTATTCGAGTCTTCTGGCAGTAATTGAGAGGATTAGGGAGGTGCTTGGGCATGAGTAGTCTTGAGTTTTATGTGAATGGTGAGGGCACATTCTTTGGCATACCTAAGTGTGGTTCTGGCGTTCCAATAATTGGTATTCCTATGGAAGACACCGTAAGCTTTAGGCCAGGCACGAGATTCGCCCCTAACGTGGTTAGACAGTGGAGCCAGTATTTTGAGTTTACGCCAAGTGTTGATTTAGGTATTGATGTGTTGAGTAAGGCGTGTGATTTGGGTGATGTATCATTGCTTCAGGGGTTTGTTGAGAAGAATTTAGGTAGGATTGAGGAGGTTATTAGTGAGGCTTTGGGTAGGTGGGGTAGGGTTGTTAGTATTGGTGGTGAGCATACAATAAGTCTTGGCGTTGCGAGGGGGATCAAGTCTGCCCAGAGTTCCTATGGCATTTACATACATGTAGATGCACATCTCGATTCGAGGCTTGAGTGGCCTCCTGGCCAACCTCTATCCCACGCAACCTTCGTTAGGCATATAATTAGTTCTCTAAATCCGCAGTTGGCCTTATTTTTTGGTGCTAGGGTTTATGATCCCGATGAGGTTTATTTCGTGAATAACTTAGAAAATGCCATGTTGCTGAGGACTAGGGATATTAAGTTGATGAGTAAGTATGAGCTTAGGTTGTGGATTAGGAATGCCTTAGATAGTTATTCAGGCCCGGTGCACTTGAGTATTGATGCTGATTCTTTAGATCCTGCAATAATGCCTGGTGTCGGTAATCCTGAGAGTTTTGGTCTTAGCTATGATGATTTATTACGTATTGTTGAGGCTGTGCTTGATTATGGTAGTTCTAGAGTTAAGGCTGTAGATATTGTTGAGTACTCGCCACCAAATGACCCAGGTCTCATGTCTTTGCCTACGATAATTAGGTTAATACTTGACGTGCTTAATTACCTCTAAATTTATTTAGGGTGTCTGGCTTTGCGGTTTTAGATGAATTTCGAGAAGTTTATGGAGTTAATGAGCGAAGCAGGATTTTACTACCCGAGCTTCGAGATTTATAGAAGTAAGTCTGAGGTTGGTGGATTCTATGATTATGGGCCACTCGGTGTAGAGTTGAAGAGGAATATTATTGAGAAGTGGCGTAGGATCTTCGTATACCCATACCAAGACTTCATTATTGAGGTTGAGACTCCAGTAATAATGCCCAGGATAGTATTCGAGGCAAGCGGCCACCTAGAGCATTTCACAGATGCGATTGTGGAATGTACGAAGTGTAGTCGTAAGTATAGGGCTGATCACCTTATCGAGGAGGAACTAGGGAAGAGGGGCATTTCTATTAAGACTGAGGGTCTTAGTTTTGAGGAACTTGATCAATTAATTAGGAAATACGATATTAAGTGCCCAGCTTGTGGTGGCGAATTGGGAAACGTTAGGCCTTTTAACTTATTATTTCAAACCACAATAGGACCCTATAGTGAGAATGTTGGTTATTTAAGACCTGAAACTGCTCAGGGCATGTTTGTCTCCTTCCCAAGAGTCTTCAACATAATGGGTAGGAAGCTGCCCCTTGGTGTTGCTCAGATTGGTAAGGTTAGTAGGAACGAAATATCGCCTAGGCAGGGATTGATTAGGCTTAGGGAGTTCACGCAGATGGAGATTGAGTTCTTCTTCGATCCCGAGAATGTAAGGTGTCCATACCTTGATGAACTCGATGTTAAGCTAAGAATAATACCTGAGAAGGACGTGGAGGCTGGTGTTAAGGAGCCTAAGGAGTTTAGGCCTAGGGAGGCTGTGGAATTGGGTGTTGTCCCTAATGAGTGGATGGCTTTTTTCATGGGCCTGGCCACAATATATATGAATGAGCTTGGCATATCTCTTGATCATCAGTACTTCCTCGCAAAATTGCCGCAGGAGAGAGCTCATTACGCAGCCGCTAGTTTCGATCAGATGGTGTATAGTGAGAGGTTCGGTTGGGTTGAAGTGAGTGGGCATGCGTACAGGACTGATTATGACCTAGGTAGGCACATGAAGTTCAGTGGTTATGACTTAACAGTGGAGAGGAAGTTGAGTGTTCCTAAGGAGGTTGTTGAGGTTAGGATTTATCCGAATCCGCAGAGGATTAGGGAGGTCTTCGGTAATGAGATGACGAGGGTTATGAAGGCTATTGGTAATGTTGATCCTAAGTGGTTGATTAGTGAATTAGGTAGGGGTAGTGTTGTGGTTGATGGATACACGATAACCAAGGATATGGTCTTTATTAAGGAGGAGAGGAGAAGGGTGTATACTGAGAGGTTTGTGCCTCATGATATAGAGCCGTCTTTTGGTGTTGATAGGATAGTCTACGTAACATTAGAGCACGCATATGTAGAGGCCAATGGAAAGTCATTACTTAGACTGCCACCTGATATAGCGCCGATAAAGGTCGCCATATTACCGATAATTAAAAAAGAAAGCTACGTGACTATAGGCAGGAAGTTATTCCGTGAGATATCCATGGCAGGAATTAGGGCTGTGTATGATGATGATGGCTCAATAGGTAGTAGGTATGCTAGGTATGACTCGCTTGGTGTGCCTTATGCCATAACAGTAGATGAGAAGACGCCAATTGAGAATACCGTTACCATTAGGGATAGAGATACTAAGGCTCAGGTTAGAGTAGGGATTAATGAGGTTGTTAAGTTAATACAAGATGCCTCAGAAAGAAGGTTAACTGTGAATGATTTAGCTAAGGAGTTAGGATTGGAATTAATTGTTAGGCAGGGTTAAAGAACCAGTAGTATTTAGTAGCGTTTAGATATCGTGTTAGGGTTAGATAAGCTTATAAAACTATATGCCGCATCCAATAATCGATGGCGAAGAGAGGTGGTGCGAGACAAGTAGGTGTTAGTTGGCGTTTCCATAAAGCACCTGGAATATTCATGAACAGTCTAGTCCCAGTTGCGGATAACAGTGGTGCTAAGTTAGTTAGGATTATTGGTATTATTGGCCATACGGCTAAGCCAGTACATAGGGAAGTACCTGGGGCCTCAGTTGGGGATATGGTTGTGGTCAGCGTGGTTGAAGGCAAGCCTGAGGTTAGGAAACAAATACTTAGGGCCATAGTCATTAGGCAGAGGAGACCTTATAGAAGACCTGATGGTACCTGGGTAGCCTTTGAGGATAATGCTGTGGTGATTACGGATGAAAATGGTGCGCCAAAAGGTAGTGAAATACATGGTCCGGTGGCCATGGAGGCAGCCCTTAGATGGCCTAGTGTCTCAAACCTTGCAACAATAATAATCTAAGTGAAAACTTACGTACTTCTCTTGAGGACTATTCTTAGTATATTAGCTCTAACATCCTCACTGGCAACATCATAATTATACTGTGACACGAAGCCCCTTATGAATATCATGAGAGTTTTATTACCTATGTCTGTAGCTCCACTAGGTCCTATCGCCATCAACTCAATGGTATTATCATCCAACTTCTTAACCTCGACATGCCTAACCGCGAGCAACCTACTAATCCTTGAAATAGCCTCAAGTAAATCCTCAAGGTTTTCAAACTCCATTTTCATTAAGGCACCAACTTGGCGCCCATACTTCTCGTAAATTTCCAATAGCGTATTCATGGACTTACTCACCTCTTCTCTAATATCGCTGGGGATTCTCTCGTCATTTATAATCTTAGTTAATAATGGAGTTACTGATGAGAATATTTCCTCAATAAGCTTCATTGGCATTGGTATTATATCCATCGTACTTAATATCTTATATAACCTCCAGAAGCAAATTAAGTCTGAAGGCTCAAATCCATCCCTGATAAGTTCAGTCGTTAATTTAAGACCCTCACCAGCTACGTAGAATAATGTCTTACCTCTATTTTTTGCAACCTTAGATAACTCGGAGGCTACATTCTTGGGAACCATAATGGTGGTTCTAGGATAACTCTCCTCAACTTCTTGTTCCTGATTCTCCTTTGCCATGGATAATCCTCTATTTATATGAATTCAATAGAATATTTTATAAATCTTATTACACATAACGATCATAAAATAACGATAGAATACTACTCAATCCTAAACTACTCACTGTTAGTTAAGGTAAATGAATAAAACAAAGGATATTTATTAATGCGCAAGCTTGACCATGCAAATGCAGAGAAAGTGGATTTGTTACGTATGTGGTAAGGAGATTGTTGATAGCTAAATATTTACTTTCACAAATAAGGGTCCAGTACATGTTAGTTGCCTACGTAAAGTCCTAGCCCCAAAATTATATATGAACAATACTGGTGCTGCTATCTTCGAATTAATGACCTTTGCTAATGAGGGAATTATTAAGGTAAAGAATGTTAGGGAGTTAATCGATGATGAGGATACTAGGAAGCTAATTAATGATTTTAGGAAGACCCTTGAGGGCTTTGCCGCGAAGCTTACGAATGAGCTAGTTAAACATATCGACTCGTAAATAAACCTACCTTTAAAAGTATTCATGTACTTACCCTATGAATTGCATCCCAAAAGGATCTTTCGTAATTCTGTATGGTAACGGCAATATTCCTCATCCTTGATCCATCACCCATATATCTCTCTACTACAGGTAAGGCTTCCTCCTCAAGTTCATTATAATGACCACTAAATAATTCAAAGAAACCAGTATTCTTAATACCATACTTAGCCTTCAATGTCTCATCAATCTTTGAAACCATAGCACCCCATACGGGTAAATTTATCACCAATGCAAAGGCAAATTCTCCAGGTTCTGTATTGATTGCAAGCCATGATAAGTAATGTGTGTATGATACGGCTTCGGGTATAACATTCATACTAAGGGGATCAATAGCCTCTATGTTAAGTTCCCTCATTAGTTTTGTTAACTCCATTAATGCATTGTAGTCTCCGTCTAGGAATGTTCTCATTAGTATTAATTCATCCATAGCCTTAGTCCTGGCCATAGCCATTGCTATTGACCTGGCATCGCTATTAACTATATACCACTGATTGATGACAAATGCCTTAATAGCACTTATACTTAATGTACCGACCTCGGCATCCCTAATTATTGGATGATTAATAATGTATTGGTTCACAGGCTCTAACTCACGCCTAACCTGGGCTAGGAATTCTCTGACATCCATTATAATGATGTATTAATTCAATAATTAAAGGTTTATTGTAACGTTAAAATGTTATTGCACCCTCAACCCTATACCTCTCCCTGGCAAGCTTGAATAAGTTTCTCCATAGGAATACGCTGAGGAGGATTACGTTTATCGCCAATATTAGGCTCATGGCCTCCAGACCCACCATATTACCTATAGCGGTATAGTAGTCCATGAGTGCTGTATACCCATGAACTATGTAAGTCTTCCCACTAAGTCCAGTGAAATACTCAGCAACCTCTAAACCACCCCAGGTGGAGCCAACCGTGCTTGCTAATCCGGTTATTGTGGCCGGCATGGCGCCTGGTATGGCTAACTTCCTGAGCTTCTGCCATGTGTTAAGCCTTAGGTTTTCAGCAACGTCCCAGAGACTCCTGGGTATTGTCTTCATACCGACATACATGTTGTAAATCACATACCAAGCAGTGCTGAGGTAAGCCACTATGAACACAAGTAACTCCAATGAGAAATGAAGACCGAGAGATATTGCTAGGTAGGTTATAAATGGTACTGCTATTAATGGTAAGTAAGCCGATACAGGTATTGAGGCTAGGTCCTCAAGTATTGGTAGTATTATTGATTCAACCCTTCTATTTGTAACCATTAGGTAATTAATGGGTATTGCTGTGATTATCGATACTGCAGTAACTAAGAAGACTCTCAACCAATCAAGCCCCAGGTAATAAAGGTAAAGTAAGCCGTTTTCGTAAATATTTTCCATTATTGGTATCCAGGTTGTATTCCACGAGGCATATATTGAGTAGGTAAGCCAGGCGAGGATTAGGGCCAATATTGATAGGCCTATGTATCTCTCATTCACGGTGATTACGTTCCTAGGCCTAGGTCTTGTCGTTAACCTATGCCTAACGGCATAACTAGAGGCCTTAACAAATACGGGCATTATCGCGTCTTCAATTGCCATGATTCTCCTCATGCGTCTAATATTCTTAGCAACAACAGATCTAACACGACTGGTTACTACAGGCCTCCTAATCCTCGTTCTAGTAACCTCCATGAATGGGTCATAACTAAACTTAACAGCCCAATTAACGAAGGGCCTGAGTATGCCGAAGAGGACTGCAGTCACCATTACTACGAGGACCCCTAACCCAATGAATGCGTATGTGAATTCACCATTGCCAGTCCAGTTAGATATCAAGGTTCCTATGCCGAAGACTGAGTATTGCGTGGTGCCTAAGGTAATAACCTCACTAACGACTATGTAGAATAGAGCATCTGCAAAGCTGACTAGGATATTACCCGCTATCCTAGGCATCGTGACTGGTATGTAGAGATACCTAAACCTTTTCCAAAGGCTTAGGTTAAGCATCTCAGCTGCGTCCTCAAGAGATTGAGATACCGTTTTTATTGATTCATATTCACCAACCCATATATTCCAAACAACTGCCGTGAAAACTAGAAAATCAACGGCCAATTCAGTACCTATGTACCCACCTATTGACTTTACGAAAAAGATAAGGACTATGGGGAAGAAGGTAATCACAGGAACAGCCTCTAAGGTCTGCGTTAAGGAGAGAAAAATCCTCTCGAAAAGACCGCTCTTAGCCGCTGCATAACCCAGGAACCAGCCAGTTACAATGCTAAGTATTATTGTTAATGCGACCCTTCCAAAGGTCGCCAATGTTGCTAAGAATGCTAGGATTATTATTGATAGTGAGTTCGTGAGCATCACCTCAGGGTTTAAAGGCCTATGGATAACAATGAGTAAAGCCTATCTAGGTAATCTTGGAACTCCACGTCTCTCGTATTCCTGGGCCTAGGCAGCTTAATCTCAACCTCTGCAGCTATACTTGCTGGTCTACCGCTCAGCACCAGTACTCTATCGCTTAATTCCACAACCTCCTCAAGATTATGGCTTACCATGACTATGGCCTTTACTGTAGACTCCTCATTAAATACCATCTTATATATCTCAGATCTCAAACCCTCCGCAGTTATTGCATCGAGGTTTGCAAAAGGCTCATCCATAAGTAAAACAGTTGGTTGAGCGGCCAACGCCCTAGCAATAGCAACCCTCTGCTTCATACCACCACTTAACTCCCTTGGGTAATAATCCTCAAACCCCCCTAGACCCACGAGCTCTAGGTACTTCCTAGCAATTTCCCTCCTAACTTCTTTACTAAGGTCCTTCCTATGCATGAGCGCTAGCTCAACATTCTCAAGAGCCGTTAGCCACGGATATAGGGCGAAGTCTTGAAATATCATAGCAAGCTTCGAGGTTGGTTTTTTAACTTCCTCACCCATGAGGATGACTTTACCATGATCAGGCTTTCTTAATCCAGCTATTATCCTAAGTAGTGTTGTCTTGCCTGTACCAGTTGGGGCGACTATTGATACAAATTCTTGAGGATAAACACCGAAACTTATGTTCTTTAGGACGGGGAGGGAGCCCTTCTCAGTCTTGTAGCTGTAACTAACATTGACAACCTCAAGTATCGGCTCCTTTATCGCAACAATTGTCCCACCCGAGCCCTCGGCTCTATTTAAAGTTTAAATCCCTTATGCATTATCAATAGATAATATAATACTTTATCCTACCTACCCACTGCCTATGTTATGCTAATTTCTCAAGGCTTGCACTGCTAATGTTGAATTCTCTGTAGGATTCTTGAAAATAGGTTTTCGGCATATAGCCTAGTTCAGCCTTTCCAAGTAACTTTACCTCTATTAATCGTATTAGGTGGGCTAGCCTAAACTTGCCAAACATTAATGTCTCATTGGCTGTATCAATAATTCTCCTGAGACTCTCGGTGGGTATTATTGGCTCTCCATTGATCATTATTGGAACTTCAAACCTATCCTCACCCTGAACCTCCACAACAACTCCATCGCGAGTCACTGAGTATATGCCACTGTGCTTAAATCCAGCCTCTCTGGCTAACCTAAGTATGAGTAAGGCTCCCTCTAAATCCCTCGTCACGAAATGCATTATTGGGGCTCTAACTAGTAACCAAGCATTACCATTAATACCACTCAAAACATTAATGACCTCACTATAGGTAACAGGTCTATGCCACTTAACAACAAACTTAAATAAGCTTGAACCCTTTGAATAACTAAGCCTTGGGGCCTTGGCAATTGCTATCCTACCACTACAACTGCTTGTGGTGTAATAGTCGCTTAACGATTTATTGAAGGCAAGTAGGAAATCGTATATGTCGAAATCAACTCTATCATTCTTACCCTCCTCAACCAACCTCCTAACGAACACAGCCTTTCTCGAGTTAAAGTTCGTTTTAACCATCTTAATAACGGAATACACCCATTCTAAGAGTTAAAATACCTTTGGCCGTGAATTCGAGTTAAATAGTCATAACGAACGACTTAAATAGACGTATCAATGATCAAAACAACGATGAAGGCTAGTATTATAGGTTCAGTAATAATATCATTAATAATTGGCCTAATCATAGGCTACTCGATATCCATAGTAATCCATCCAACGCATGCCATGGGAAAGGAACAACAAACCTTAAGTGTAATAACTGCATCACTATATGCAAAGCTCTTCAAGGAGGCTGGTAATGAGTTAGGCATAACCACGGCAGTCACGGGAATGGGCTCAGTACAGGCTGCGCGCCAAGTAATACTTAATCCAAGTGGTTACTCGATATATGCAAGTATTGATCCGTATATATTAACGTCACTTTTATATCCAAATAACATAACCAGTTGGTACATAGCAATAGCCGGTGATCAAATGGTCATCGCATACTCACAGAATTTACCAAAACCACTACTTAACGTTGTGACGAACCTAACCAATGCCGAAAAGAAGGCACTTAACGCCGGTAATTACACTGAGGCTATGGAAATAACTAAGGAGTTCCTAAACTTAATATTCTCAAATGGGACAGTTCAATTAGCCCATAAGTATGGCGCCTATGCCATAGGAACATCAAATCCAAACACGGATCCGGAGGGCTATCGTGCGCTTATGGTGCTTCAGTTAACCGGGCTGTACTGGAATCTTGGTAAGAATTACTATGTGGATATGTTTAATTGGGCTAACGATACTGGTAATGTATATGAGGTGTTGGCCGGTAGTGAGTTGTTCGGGCCCGTGGAGTCTGGTAAGGTTTGGTTCGACATAGCCATATATAAGTCATCGGCTATTAGTGCGGGCTTACCATACTTCCCATTACCACCCCAAGTGAATCTTGGCAATCCTCAATACTCATCATTCTATGGTGAGTCGAGTGTCGTGATTGTTGTTGG
>JZWU02000039.1:0-11341 GCA_000960865.2 Vulcanisaeta sp. AZ3 | reverse complement strand
TCTCTTAGTGGTATGCTTGAGCGTGGTCATGGTGTTTTGTATGTGCTCTACGACAATGAGGCTTATATGAATACAGGAATACAGAGAAGTGGAGGAACACCGCATTACGCCTGGACAACAACATCACCCGTTGGCGAGAAGTTAAGGGGCAAGGCTCAGAGGAAGAAGGATATTATGAGTATTGTGATTGGGCATCACATACCATACGCAGCCACAGCAAACATAGCATACCCAATAGACCTAGCGAATAAGGTTAGAAAGGCCCTTGATTACCTAAACGAGGGCCCGGCATTTATACATGTACTGGCACCTTGCCCACCAGGTTGGAAGTATGATGAAAGCTTAACCGTCGAGGTAGCCAGACTGGCTACGGAAACAGGGTACTTCCCACTATATGAGTGGGACCATGGACACTTCAGATTCAATCCACCAAGCAATACCCATGTGGATAAGTCCAGGAGAAAGCCCTTGAAGGAGTTCCTAAAGCCCCAAGGTAGATTTGCTCATCTGAGAGATGAGGATATTAAGGAGTTCGAGAAGGAACTTGATGAATATTGGGATTACCTTATAAGGCTTTCAAAGGCTTTCCCATAAAATCCAATTAACCAACCTTAAAACCTAGGATTGTTGTAAGTTTTTAAAATTATTAATACTGGAAGTAATTGATGAAATTAACTATTGATTATGTGCATGGAATGCTAAATGATGTAATTAATGAAGTGATGACGTTCTTCCTCGGAGATAAAACTATAGTGAAGAAAGCAGTAGCGGCTGTAATTGCTGGAGGCCATGTATTGCTAGAGGATAATCCTGGGGTTGGTAAGACATTCGTAGCCAAGTTAATCTCGAGGACTCTAGGGCTTAGGTTTAGTAGGATACAATTCACACCAGACCTATTACCGAGCGATATACTTGGTACTAAGGTATGGAGGCAGGATAAGGGAGTCTTCGACCTAGTCCTAGGTCCGATATTTGCGAATTTAATATTGGCTGATGAGGTTAATAGGGCTCCTCCGAGGACTCAGTCTGCGTTGCTTGAGGCTATGCAGGAGGGTCAAGTCACCATTGAGGGTGAGACAATACCATTACCGAAGCCGTTTATAGTAATCGCAACACAAAACCCAATAGAACTAGAAGGCACATACCCACTACCAGAAGCGCAGTTGGATAGGTTTATGATTAAGTTAAGGCTTGGCTATCCAGATGATGAGGCTGAGTTATTGAAGAGGAGAATTTCCTGGAAATCTGATGACCCAACGGGTAATGCAAAGACAGTAATGGACCAAGGCCTTGTCCTAGCCATTAAGGACTTCGTGGAGAACAACGTAATTGTTGATGAGAAAGTCATGAGGTACATAGAAGGTTTCAAGACCATTAGGAAAGACCCAAGAGTTTTAGCAGGCCCAAGTCCAAGGGGCTTAATAAACCTCATGAAGATGGGAAGAGCTATGGCTGTGATAGAGGGGAGAGATTACGTAATACCAGATGATGTGAAGAGCGTAGCCATGGATGTCCTAAGCCACAGAATAGTCCTAAAACCCGAAGTATCTCTAGAAGGTGTCACCGGAGAAGACGTAGTAAGAGAATACCTAGAAAAACTACCCGTACCAAAGTAACCTTCGGCTCGTCTCTTCCATCATCATAACTCAGAACCCCAGAACTCCTCACGCACATACTCACGAAGCACTCCCTTAAAAACCATAACCAACATCATTATATAAGTGGTGACGAGAGATGAATGCATGGAGAATTAATGATTGAATAATACGATCGATTGCGTATTAATGGCATTAAAACCACAATGCGCCGAGGAAATACTAAGTGAAGAGAAGAAGCACAATGTAAGGAAAAGAATGTGCAGAGAAATACCAACAATAAGGAGAAGAGCCTGCTAATTAAGATTAAAGAGCTGAGAAGATTCACGAAAACAATAATAAACGTATGGAGGAGAATATGCATAGGAATGCCGAGGAGCTACGTGAGACTTGCTAAAGAAGAAAATACCGTGAAATATTAAATGAGCAAAACTTTATAATTCAACAAGCACAAATAAACTCGCCGGGGTGGCCGAGCCAGGTCCAAGGCGCGGGCCTGGAGTTAAGAACTAGATAGTCCGTCCCCGCAAGGGGGCCCGGGTTCAAATCCCGGCCCCGGCACCAGCTTAGTATGTTTTGTCGCTATTATCTCTATAATAATTCTACCGTGTCTCATTATAGTATTGTTTTGAATGCATTATTTATGATAAGTTTCATCATGATATCCACCATGCATTTTTCAAAGAACATTTTTAGCTGATATTAATGCTTAAGGTTACTAAGTATTCTACTTACCTTATCAATAATTTCCCTAGGCACATTAGCATCAGCATCCATTGGGTACTCACCACCATACTCCTCTGGCAACTTCCTAGTTGCATCAATCCCAACCTTGCTACCCAGGTTCGGTATTGGTGTTGATGGATCAAGTTCCTCCACTGGATAATTATTAATAATGAGTATATCCCTCGATGGATTAACATGAGCCGCAACAGCATACATCACTTGCCTCCAATCATTTATGTTTATGTCGTGATCCGTGACAATCATCACCTTACCTAGCACGGGAACCAAACCCCATAATGTCAGCATAACCCTTCTAGCATGTCCAGGGTACTTCTTCCTAATCGAGACGATCACGATGTAGCTTAAACCCTCCGGCGGTATTGATATGTCAACAACCTCAGGCAATAACATCTTAAGCAGTGGCTTGACAACCATATTACCAAACCTAATGATACTCGCATCCTCAAGCAACGGCTTCCCGGTGACCGTTACGGGTATCAAGGCATCCTCCCTAGAGTAAATTGCCGTGGCCTTAACCACAGGGTACTCTTTAGCTATGGAATAAACACCAACATGATCACCAAAAGGCCCCTCTCTAGCATACTCACCCGTCAACCTACCCTCAATGACTAACTCCGCATTTGCAGGATACTCAACACCCACAGTAGAACCCCTCACCAACTCAATACCCTCACCCCTAACTACGCCGGTCACCAACAACTTATCCAGAGGATGAGGTATTGGAACACCACCCATAAGCATAGTCACTGGGTCAGGACCAAAGACAACGGCAACCTCACCCTCACCCAATTCACCATACATGGCACTCCTACGCCACGGCTGCCAATGCATTATAAAGCGATCTCTGCCAATAACCTGCAACCTATAATAACCGAAATTCCTATAATCACCATGCCTCACGAAGGTAAGACCCATGGTAATGAAACGACCAGGTTCGTGAGGCCACTGCCTAATTGCAGGTATTCTTGTGAGGTCAATTCCATCCCATTCAATTTCTCTAACGGGTCCTTCATTAACAGTCCTCGAGAAGTACCGGGAAAATCTCTTTAACTCGCCCAAAGTTCTCATAGCATCGAAAAATCCACTAGGTATCCTAACATCAAGCATATTAATCAACTCACCAACAGCCTTCTCAGGATCCCTATCGCCAAGCGCCATGAAAACTCTATCCCACTTACTAAATAGATTACCGATTATGGGTAATGTACCCTCCTTAATTTTCCTAATAAGAACTGCAGGGCCTCCTCTATACATTAACTCCCTAAGGAACGCAGCAACCTCTAAATCCAAGCTTAACTCCTCATTCAACTCAACAAGTTCACCCTTACCCCTCAATAGATCCAGGTACTCCCTAAGACTATTAAGTGGCATTAAAATAAACCGTAAGACCCCAACTAAAACAATTATTC
The DNA here is from genome assembly GCA_000960865.2 of Vulcanisaeta sp. AZ3. Taxonomy (GTDB): domain Archaea; phylum Thermoproteota; class Thermoprotei; order Thermoproteales; family Thermocladiaceae; genus Vulcanisaeta. Next base: position 7,590 of record JZWU02000039.1, on the reverse strand, counting down.
TCTACATCCCTTAGAAAAACTTAAATCCATACCAATGCCCAAAAATTGATGAACCTAAAATCATGGTTACTTTCACTCAGCCCAACAACACTCTTGAGCGCTTTCTCATCCGTAACCCTCGGTACAGCATTAGCCTGGTACCTAGCCGATAAATTTAACCTAGCGATCTATATAATAACCCTTGTAGCCCTACTATTAGCTCAGGCAGGTGTGAACCTAGTCAGTGATTACTACGATTATATAAAAGGCGTTGACATACTCTATAGAGCAAGTGGCTTCGCCCATAGGCCACACCCAATAATAGACCTTGGACTCAAGTCTAGGGATGTAATCACCGTTGGTTATGCATTCCTCACCATAGCATTCCTAGCCGGAATCTACCTAGTCATAATTGTCGGCTGGCCCATCCTCCCCCTAGCACTAACGGGCTTAATCATTGGTATTGGTTATACAGCCCCACCGCTCGAATTCCACTATAATGGTTATGGCGAATTACTAGCTGCAATAGCCATGGGACCCCTCGTGACTTGGGGCTCATTCATAGTACAAACAGGGATATACACAAACCTAGCACCGCTGATTGTCGGTATACCTAATGGCATATTTACACTATTAATACTACTGGGTTCAGGAGCCCTTGAACTAGACGCTTGTAGGAAGGTTGGTAAGAAAACACTGGTGCTCCTTCTTGGGTTTAAGAATATAAAATACGTGATTTATACATCAATAACTGTTATGTACTTGGCCATAATAACCTCCACTATACTCCATTACCTACCATACACCTCCCTAATAACCCTACTATTAATACCAGAGATAGTAAGCCTCGTAAACCCCCTACTCAGTGGCGATGAGACCGAGGTTAAGAAGAGGTGGAAGGAACTTAGAAAGCTATGGGCTGGGCCCTTCAGTATTAGATTAATAATGCTCATAATATTCATAGTATCAATGATAATAGCACGCATATACCCACCACTCTCAATTTAAGCAATACTTAAATGGCATTTTTAAGGCTAGACTCAAGTCATGAACACTGAAGGTGCCATTGAAAAAATAAGATGGAGAGCAATCACAGGCGCCTACCTTGGTTGGGTACTAGACGGTTATGACGCCCTCCTCGTAACACCAATAATACCATTACTTGGCGAACTCTTCTTTCCAGGGCCTTACTCAATCCTTGGCGGTGCATCGACCTTGGTCGCAACACTAGTTGGGCGACCGCTGGGTTCCGTGGTCATGGGTTATGTTGGTGATAAGTTTGGGCGGAGGATTGGTCTTTTGATTACAGTTATTGGTTATAGCATACCAGCCTTAATAATGGCATTATTGCCTACGTATGAGGCAATAGGAGTCTTAGCGCCAATCACGATATTAACACTCAGGTTCTTGCAGGGCATATTCCTAGGCGGTGAGTGGGGGCCCGGTACAGCAATGATAATGGAATGGAGTAAATGGAGAGGAGAACTAACGTCAAGCTTCGTACAAAGTGGCTACCCAATAGGTGTAGTTATCGCAACAATAGTATACTCACTATTCATGGGCCTAATGGGTTCGGTGAGCTTCGAATACTATGGTTGGAGAATTTACCTAGCCACTGGAGCCATAGTGGCACTTATAGCATTCCTAGTGAGGAGTAGATTAGTTGAATCACCAATATGGTCTAGACCCAGAGCCAACCCACTCAAGGTTTTGTTTAAGCAGAGAAGTAAGTGGTTAGGTTTTGGCATATTATTCACTGGAGGCTTGCTAATGGTTTATTACTCCACGTACCTAGTGTACTCAGACCTATTATATGTCCTCCACAAACCATACCTAATACCCAGCGTAATGCTTCTATCAACAATAGCCGCAGTAATTGCCGTCCTCCTTGCAGGACCTTTAGCCCTAATTATTAACTATAGGTGGGTCATTATCAGTACATTAGTAATATCCCTAGCCTACGCGCCCCTAGCCTTAATTCTACAGCCAAGCCCCATAAACCTAATTCTACTAGCCTTCATAGAGAACTTCGCAATGGGCCTTGTACCATACACACTAATTGATAAATTCGAGGTACATCACAGGGCAAGTGGTCTAGGCATATCGTATAACTGGGGCCTCCTAATTGGAGGTTGGGGCCCCATGTTAGTGGCATTAATAGCACCCATGAACCTAGGCATGATAACCTTCATGATCATCGGAATAACATTAACAATAGCAGGCTTACTAGCTCTATCAAGAAAACAATAACCTGCAATGAAATAGATATAATGATTATGTTTAAAACCACAACAATAAACAGCGAATCATGTATTCACGAGATTACGGAGTATAGAGAGCATTTTTCTAGCATTCTCAAGCATCCAATGATCATTATTAAAGAAAACATAGACCCTAGACGGACCCAAAGCCAAAACCCTATTAGCTAAATCCTCAAGTTCACCCTCACTATAGTCATACCAATACCAATCAGACCTACCATGAAGCCTTAAATAAACAACACCATTACTACTCACGACCCAAGTAACACCAGGCTCATCCACAGAAACCACAGTAACACCAAGACCCCTAAGCCTCCCCAAAGCATCATCACTAAACCAAGATCCATGCCTAAACTCAATAGCAAACCTCCAACCAAGCCCACTCCCAACCGCAAACTCCCTTATCCTCGCAATATTCTCATCATTAAACGTAAAATTCGGAGGCATTTGAAACAAATAGAAATCCACATACGGATCTAACGGAGTAAATAAATCCTTAAACCTACGCCAAGTATCCAAGGCCTCAGACTTAAGCCTCCTTACATGCGTTATGTACCTATGAACCTTAACAGCCCAGCGCAAGGTAGATCCCTTCCGCGACCAAGAAAGGACCTGGTTTCTAAAGGGGAATCTATAGAATGAGGCATTAAGTTCAACAGCATTTAAACCAGTGTTATTCACATACCAATCAAAGGTTGACTCCGCATTCCAATCATAAAGCCAACCACTAGTCCCCACAAAAACCTCAACCACAGCACAAATTCACTACAGAGGAGCATAAAACCATTTATTACGGCAATAAGAATAATACAACCAACACCCATTACCACAACATTACAACTAATGACAATGTGAGGAAAGTCTAGGAAACTAATCTATTCAATGCATTATTGATTATGTTAATGGAGACCACGAAGAGATTATACTTATAACAATAAATATTAAGTTATTCAAAACATAATCAAAAGACACATTCACGAAGAGCAAGTCGTCTCAATGGGTATTAGCATTAATAATTACATGACAGTCAAGATCATTAAACTCTAATCATCGTAAATACTTACGGCAAATCCTTAATAGGCATAACTACTGAGTATGATAAAGGTGATGATGGCTGTCGGGACAGCAGAACAGTGATGAACACCTGGAGGTCTGATAAAAGGAATAGAATTTTATGCATGAATTAGTAAATTAGGGACTAAGTTACTTCCACATTGGTACGCCAATATGCAATAACCTAAGCGTTACATATTGGTAATAACCAATTAGGTCAGTGGCATTTGGCGATATTGCTAATGCACTGAATCTCTCAAGCCAACCCCATGTGCTAGCGGGGGTTGAGTAGATTGTAGTTGAAGTTAGGTTCTTACTTGTTCTTGCGTAATTGCCTGATATTCCAGTGACCACGGCTCCTCCGTATGGATTAATTATCTCCAATGTAAGGTTCATGAAGCCGTAAGAATTAAGTGTATCCTTAATATCTGATGTGTAGGTCATTCTAGGCGTTGACATTAATTCATGAGTGCTCATTGGTATGTAAATCGTTGCGTACTGAATATAAGCAGCTGGATACGGGTAATGAGTTGTTGGTCCGAGTGGTGTTACATACGCAGTTATATTAAATACTATTGGGTATTTACCTTCAAAGGATAGTGTGAATGGATTACCCATACCTAAGAATGTGTCCATGGACGTCTCAGTGAAGTTCTCATTTAATGTTCCGTATTCCATAACCTGGTTAAATAGCTGGAATGCATTAAACACACCGCTCTGTTCTGTATGGGAAATCTCGGTTCCGTGTTGATAATATAACTCAGCCACGTAATTAATGCTATAATTACCATATTCAACATATTCCGTTAGGCCCGTTGACGTTGTTGAGAATTTCGGCCCTGAATCAAAGAATCTTGATTGCGCGGTTATTAATTTACCACCTACCAACTTGTTAGAGTTATTTACCCAAAGCATGAGTACTCCCGAGACTGTCCAGGTATAGTAAGGTAATCCTGTTAATTCGTATGCCTCGTATAGATTTGTCATTGTTATAGTTATGTTGCCCCTAAGACCTGTAGCAAGTAAGGGCGTTATATCGGCTACATATGGGTTATGGAAGGACAAAGTGTTTATTGAGGGCATGGGCTTCCACATGAATGGGTCAATACCGCCAGTGTATATTGTTTCGAATGGATTAAAGACAGAGGCCAGGTAACCATTGTAGTAAATGAGTAGGTTCCTTGTTGCAGGTTCGTTTGTGTACCAGAACTCATCTAATTCACCACCCTCCATGTACATAAGTATGAGGGCTCTATATGTACCATTAGGAAGGTTTACCATATACGTTATATCGTCATGAAACGGATTTAACCCAATCAGAGATACTCCATAGGCATTGGGTGCGATTGGTATGAAGTAATTAGGCAAGTTTGATGGTTCTGGCCCCTTGTATAGATATAGAGTTATATTTACCACGTAATACCCAGTAACCCCTATCGAAGGCACTATCCAATTAGGCAATATAGCCCTAAATATAACACAATTCCCGGCCAGCATATTCTCAAAGAGTGTCAAATCAGACCAGGCCGTTGAATTGAGTATTTCCTGCGTACTACCCCAGAACACGGGTATCCCATTTGCGAATATGTAGAATGCCCTATCATACTGAGGCCCACCGGTCTCTGTTATTGTTACATTTAGTAGAATTATACTATAGGTACCAGGTGGTATACACACCGTCGCATTTTGAGGCACAGTCGCGTAATTATTGCTTAGCTTATATGGGAATACAGCATTAGTGAGCACCGGTATTACTATTGGCTTACCTGGAGGTAATGGTTGGTATGCCTCGAAGGAGTAAAAGCCATTATATGTTACGAATGGGTCATTAGACTCTGTTATTGTTGTCATGTTATACATCACTGGATGTATTACCTGCTCTGCCGTTACTACCGGTGTTACTAATGCCAATACTATGGTTAGTACTATCACCGGATATGTTAACCTCGTTACTAATGCCTTTGTCATAATATTAATTATGCTAATCCTATTAATAAATATTGTGCTTAGTCCTTATTTTACTTTCTGCTATTAACTTCGCCTTAAAATGCAGGAATAGGCAAAACCGCTCTCTTGCTGTATGAGTAACCGAGTAATAGTCCTATAATGAAGCCTAGGAGATGCCCTAGATATGCTATGCCGAAGGCAAAGGCCAGGGGTGATAGTAAGAAGATTATTGCCAATATGTTTATTGGGTTCGAAAGTATAACCCCCCTATGCGGTGTCGCTATTATGAAACCAACTAAACCAAAGAGTGCCCCTGACGATCCGCCAACAATGACCGGCGTACCCATGATATAATACAGTGCTGGCGATAAAGTTGAGGCAAAACCACTGAGTAGAAAGGTTATCCAGAAGTTCCTAGTCCCATAGATGCTCTCAAAGAAGGGCCCTATGAACCACAAAGTCATCATGTCAAAGACGTAGTCTAGGAATGTTGGATGCATGAATATTGCTGTTATGAAGCCCCAGGGCGTTATTGGCGGCCAGGTACTACCCAGTAAGTTTACTAGGGCACTGTATATTGCTTGGTTGCTGTAGTTTATGAGCACTGGTAACGTGAATATTGTCGATATTATGAAGGCGATCAATGTGCTCCTAAATCTATACATCGCTCAGTCTGCGGTGGTTATTATTAAAATGCTTAACGCACAGGAGTTTAAAATAGGCCTTTTATAGAAGATCAAGCTCCATGCGTCCATTAAATACAGTCTTTGGCGAGTTAACAAGAGGATGCAGACAATGCCTACTAGGCACTAAGAGCGTACTTTTCATAACTGGGCTTTGTCCACTAAACTGCTTCTACTGCCCTGTGGATAGGGATAGGTTTGGTAGAGATGTCATGTTCATAAATGATGTGCCAGTTAAGCAATATCCCGATGATATAATTAGGGAGTTAGATAGGGCTGGGTCTAATGGTCTTGCCATAAGTGGTGGTGATCCAATTGTTGTTGTTGATAGAGTCGTCGATTTGGTAAGGATCCTTAAGGATTTGTATGGGCAGAAATTCCACATACACATGTACACCCACGCCCTAAACCTAAGTGAGGAGGCCGTTAGGAAGTTAGCAGGCAGTGGGATTGATGAGGTTAGGATTCATGCAATAAACCCAACCCAGTTAAGTAATAAGTTAGGGCTTATCAGGATACTTAAGGATTCAGGAATAACTCTTGGCCTCGAGGTACCTGCACTGCCCAGGTTTGAGGATAATATTTTGAGGGTTGCGGAGGTTCTCATCAATAATGGATTAATAGGTTTCATAAACATTAACGAACTTGACGTGAGCCCTGCGAATATTAATAACCTGGTTAGGATGGACTACGTGCCGGGTCCTGATGGTAGTGTTGTTGGTAGTTTAGATGTTGGTGTTAAGTTAGCGAGTGAGGTGAGGCGTAGGTGGCCTTGGATTAATGTTAATGTGTGTTCATCAAGGTCTAAGGACCTTGCTCAGATTGGAGCTAGGTTATTTAGGATTAGCCTTAGGTCCAGTGCTGGTGGGGAGTTTATTATTGATGATGGTACTGTTAGGGAGGGTTCTATCATTAAGTTGAGGATTGGGGGTAGGGATTACGTTGTTGAGAGGTGATTACCTACACTCATTAATTACCTGAAGCTCCCTCACCAGTTCCCTCCAGCTACCAACCTGCTTGATTAGTTCGCCCCTACAATAGATCTCTACTGATGCTATACCGTAAGCATCAAGAACTTGATGAGGTGCTGCAGGAAATGCAGTGGTCCAGGCTATGTAATTACCCTCAGGACTCAAAGCCCTAATCTCCCTCTCTAGGGCTATTGCGCTCCTAGTGCCCTTAAGCTTAATAATGACCCTTAAACCCTTGCTCCTGACAATGAGCAGTACTTGCTCCAAATCTTTAATCGTAACCATAATTAATCCCCCCTAACAGGCTTAAAAGTAAACGCCTTATAATAAGTAATAACCCCCTCAGAACTAACCAAGGCCAAGACTAATTGTGCGCCCATGCTCTCACTATACTTAAGTACGTTAAGTAACTTCATGATCTGTATTTCAAGTCCCTCAGTCACAATCTTAATCATATACCTAGGACTTGAATCAATCGGGCTCTTACCCTTATCCCAGACCAAGAAGTCCACAGGTCCATTAGCCACGGGCCTTATGAAATAACCCCTCTTCCTCATGTCGAGGTACACAGTTAATGCGTATGGATTGTTAATATGCTTAACAAGTTCATTAACGTTAACCTCCCTCCCATCAATCACAACTCTATACTCACTCATTAACAAATATATGAGTTCAATAGTCCTTAATACATAAAGC
>JZWU02000038.1:0-11959 GCA_000960865.2 Vulcanisaeta sp. AZ3 | reverse complement strand
TCATAAAGATAAGTAGTATTCACGACCTAGGCAAGGCACTCATAATGGATAAGCTTCACAGTATGTGAGAAGAACAATGCCTAAGTTAATAATACATAACTCCCATTTATATTAACTTATTAAGTCTGCGGAGGCGTTAATTATTGGTGAAGTTAATTGCTTAGGTGCTTTAATGATTATGTAAGCTTCATAGTAAAGTACCCATTTAGTAAAGAGGGACATTCTAGATTCATGGAAATCATTAGTAAGAGGGATATGTACATAAACGACCTAACAAACACACCAACAGGCAAACAATTACTCAAAAGAGCCTACGAATTACTCAATGAAGCCATAACAAAAGGCTCAATAACTGACAACCCGAACCCAGATGAAGATGAGTTATTGGCTCACTACATAGCCATAATCCTAGCCTCACACCTTGACAAAAACCTGTGGAGAAGATTCGCCGATGTAGAGAGCAAGAGATTCTCAAGCAAATTACTACTTGAAGACCCTGAATGCATTATCTACATGGCTAGAGAATTCGAGATAAATGCAGCGAGGTTGAGAGAATTAGATATTTACAATGAGAAACTCGCCCTAGCCTTCGACGTAGGCATCAAGGTCTGGGATTACTTAAAATACATGCCGAGGAACGACCCATACTGGAAACTCGTAAATAGGTACCTACTCAAGGGTTGGGTTCTAATTACTTACAAAGACCTGACTAGGTTCATTGAGGAGGTTGTGGAGGCGAAGGTCCTCGAATTAATTAGTAAGGCTTATGAGAATGCTGATGAGACCAAACAATTAGTGGACGCGTTAGGAGGCATGGCGGAGCTTAAGGAATATAGGAGTAAAATGGTTAGTAGGGCTGGGCTTAAGGTGCAAATAACGGGATTAACACCGCCCTGCATAGAGGCAATAATGAATGAAACAAAGACTGGAGGAAACCCAAGCCACCAAGCCAGATTCGCCATAGCCGCCTACATGCTAAGGAGGTGTCACGACATTGAAGGAAAACCAATAGAGGATTGTGTAGAGGAAGTTGTGAATACCTTCAGCACAGCAGCTGATTTCAACGAGAAAATAACCAGGTACCAGGTTGAACATATCGCAGGGCTTAGGGGCGGACGTAAATTCTACATGCCACCATCATGCCAGGAAATGAATAGCCTAGGACTATGCCCAACAAACCTAGGCTGTGGGGTAAAGAATCCCCTACAATACACAATAAAGGCCCTTAAGAAGTACGAGGCAACACAGAGCATTGAAAGCAATAAAGCAAGTTAATACTTTACTTCCTCCTGCCCAAGGACAGAGCTTTCACTTATTGCAGTAAGGACTTAGAATTATAAGAGAATTAGTATGATCTATGACTTGCTCAGTAGGGTGATGCAATGCACGATGGAAGTAAGTGCTATGCATACATAATGCCCTCACCCTGTTTCTGTTGCTGCTGAGACTGTGACACCACGGGCATTGCAGGCGGTATACCAAGCTCCTTAAGGAGTAAGTTCACCTCAAAGAATACGTACTGACCAATCATCAACTGAATAAACTGAGGAGGCTTCCCTGAATTAACAGACTTCGCAATCTCATCAACTTGCTTCGGATCACCTTGCAGCATCAATGCACCCCTAATCGAGATATTAACTACCGACGGTGTTGAGTTAGCCACTAGAGAGAAGGGTACCTCAACCATGTCACCCCTAGCAACAGCATTAGGCCCTATCACAAGATTAACATTAAACGCCACCTGAACCTGCTGCGGCATTAATTGAAGTCTCTCCGCATGTAGGTAATCAAACCTTATCCCCACAGCCCTAAATGATACGCCAACTGCACCCACGAAATACTTAAATTAAACGGCAAATTTAAACACTACGCATGAGGAAGAATCAATTAAGTGAGACTGTGGAATTAATAAAAAAGGCGTTAATTAAGGTTGGCTCCGAATTTAATAAACATGGCATTGATTTCGTCCTCATAGGCAGCGCAATACTACCCCTACTCTACAACATTAACTGGAATATTCACGACATAGACCTATTCATAATAAATAAATCAACCGTAATAGAACAAGAATTATTTGAGGGAATAGCCAAAGAGAATGATTGGGATGCAGGTATGGACATGAATGGGATGATGTACTACGAAATATTAGTCAATGCCCAAATAATTAGGATAGACCTCATGGAGAACCTACTCGACATATACATACCAGAACAAATGCTAAGGAATACCGCGAAGATTAAGGTCGACGGACTCGAAATCAAAAGCATAAGGCTCGAAGACCTACTCGTATTGAAAGCCAGGGAAGCCAGCGAGGAAGGCGACGAATTCCTATCTAGAATCGCAGAAATACTCGCAGACCCAAAGGGTGGGTTAAGCATTGATAAGGATTACCTCAGAAATGCAATTAATTACTACCCAGAGGATGCTGAATCCATAGGGAGGAGGTTAGAGAGGTCGGGCATTTACCTAGAATGATCACTTCATATACTCTGCCGCGTATACATAAATACCATCAAGAACACCAGGACCGCCCTCACGCCCATGCGGACTAATCCTCTCATCACCCCTCAATGTAGTTGCCTCCTCAACCCTAGCCGCAAATTGACTAACCAACTCCCTATCAATACCCTCAACAATAATATCATCCTTGGTAGTGCTGACCTTAAGACCCTTGGGTATTTCCAAGGTTATCTTTGACCTCCTACCCATGAAATTCTCAATAACTAATTGATTACCCTGAACCTTAACACTCATTGGGAAATGAGAAAACACAATCTTCAACTTATACCTCCAACCCCTAGTAACACCAATAATCAAATTCTTAATCTGCCCAGCCACAACACCAACAACAGCCTTCTCACGCCTACCTGCAAAATAAGACTCAATAATTATCGACTTGCCCAAAGACCTAATAATAATTGGTAAATTACCAAAATCCCTCTCCAAACTACCCAAGGGACCCTTAACCACAACCCTACTACCCTCAACCCTAACCTCCACATTCTCAGGAACCTCAACCTCCTCAAACACATAGGGCTGCCTAGCCATCGAGAGAAAGCAACACTGAAGTTTTAATAAACTTATCCTCACTCAACACCATTAAGAAAAGGCAACACCGTAAGAACCATGAAGTTCCCTAGTTAGGTTTAAAAGTTCAACTGCGTTCAATTTTACTAATAATGCTTAATTCTAAATTAACAAGAGGTCAATCAAGCGCCGTGGAACTAGCCATAATAATACCAGTCATACTAATAGCAATAATAATATTCATACAACTCACACCAAACTACCAATACACAGCAGGTTCTGAAGTAAACACATTCCAACTAAACGCCATGGCCCAATCAATACTCCAATACATAATCACAAACCCAGGAAACCCACCAAACTGGGGATTAAACGCCAGCAACTTAAATGCCTTCGGACTAGCCGAACCAGGCCAACCATACCACCTAGACCCATTCAAAGTAATGGCACTAGCATACTGGGAATCAGCAAACTCTCAACATCAATCTACAGCCATATGTTACCCCAATTCTCCTGGATTTCAACAATTCTTAAATCAATACGGCATAACAGCACTCTATAACTCACTAAACTGGGTATTAACGCCAGCAACAACAAACGCCACATGGCTACCTAATTACACAGAGATTAAGCAACTGCTCGGTCTAGGACCAAACTACAACTTCGTACTAAAAATATACCCCGTATTTAGAGTACAAATAATACCAATCAATGGAACACAATACGCGACATTCCTAATCAACGTGACAAGATTCGACACAGGACAACCAGTACCAAACGCAACACTATACATAACATACATAGTAGCATCCTCCACGAATAACCAGGTCCAAGTAATCACAGGAAACATAACAGGATACACAAACGCAACAGGCCAATACCAATTCACAATAAACATACCAGCATCACCAAATAACGCCTACTACATAGACACATACGCATCACTAGGCGGGTTGGGGGACCATGGATTATACTTCAGCTATACAACAACCCCCCTATTAGCAACAATAATACTTCCCAATAGCCCAACAATAAACTGGATAATATTTGCGCATCCCCACGTACTAGCAAACTGCATAACCACAAACAACCCCGGCTCAACAGCCCTGGGATTGAGGATTGTGGCAGTTTATAAATCAATATACGGCTACACATTCTCCACCCTAAACTTCACATTAAACCCAGGAAAAGGAGCCGTGTCATACCCAAGTGTGCCATGTCAATCCCTAACCACAAGCCAAAAAAGCAATAAATATGCTGATTGCTACTGGGCATTACCACAAACCCCAATGCTACTCATAGCCTTCGTAACAAGGAACTCACAAGGTCAAGCAGGCCAAGTACCATTAAGCCAAGTCTTAATCATACCGTACGGAATGCTACCCGAGTACTACATAAGTAATAGAGAGATAATATTCGGCCAAAAAACAACATACACACCAGTAAGCGTCACAAAAGCACTAGTATACATCGGAGACTCCGCATACTACGCCAAGCTCTACCTATACTACGGCGGTAATGCATTTGGACCAATGGGGTGATGAGGAAGTGAGTAGTAAGGGCCAGGGATTATTAATAATTGCCATGATCGTCGTGATTACAGTACTAATACTGGCCATGTTGTACAGAATATTCACAATGACACCAGCCTACGTATACCAAAGAAGCATATATTTCGTATTCAAATATAACCCACAACTCGTGGTTCAGGGCCTATCCATGAAAATGAACACAGCACTATACGCCCTCATAAAGAACTACAGCCAATTCTTACTAAATTACGGAATCGCAATTCAAATGCCCGTACTTCAAGGAGGAAGCCTAGCACCTATATCGCTAGCCAATGCAATACTTAATGAATATTATAACACAATAATAAACACTGTCTACACACCAACGGGACTAGCAATCCAAACAGGAAATGGAAACTACACAACAAACTTAAATACGAACTACTACGGAGCTCTATCACTACTTAACTACATATACGCCGCAAACCAAAAAGCCACACTATACGCAAGCATAACAAATACATACAACATGCCAATACTAGGAATAAACAACCTAACACTAAAAAGCACATACAACCTAACAACATGGATAGTAAAACCAAGCACAACAACATGCAAAGGAACAATACGCACAACAACCTATAGCACAATCACTAAGTGCACATTCAACTTCATAAGCAACACATACACATGCACAAACCCAGCCTACACAAAGAGCGGAGCAGCCATGAACCTATGGGCACCATCCTACAACGCCCTAATTAATGACTACATGAGTGTAAGTAATGGGATAGTGGATAGTAATACTCAATGGGCCGGCCCAGTGGTATTCCTCTACCCCGTGGATGAGGCCTCAGCCAATAGTGGATTCGAAATATCCGCAGTATTCAGTGTAACATCAAAGGGACCATTCCTAGTCGGAATAAACTACTTAGCCCAATACCCAACTTCTGGTCAATCTGGCGTGAGCTCAACAAATCCAAGTAATTATGCAACTGGATATTGGGTAGACGTATATTCGAGTGGGAATAAGTATTACTATGCATATGGAGGACCTGGTTCAAGTACTTCTAGTTCGGGTTCACTGTCGAGTACACCAAGTACTATAAACATTACCGTTGTGATTACGTACAACGGAATTGGTAATCCATTCAATGCACCAAGTGGCACAGCAACAATATACATAAATGGCAAGAACGTAGGTTCCATGGGAATAACACTACCGCAGTGGTATGGACCCATTTATTCATATTCTTTCAATAATTATGCATACATATTTACTAACCATAATGGTGTGGGTTCCTGGGTTGTGATGATGCTGCAGAACGCCGCATTAATAAATGCAACCATAGAGTTCTTTAATAAATACACACTACCCATGAATACATACGTAGCAGTATCACTCAACAACCAACCAGCCATAGGCGTAATCCCAAGTATCCTAAACATAACAATGAACGGAGTCACAATAAACCCCATACAGTACACAGTATGCAACATAACGAGTAATGCCATAATCTTCAACGTAACACTACCAATCCCAATAGGCTACCCATATAATCAATACCTATTAGCAATAAATAACAGTGGAATCGTAACTCTCCTAAATCCCTTCTCACCCAGTGTACTGAATTACCTAGGAATACCTAATGCATTAAACATAACAGCGATGGCTGCATACCAACTCACCTTCTACAACGAAGACACTGGGTCCGTCTATCAAGTACCATACATAGTGAACAACGGTATACCAACACTAATACTATTCTATAATGGCAAGGACACATCAGTATATAATGGTTACATCGACCTAACCCCAGTATCCATCGCTAGTAGCTTATCAATCATGCCTGAGAGAAGTGCCATCCTCAAGTTCTACACATTAACGGAATTATTAATTCACTTACCACCAGGCTATACATCACTTAACTACACAATATCACCAAGTGTAATAAACCAGGTTGGAGAGCCCCAATCCTTTGTAAATGAGTATTACTATTCACCAAGTGAAACCCACGAGGCACTACCCATAACCTATGCACCAACAACAATAACAGGTTGTCAATCACAATATGGTGTTAATTATGAATTGTACTTCATAAATTACGGCAATTACTGGGCTTACGAGAACTATTGGGGAGGGGGGTCATGGTGTTGATGAGGCAATTACTTATTAGGGGTCAGGCTAGGATTATGGAGGCAATTGCCGCCACGGTAATAATCCTAGTGCTCGCCCTCTTAATGCCTATATTATTCAAAACACCAACAACGACACTTCAGAGCGAGGTTCAAGTTAGTGAGGAGGAATACGCATACAATGTGCTTTATGATGTATATGCTAACCCACAATTCCTGAATTACATATCCCAAGGTGATTGGTCAGCCTTCAGACCTTTAATGAATTCGGTTATTGGGCCGCAGTATAATTGGTTCTTATGTATTGAGCCAATCGATAGGGTGCTTAATATATCGAGTTCTGTGACTCACAATTACGTAGCAATACCGTTGCAGATAATATCGAGCCAAAGTGGTATAATCCCATACCCATATGTAGAAGTTAAACTAAATATAAAGACGTTCAACTTATTATTACCGCCGGGATTCACGATAAACACCACATGGCCACTATCAAACGTATTCTTCACAACACAGAACAACACACCAATACACTGGTGGCTTCAGAGATATAACCCAATCACCGGCGATGCAATTCTTTGGCTCAACACGCCTCCCACTAAAATAATAATGTACGTGTCTAAAAAATGGCACATACCCCTACAACCCGATAAGCAACACCTACTGCAAGACACCTTACTGCCCATCATACGGTGGTTTAAGCGCATTTGAAGCAGCTAGTGTTGGTGCACCTGTTGGACTTGACAATGGTGCTCATGTCTTTAATTTAAATTATGGTGCTCAGTATTTCGGATTTAATTCAGTAAATACGCAGTGCATTGGTGCAACTCCATCAACCCCACTAGTCCTATCCACATCTGAAGGTTCATCCGCGTCTTGTAGTAGTAATTTTAATGTGGCAGTGGTTGGTCCATTGGAGATTAATTATATTAGTATGCCTATCTCAGAAATACCAGGTTCATCCCTATCATTAAGCTCTAATGTAGTAGTTAGCATTATTAACACTACGAGTGATACCACAATAGCCACAACATCAATACCAATAAGTGTGACGTATACTTATGGCAGTAGTCATGAGTATATAACATTGACCGTGGGTTCTAATACCGAAACCGCTAGTGGTACATATGTATACTTATCGAGTTCGAGACTCATAATAACGCCGACAACATCATCATGTTCAGGAGGGATTAATATTAACGTTACTGTCTCCCTATTGATACACAATTACTTAACAGGCACTAATACATTACTGCAAATCTCCTCAACACAATGCATATTAACATCTATGACTCAGCAGGGCTTGTTAAGTATAGTTCCTGTGGTTAGACTTAATAGATTAAGTATTACTCAATCATCACCATCTCAATACGAATATGTCTATAACACAGTCAATACAATCTACGACCTCTGGGTAGCCCCATCAACAAGCGTCTCCTACATAACCCCAGTCTACACTAACTACGCATGTATCGATAACGTCATACCGCCACAATACGCATACCGCTTCCCAGGAATACCATTCACCCCCACCGCTGAGGCATTCACTGTTGTTCAATTGCCGAATGGTTCTTATTATTTAGTTATGATAGGGCTTCAGAGGTTGGGTGGTGGGTGATGGGTAGTAGGGGTCAGAGCGAGGTTTTGGCTACTGTGATCCTAATAGCGGTGGTTCTGGTTCTTGCCGCAGTCTTCATAATAATTTCAATGATTAATTTCAGTAAGGCATCTGCATCCACCTCCTTATCCCTGGCGGAATCCTTCATGACTAATGTAGCCGATGACCTAGAGGCATCTATGTATAATCCAGGAACGACCCTCGTCTATCCGTTACCAGCTACGCAGTACGGCGTGTTTAATTTCATAGGTGATTATTGTAATGTAACCGTGGGTGGGGTTACGTATAATAGTGGGGCGTTGATATATGGTGTTCCGCCTGGTTATAATTCTTTGCCGAGTGGTTATGTTCAGGTTGTTAGGGGTTCCTTAGCCAATGGTGCTTATAATGCCATTAGTGAGAGTTTAATTATTGAGAATGCTGCCGCACCCCTCATATCTATTGTCCAATTTGGCGCGTCTAGGGTTAATGGTGTTTCGTATGGTACGTATGTGGTTCTCTTTCCGAGGGTTCTCGTTATTAATGAGGCGAGTATGGCTTATGTTTATATTCCTGTGATAAAGGTGGTTCCTAGTGGCTTGAGAAGTGTGCTTATTGTTAATGTTACGGGCATATATACATACACTATTTCAGGTGGGGCTAAGGTGAGTGTAAGTGATGTTTGTGGTTCGTTGTTGAGTTCATTATTTGTGAGTGCAGATACCTTGAGGGTTGTTATTGTGAATGTCACAATGACGTTTAGGTGATGGTTTATGAACGTGCTTGGTTTTGTAATAACTACTGTTGCCCTGCTAGTTCTCGCCATATTCTTTGTTTGGTATCTCAATAATTACATAGCCACAAATATAATTAACACTGTTAGTTATACGTCTTCATTGGTCTCCTCGGCGTTGATTCACGAATTTCAGAATGCCATAGTAATAGCCTCTATGCAGAATGTCGTTGGTACATTCAATTACACACTTATGTTACCCACATCAGCAATACCCGTACAGGGAGTAGCACTCACCTACGCCGTGACACTATACCCAAGAACAATTAATAACCAAACACTACTCTACGCCAATGTCACAATCACAATGACCATGGGCCCAATAAGCAGGTCACAAAGAACCACAGTCCTACTATACTCATCAAAACAACCCTACACAATAACAGCCTACAACTGCCTTGGAAGCCAAGGCCCAGTGCAATTAATAAGCCCCAATGAGGCTGGGACGGGTGTTAGCTGTACCTGGACTAGTGCAGAGGTTGAGATGGGTAAGGCAGTAATAAGCATCTCGAAGCCCTAGGCATCCCTAACCCTAAGTAGTATTGGTCTTCTCAATGGATTCATTAAGCCAGCAACATAGAACTCCCTAACACCAAGCTGGGCTAGTGTTGATTCATTAACATCGGCCAAATCCATATAGGCAGCTATCTCCCTTAAATCCCCCTGAGCACTCAACCTACTGAAGAATACTGTACCTAGGTTAGCCCTCACACTAGCCTTAACATCCCTAGCAATCCTTTGGCTGGCGATCATTAACGACAAACCCCACTTACGCCCCTCCCTAGCCGTCGTCTCAATTATATCCCCGCAAATCGTCCACTCACCCTCAGGCACATAATTCTGAGCCTCATCAATCACGAAGACTAGGTCTAGGGGTGATTTACCACTCTTAACCATCTTCCATGCAGAGTCAATTACATCGGCAATTATTGCCTGCTTAATCACGAGCTCAGGATCGAGGCTTAGATCAATGACGACTAGGTTATTCCTCAATGCCAAGTCCACAATCTCCATGGGCTTCAGCCTCCTCTCATTCAACTCCTTAAAGAACTCAGACTCCACAAAATACTCAACAAAGAGCCTAGCCTTCTCAACAGTTGAATCCCTAGCCCCCAACCTCCTCATATTATCATACAAGTGCTTAACAAATTGAGCCTTATCCCAAACAACCCTCTGCTGCCCCTCAACACCCCTAACCAATTGAGGCTGTTGTTTTTTCTCCCCCGTTACGTAGGTTATTGTCGCAACCTCTAAATACTCACCAAAGGTTTGCCAAGCAAGCCTAGCCTTCTCCGCAATGACCGAGGCTATTGTTGGCGGTGATAATTCTATCTCCTTAGAGGTTATAACCCTATCCTTAAAGTAAGGCACATAATCAATACCACTATGATCAAAAACAATAACATGCCTACCAACCCTAACCAACTCCTCAACCAACGCCTTAACAAGCCTAGACTTACCAACACCAGTAGCCCCAAAAACACCAACATGCTGATTAACAAAATTAGCATTAAGACTCACAGGCCAATTACTATACTTATGACCACCAACAAATATTGGATTATCAACCCTAACATAATCACCCAAGAACCTCCCATCCCTAATAACATAAACCTTAGAACCAGGCGTCGGCACATGCCTAACCTCACTAACAACCCTACTCCCAAGCCCTATTGAGGCATAAGGCTTCACTACGGCTGAGGTGAAGGGCATGAGGATTGTTTGATCAAGAATCTCAGGCCTATCAACAAATGGAGACCTAACCCTATCCCTAACCAAAGGCTCAAGCTTAGTCACATTCCTAATAACACCAAGAATCAACTCATCCTCAAGAACCCTATCCTGAATAAACACTAACTGCTCCTCAAGAGCCATACCCTCAGCTTTCTTGTAAAACTGAATTGGTATTGAGGCAATTGACGCCCCGCTAGTAGTGATCCCAATCTCAACACAACACTTACCCAACATACAATACTAAGTACTAAACACCCTTAATAAGGTAATTAAACCACGACAACAATATATAACCAACCATCACCCCCATAAACACAATATTGAATTAAATAACCAACATTTGACAAACATAAAAATAATAGGAAAAACTTAATAAGGTATAAGTAAAAAATAACACATGACAAACCCACCCAATACGGAGAGAAAAATCGGGGCTGAGAAGGCTGAGGTTTCAGACAAACACCTTAGAAAGGCTCTGAATATGATGGATATATCATACCTAGTAATCGGCGCTTTGATTGGTAGTGGTTGGTTATTTGGCTCCCTATATGCGGCTGCTACTGCTGGTCCTGCTGCCATAATATCGTGGATATTGGGCGGTATCTTCCTACTTTTTGTAGCATTAGCTTTCGCAGAGCTTGGTGGTATGATTCCTAAGTCTGGCGCAATAGTGAGGTATCCACAATATAGTCATGGTAGTTTTGCCTCATATATACTAGCCTGGGCATACTTATTGACTGCCATAGCGGTAGCTCCTTCCGAGGCTGAGGCAGCCGTTACGTACATGTCATCATACATACCCGGCCTATTAACACCGACGGGTCTCTTAACACTTAAGGGTGGTTTAGTTGCATTTGCTTTACTGACATTCTTCTTCCTATTGAATTACTTCGGTGTTCATGTTATGGGTAAGACGAACACTGGTATTGGTTGGTGGAAGTTAATAATACCAATACTGACCGTAGTCTTATTATTGGCCCTCTTCTTCCATCCTGCGAATATAGCGTCATTGCCTGGAGGCTTTTTACCATACGGTGCTGCACCGTTATTCCTAGCCTTACCAACCACTGGTATAGTATATGCTTACCTAGGCTTTAGGCAAGGTATTGAGTATGGTGGTGAGGCTAAGAATCCGCAGAGAGATCTACCTCTAGGCACTAT
>JZWU02000037.1:0-12816 GCA_000960865.2 Vulcanisaeta sp. AZ3 | reverse complement strand
GCTTTCATGCAGTATTTTAGCTGATTCATTCATCCATGTGTAGTCGTTGTTTAGTGCTTTTGCTGTTGCTGTTGTTAGGGCTTGGGCGAGGCTTGTGGCGTCGTTTTCTTTAATTGCGTTTGTGAGTAATGCATGCATATCGATGTTCTTAATATCGCCTTTAATTGATTTGATTAGTCCTAGGTCTATGTAGTATAGGGCGTTTAGTATTGATGCTTTTTCTAATTCGTCCTTTGTTAATTCCTCGTTGTTGGCTATTGTGTATGTGAATTCGTCGTGGATTAGGGCAAGTGCTGATTGTAGGTAGTCTATGTTTTTTGCTTTGTATGCTGTGATTAGGGCTGTGAGTATCTCGTTAATCCTGAGCTCTTTTATTAACTCATTGAGTGAGGTCATTATGTTAGTTATGATAGCGTGTATTAAGGGTTTTTGTTCTCGACATCGTTTATAGAATGTAAATATTTAAATGCCAGTTGCGCATTGCGTTAATGCGTGAGGCTTCTAGAGTATAAAGGTAAGGAATTGTTGAATAAGTATGGTGTTAAGATACCGAGGGGGTTGTTATTGGTGATATGAAGGATATTGGGGTATTGAGTGGCATGAAGTTTCCATTGTTTGCTAAGTCTCAGGTGCCCTTTGCTGGTAGGGCTAAGATGGGGCTTGTTAGGAGGGTTGATACGTTGGCTGATGCTGAGAAGGCTGCTAGGGAGTACTTGGGTAGGGTTATTCAGGACTTTCCAATTAGGAAGGTTCTCTTTGAGGAGGGTGTTAATGTGGCTAAGGAGCTCTATGTATCAATAACTCTGGACAGGGAGAATAGGGGTTACTTAATGCTTGCGTCGAGTGAGGGAGGTGTTGATATTGAGGAGGTGGCTAGGAAGAGCCCTGAGAAGATTGTAAGGCTTTACATAGATGATTATGAGGGGCTTAGGGACTATATGATTAGGAATGTGGCTCAGGGGCTTGGTTTGGAGGGTTCTGCTGCTCAGGATTTTGTGAATGTTGCTAGGGCTATGTATCGTGTGTTTACAGAGTATGATGCGGAGCTTGTGGAGATAAATCCATTGGCTTTGACCGTTGATGGGCAGTTAGTGGCTTTGGATGTTAAGGTTATGGTTGATGATAACTCGCTTTATAGGCATCCGGACATTAGTGTTGAGGATGGTGATTATACTAGGGAGGAGCTTGAGGCTAGGAGTTTTGGTCTTCATTATGTTGAGTTGACTGGTTATGTTGGTATAATGGCTAATGGTGCTGGCTTAACAATGGCAACCATGGATTTAGTTAAGGAGTTTGGGCATGAACCTGCAGATTTCCTAGATGTTGGTGGTGGCGCCAGCAAGGATTCTGTTAGGGAGGGGTTGAAGATGTTACTCACTGATGATAGGATAAGTACTGTTTTGATTAATATCTTTGGTGGTATTACGAGGTGTGATGAGGTGGCCAAGGGTGTTATTGAGGCTCTTAATGAAGTGAAGACGAATAAGCCAATATTCATTAGGTTGAAGGGGACGAATGAGGAGGAGGGTAGGAGGATATTGGCTGAGATTGGGCTTAAAACTTATGAGACTGCTGAGGAGGCTATGGAGGCACTAACAAAGGTGGTTGGGGTTAGGGGGTGATGGGGCATGGCGATACTGGTTAATGAGAATACGAAGGTCCTGGTCCAGGGAATAACAGGCAATGAGGGTTCAAGACACACAGAGTACATGCTGCAGTACGGTACTAAGATACTCGCCGGTGTGACTCCAGGTAAGGGTGGTCAGTCAGTTCATGGTGTACCCGTATTTAACACTGTTGAGGAGGCGCTGAGGAAGTTTCCTGACATAAATACATCAATCATATTCGTACCTGCGAAATTCGCTTCTGATTCTGTTTATGAGGCTATTGATGCTGGGATTAAGTTGATTGTTATTATTACAGAGCACATACCAATTCACGACGCACTTAGATTTGTGAATTACGCGAAGAGGAAGGGTGTAACGATAATAGGCCCAAACTGCCCAGGTGTTGTGAGCCCGCTTAAGTCTAAGGTGGGGATATTACCTAATCACATATACACTAAGTCAGGCCCTGTGGGTATCGTTTCGAGGAGTGGGACCTTGACGTATGAAATATCCTACCACTTAACTCAGGCTGGTATTGGGCAATCGACCGTTGTTGGTATTGGTGGTGATCCAATAATAGGTACTGATACACTTGAGGTTGTTAAGATGTTTGAGGAGGATCCTGAGACTAAGTATATTGTTGTTATTGGTGAGATTGGTGGTACAATGGAGGAGAGGTTGGCTCAGTATATTGGTTCTGGTAAGGTTTCGAAGCCTGTCGTGGCTTACATAAGTGGTAGGACTGCGCCGCCGGGTAAGAGGATGGGTCATGCCGGTGCGATTGTGAGTATGGGTATGGGGTCGTATGAGAGTAAGGTTAAGGCTTTTCAGGAGGTTGGGGTGCCTGTGGCTAAGACGCCGACTGAGGTTGTTAAGTTAGTGAAACAATACATGAAGTGAGTTGTTGGTGGGATTTTTCCCTCGTCACTTAAAAATCAAGGGTTGTTGGCGTGTAGGTCTATGTAATTATTGAGGAGCATTTTGACTAACCCCTCATCTATTATTGCACTTATTAATTCTAGGTATGCATCGGCGGGTGTTGCTGATTTAATAGTGATGTTTAGGAGGTGGCTAATGCTTTTAATATTGCTCGTGCACTCCTCAAGCAATGGACACCTTGGGCATGCTCTCGGTGACTCCTTACCATTAATAATGACAAGACCAGCCTTTTGGTCAACCACTGCGCCCTTGTCATTGAGGACCTCGAGGGCTGTGTAATCATTGAACTTCCTAACCCTGTAAACAAGGAATATTGTTGCGGCTAGGTAATAACCACCATCCCTCCTGACTAACCAACCATGCTTAATTAAGGCATTTAAGTACCTAAACACCCTCGTCCTTGGTATTCCTGTTCTTCTTGTGAGTTCGGTCGGGCTTGCAATTCCAAAGGCAATTAGCTTAAGTAGTTTGGACTTGTCAAGTTGAACTCCGAATTCGAAGTTTGCCTCACTTAGTATTCTAATGCCGCCGCTGATTACGCTTGGGAATTTCGGTATTTTAATACCCGTCCTAGCTTTAATACTCATTGGTGTATTTAGAGGCGTCATGTGTGTTAATGATCATTCTAAGGATAAAAATGCTTACGCATGGAACTAGGTTGCTGATTCGGTCGTTGATTGAGTACCGCCAGACCTCTCAATTACTTTATCAAGCTCCTCTAACCTGCGTTTAATCTCATCCTTTGGCATTGCAATCTTCAGGAGTTTGCCGTCCTTAACCTCGTACTTAATAACCCTCTCTGCCTCATCATAGACGTACTCCGGAGGCCTAGACATGTCCTCAGGCTTGAATTTTACCTCATCAAAATTCACATAGGCAACATCGTGGATTGGGGTTGGGATTAATGCATTGACAGGGCAGGCATCAACACAGAAGTGACAGAGTATGCACTCGGTATATCTAATTCCAGGGTACCACTTACCATTGGTTGCTCTATACATTTGTATGGCATTTACTGGGCATGCCCAGGCGCATTGGAAGCAGGATATGCATTTCTTAATGTCAAGTAATATCCAACCCCTGAATCTCTCGGTAACCCACCTGAGTTCTCTTGGGTATTGGATTGTTAATCTATTGGGTTCCACGACTTCCTTAAAACCCGTTATTAATGCCTTAGCATGATAAATAATATCCTCAGCTAATGTACCCCTGGGCTCCTTTATCTTAATAACCACAGCCCCTAAGCAAGTAACGCGAATTAAAAGCTTAACCTTAAGACCAGTGAATTAAAGTAATTGTATTTATGACTCACTGTGTATAGCCGTAATTAAACAGTCTATTTAGGTATGTCTGTTCCCAATTATCCTTGTTTAATGAATAATCTCTCTTGGGCTCTGGGTCTTTGGATGGCTTTGGTGGTTGTGTTGAGTAGTCAAAGCTAAACCTAACAGCCAGGCTTTCTAACTTACCGTCCTGGTTGCCTACGTAAGTCCAACCAACAAAACCATACTGCACGTTAGCCTTAGAGTTCATGCCAAGCATCTCCATTAACTTATTAGCCGCGAATAAACCGCTTTCAAAGGCTATCTCTTGGTTCTTTGGGAATGGTAGTTTAGCTGCATCACCAACTGTCAATACATCATCATACCTGGGGTGTCTGAGATCCTGTGGGGATCTGATGTCGACCCAATCATTACCAAGTCCGGCATTTCTAATGAAGTCTGGGATTCTGTTTGGTTCGAGTGCTGCTAATATGTCGTATTGATACTTCTCACCACTCCTGGTTATTACTTCCCTATCTGTTATTTCGATGATTTCTTGATTCGTGATAAGCCTAATGCCTCGCTCCTCATATAATTTGGCAACCACGTCTGCTATTACTGGTGGTTGGGTCTTGTCGTTAGCGTCTATGTGTATTATCTCGAACCTATCCCTAACACCTCTATGTCTAAGTATCGTATCTATTAATAATGCTGTCTCTGTCGGTGCTGGTGCGCATCTATATGGTGCCTTCGGTGCATAAACCACGACCTTACCACCCTCAGCACTCCACACCCTACTCTTTAGCACGTGAACTCTGCCTGGGTCGTAAACCGTGGTATTCCTGTGCCAGTACTTATCATAGCCATTTATGCGGCTACCATCAAAAACAACGCCTGGTGCAAGTACTAAATAGTCGTACTGAAGCTCCCTCTGTGTTGAACTAGTTGTCTGGCCTTCGTTAATTATGACCTTCCTATTTTCTGGGTCTATTGATGTTACGTAACCAAACATTACCCTAATGCCCTTTCTGCCCACCTCTTCATAACCCCTAATTATGCGCTCATACTTCTGCTCATTGGTTAGGAGTAATGGTCTGCTTGGTCCTGCGAAGTAGTGTGGGTTTGGTGTTATTACTGTTATCTCAGCGGGTGATTTGTAATCGACTAGGGTGTTCGCTACCGTCATACCACCTATTCCACCACCCACGATTATAATTCTCGAGACCATTAACTCCCAAGCGTCGTGATAATAAATAAGGGATTATTCTATGGTTAATTAGAATAGCTTAGTTTGTCAAGTTCACTTAATTTACTGGAGGGTTGAGGTTATTGACCTTGCTGTAGGGTTTCATTGATTATTCTATCCAGGGATCGTAATAGCCCCTTATCAGCTGCTTCATTACCTAGAGAGTTCATGAAGGTGTTCAACACCTCACTGTCTGAGGCGTATCTACCGTAATAAATAGGTAAGTAATGAAGTACCACGTTATCCTCATACCTAAGCACTTGAAGGATCTTCGTTAGTTTCAAGTAGTCTATGGACCCATCAAATATGGGTAAGCCGAAGGAACCACCTCTCTTATTACTAAAGTACACAGTCCTCACATAACCACTCAACTCTACAAACCTCCTCACAAAATCCCTCAAACTCCTCTCCCTAGCCACATGGAGAGCCAAGTCCAACCTATATGGAGAAACCTCGTCAGCTAACTCATAAACCTCGTCAGGCGACTTTAGGAACTTGCCTACACCGAACTCCCAAATTACTCTAATACCATACGTTGAAGCCTCATCCAACAACTCAGCAAGTCTATTCGCATCGTTAATGCCTGGCTTGGCCACCATATGATCAACATTTAAGTAATCCAAAAGCCTGAGGAATCTCTCAGCATCACCTCTATGCCTAAGTCCACTAATCCTAACCTGGTTAACCCTGAGGCCTAGGTCCTCAATTTCCACGGCTAGTAGGGGTAGGAACTCATCAATGTTCTGTAAACCCCTTACGTCAAGTTCCACGGGGATGCTAAGCCTAGGTGTGTTCCCTGCATTGGGCTTCACGCTGGCGAGGAATTCCACGATTGATAAATTAATAAGGCTGATTAAAAAGCTGATATCAAAGGCTTTTAAAGAATGAATAGTTCACTACTTGTTATGGGCGTGGATGAGGAGAGGGAGAGAATAATGAGGAAAATGATGATGGAGATGATGAGGAAGACTCAGGCAAGGGAGGAGGGTAAGAAACCTCTTACTCGTGATGACATTATAAGCATCATTAAGAGGATAACCAAGGGAGATAGGGCAGAGGAAATCATAAACAACGCCCTAGAACTCTACAAAGACACAGCTCTACAAGTCTTTAAGCAATTAGTCGAGTTGCACCTAAACGGTAAATTAAATGAGCTCCAGGATTATGAACTTTACCAAATACTCGAGAGGCTTGGACTTCATGTACCCATAAAGACGAGGGTTAGGATTGTGAGGCATGGTAGGGAGGAGAGTATTGGGGATTATGAGGAGTAGGGATGAGGGTTGGGGCCATTGTATTGGCGGCAGGTGAGGGTAGTAGGTTCGGTGGGAATAAGTTATTGAGTGTTGTTAATGGTGAGCCAGTAATAATTCGTGTATTGAAGGCATTGGAGGGTTTGGAGAGGGTTGTGGTTGTTGGTGCCTATGCGGAAGAATTAATGCCCTATCTTAGGGGTGAGGTCGTGATTTATAATCCCCATTATAGGGAGGGTATGAGCACCTCAATAAGGCTTGGTCTGAGGTTCTTCTTGGATTATGATGCTGTGTTGATTGTGCTTAGTGATATGCCCCTAATAACTAAGGACACGGTGACTAGAATCCTAAGTACATATCATGATGGTTGCTCAGCAGTCATACCAACACATAACGGTCTCAGGGGTAATCCAGTTCTCATTCATAAGACACTCTACGGAGAATTAATGAGGGTAAGGGGGGATGTGGGTGCTAGGGAGATACTGAGGGGTAGGAGTGATGTTTGTCTCGTTGAGTGTGGTCCCGAGGTTTTAATAGACATTGATACTCCAAATGACCTCATTAACCTTAACAATACATTACAGGGCTAACTTCCTCCCTACCCTAAAGGGATGGGGCTTTCAATTTATTGTAATTGATTGCTAGATTAATTGAGTTGCCAAACCGCCTATCTAAAGTAGCCCTTGAATTCTACTTCACTACCACGACCCTCCCTCATAGCTCTGTCATAAATTAGTTTGGCGAGAACTAGGTCCTCAATCGCAATACCTAGGGACTTAAATATGGTTATTGCAGAATCCCCACGCCTACCAACTACCTTCTCAACAACAATGTCACTCAGTGGAACAACCCTACCCCATACAGCATCACCCGCCATGATTAAGTCACCAGCCTCTTCCCTGGCTTGTGCTGGATCGTCGACCGCAATCACGTCAGCCCTTAGTACGGCATCCGGTGTTAACTCTGACCTATTGGCCCAGTTACTACCAATGGCGTTTATATGCATACCCTCACTAAGGTATGCGCCTCTAATGAATGGTTCTTTCGAGCTTGTTGCAGTAACTAGAACATCAACGCCCTTGCACACTTCCTCATAAGACCCGGCAATAACTGCGTCAAAACCTCTAGACCTAATGAATCTAGCAAACTCCTCGGCATGCTCGCTAGACCTACTGAAGACCTTAACAAGCTTAGTATTAACCACCTCAATCAAGGCCTCAAATTGCGCCCTAGCTTGAGTACCAGAACCCACAATACCAATTACAGAGGAGTCCTTCCTAGCCATGTACTTCGTGGCCACAGCACTAGCAGCGCCAGTCCTTAATTGACCAAGCCTATCAGCCTCAATGACCGAGAGCAACTCACCACTATTAATATCAAAGAGCAAAACAACAAACCTAGTCCCATGCCTAGTACTAAGGTATGTCTTTAAACCAGCAACACCATAATTACCTAAAACAACGCCTTGCAGCACATGAAGAACTGCGCCTGGAACAATAGCCCTACGCCTAGGCAGATTAACCGCATTACCACTACCAAGTAGTTTAAAGCCTTCCTCAACAACAGTGATTACATCCCTAAAGGTAACAAGCTCATTAACGTCCTCTTCACTTATCAGTAGCACAAGATAGGTAGTGAAAAGTCATTTAAAAGCAAAAGCCTTAAGATAACTGGTGAAGAGGTCAGAGTTAGCTGAGCATGTGATGATCCATTCATGAACAGACTAATAAGTTAAGTGGCAAAACGTTGTACGGAATGATTACGAGTGTAATTCATAGGGGTAGTGACATAATAATAAGGTTAAGTGATACCGCCATGGCCCTGGCAAGTACAGTGGATGGCGGATTAAGAAACAGTATTAGATATGTGATTCACCACCAAGTACCGAAGGACTTCAATAAAGACCCATTGATGGAGGTTATGGAGGTTCACAAGAGACATGCAATGAACACCAATGAGACTATAACCTTCCTCACCGCAACTGAATTACCGAGAAACCACACAATACATAGAGAGACCATGGGCCAGGTTGAGACTTGGGTATCCATAACTATGGGACTATCAAACCCATACAAGATGAGCAATGGAGACTTAACGTACAGCCCTGCAGCCCCATCAACAATAAACACAGCCATAATAATCAATAAAGCCCTAACCATACAAGCAATGATAGACGCAATAACCCTAACAGCCCAGGTTAAGGCATTAACATTTGACCGCTTAGTTGGTATTCATGGAACCACAAGCGATGCCATAGCCGTAATAGCGCCAACAAATGACGAGCCCGAGCCGTACGCAGGGCCTGCCACCACAGTAGGGAGGGCCATCGTGAGGGCTGTATATAATGCATTAATCATGGCGTATAATAAGTACCTCCTAAATAAAGAGTAATAGGCATGATTTATTCCATCATCTAACTCCCTCCTTACTCGGAGTTTTATTAACCATTGGAGAGGCGATCACGAGAAGCAGAAACCCCTGCCCATATGATAAAGAGGGTGAGGAAGAAACCTCGAGGCTCTCTTAGGGAATCTGAATTCCCAAACCCTACTCATTAAAACAAAATAAGGAGCCAATGAAATGAAACCGTCATAAATGGCGAGGATTTCATTTATCGAGGTTACCTTAGGATCTGCCTTATTTGTTTTGCATTGTCTTGTTTCTTAATCTTGTTGTGGGCATTGCATTTTATGTGTTGTGATCTCTGTGTATGTGTTTCCCTGCGCCCTTATTAATGAAACCTTATTAATTAATAATGACTTGTCTCTAAATTCATTCTTGATTAATTCATGCCTTAACTCCATTAGATATTGCGGATCCACCTTACTCCTTATGTAGGCTATTGTTATGTGAGGCTTAAAGTCGCTTAAATATTCATCACTAACCCTAACCCCTAAGTCTCTCAGAACATTTAGTATTGACGCCCTTAACCTTGCAAGCCTCTCTATATTTATGAGCTGAATTGCGATTACCCTCGGCTTTAACATCGCCGGCAATAGAGTTAAGTCGCCCAGGGTTACTGTGAAGCATTGAGTGCCCTCAATAATCTGTGCGACCTTGTCCTCTGCATTCCTACTTGGTGGTTTATCGCCAAGGTATAGTATTGTTATGTGGTGGTTGCCTCTCTCAACAGGTATTGTAGGTAATATATTGATTACCGGTTCTAAGCTTAGTTCAAAATCCTTTAGTAATACACCGTAAAAGTAACCCACACCTAAATGAACCCCTCACCAAATTAATGCCTTTGTGCTAGGCGTAGGATTTATTAACCCCTCATTTGACATTTGCTCACGTGGAGAACACGATCAAGGTCTCAATAAAGAGAACTCCGATGGATTACGTAGAGAAGAGAAGAAGACCTGATTGGTGCCCTGGCTGTGGGGACTATGGAATTCTCCAAGCCCTTTATCAGGCTTTGGCTGATTTAAACCTTGATCCTCACAATGTATTTCTTGTGTCTGGGATTGGTTGTTCAGCTAAGACAATACACTACGTGAATGCTAACGGCGCTCACACATTGCATGGTAGGCCAATACCCTACGCCACTGGCATTAAACTCTCTAATCCGAATCTTGAGGTGATTGTTATTGGCGGTGATGGCGACTTAATGGGCATTGGTGCAGAGCATCTTGTCCATGCTGGTAGACGTAACGTGGACTTCACAGTGCTCATGTTCGACAATGGAGTTTACGGCTTAACAAAGGGTCAGGCAAGCCCAACGCTCAAGAGAGGCATTAAAACGAAGGGTCTCGCCAAGCCTAACATTTATGATTCCATAAACCCAGTAGTATTGGCTCTTTCTGTTGGCTTTACCTTTGTCGCCCGTGGATATGCCTATGATGTTAAGCACTTATCATATTTGATTAAGGAGGCTATTAGGCATAAGGGCTCTGCATACATCGACATACTACAACCATGCCCAACTTACAATGACATAAATACTAAGGAGTGGTACGAAGCGAGGATTTACAAGCTCGAGAATGATCCCAACTGGGACCCTGTGGTTAGAAACCCAAGCGAGGAAGAAGTTACGAAGAAATTAACACAAGCCTTCCTAAAGGGCATGGAGTGGGGCGATAAGATACCCATAGGCATATTCTACCAGAATGAGTACGTACCAACCTTCGAGGAGAGAATTACAGAAAACATACCCAACTACCTAAAGGCACCACCAACCCTAAGCCCACTGGCTGGCCCTGATGGCACGACTATTGTGAATGTCGAAAACATAATCAAGGAGAGAGAAATCTGGCCTTGATTAAAGTCCTAGATTCCTCAAGGTATTATCAATAATATTACCAATCCTTTCCAAATCATTAATACCCCTTATATTTGATAGGCCTATCATAACAACAACCAACCTAACCAGGGAAACTAAGCCACCACCCAACGAACCCCTAAAACCAAGACCCAAGCTCTCCATACCTAACTCCTTAATGAACCAAACACCAAGCCTCACATTAAACCTCCTACCCAGAGTAACTACACCCCTCACTAAGTCATTATTGCAATCACTCACGTCCAGAACCACAAACCTACTTGGTGGCTTATACAAGTCATTAGTTACCTCTATGGTTTCCCCACCACAATCCCTTAAATCCACATTTATTAGTAGGTTGGTTAGGGCTATGATGGAGCCATTGCTGAGTAGGTACATGGTGAGCGTCTTTGGTGATTTATCCATGACCAGGGGTGACTTAGGTGACATAATTACCTCACCAACTGCCTTAATAACCCTACCCAATGCGCTGTAGGCATACACATCATTAATCCCAAGTTTCTCACCGTACCTATTGTACAGATCGAGTATTAGCGTAGTGAATTCCGCAGGCTTCATTGCTAGGATTAATATGGAAATAAATTTAACAAATTAACCCATGCTAGAGGTGATCGTGGATTTGAACAAGATAAGAACAAGGCCCTCGAATTAACCCCTCACCGCCAATGAGGTTAATTCCTCTTTTATCAAGAACCCAAGTTCCTCATCATACCTCAGTCATGGCGGTCCTCTTCACACACTTACTATCCCTATAACCCCTTAATTACCCTTTCATTATAGCGCTTAACCTCTCATAAGCCTCCCTAAGCCTCTCAAGGTGATCCCTCGGCAATGACTTTCCATCGCTAGCCTCCACAAATTCCCTCAACTCCTCAGGCCTTGTTGCCGTAACAACCACAGTAGTTATTGGGTATGATAGGACATACTTAAGGGCATACTGACTCAACGATAAACCTAACTCCCTAGCAAGAGGCCTCACATACTCATCAACAATCCTTACAGCAGCCTTAAGCCAGTTCGTGTCCCTTAAGGAGCGATGATCATCTACCGAGAAGGTGAATTGTGGATTATCTGTTAGGGCTCCCGTGGCATGCGGCACCCTTGCCATAACCACTCTACCCACCGCCCTATTGATCAGCGTTAAGGCCGGCTCCTGCTCCAGGGCATTGAACACAAGCATGATGACCTCCGCACCTTCATCTATCGAGGCCATACCCTGCTCAAGAACATCAGTCTCAGGGCCTAATGCAATCCCCGCATGACCCGCGAACCTCAAAACCAACCCCCTAAACACTCTATAATACCTCCTCACATCATCTGCTGTTGGGTTATGCATTAATACCGCAAGTGGCCTCCTACCTAACCTTCCCAGAGACTCCTTAATAGCCTTCTCAATGAATTCAGCATCATAGCGTCTAGTGAACTTTTGTCCTGAGACGTCATAACCAACCTTCGTAGTTACATGCACATCATAACCCCTCAATAATTCCCCAAGCCTCCTCTCAGCGAGGCCCTTACCATACACATCCGCTACATCGAATAGGTTTATGCCCAGGTCTATGGCAGTCTTCACAAGCCTCCTCGCATCCTCCTCATCAATCCTACCATACATACCACTAAGAACCCAAGCACCAAAGGAAATTTCCGAAACCTGAGCACCACTAAAGTCCCTATACCTCACATTTATTCATCCCTCACGCATAGGTAAAAACTCACCCGTTAACCTAAATTAACTGAATAAGCCAGCGGTTGACTTAATAATTTACCTACTCAAGCGTTGCCTCTAAATAATAATGGGAAATTATGTAAGAAATAGGTACTGCTATTATTACGGCAGGTAGTAGGTTTATGTCGTATCCCGTAATCTCCATAGCCATCACAATCCCTGCCAATGGCGTCCCAAACATCGAGGTTATGAACCCCGCTATACCGACAATAACGAACGGCGCAGTATTGGGTACGAAACCTGGAGTTAAGGCTTGGAGTGCCAGGGCCATTGCCGCGCCTGTGAACCCACCTATAGCTATGGTTGGTATGACGAGGCCAGCACTACCCCCTGAACCAACGGTTAGGCTTGTCGCCATGATCTTGAGGAAGGGTAATAATACTATTAAGGCTATGATTGGTAACACTGGGGAGTAGAGTAGGGATAGTTTATTGAACATCATAATATCAACCCAACCAACACTCGTCCCAAGAACCTCAGGCGCCAACAAGGCCACTAGACCAG
>JZWU02000036.1:0-13289 GCA_000960865.2 Vulcanisaeta sp. AZ3 | reverse complement strand
GGTTGAGAGAGATTGCCTCAAAGGAGGGTGTTAAAATAATTGACGAAGGCCTCGAAGCAATATGGGACATAAGCCAAGGAGACATGAGAAAAGCAATAAACACACTACAAGCAGCAGCCGCCACGGCTAAGGAGATAACGCCTGAGATAATCTATAAGACGGTAGGATTCATAGAACCTAAGGAGATTATAGAGCTTGTGAACATAGCACTGAGCGGCGACTTCATAAAGGCCCGGGATAAATTACGTGCATTGATGTATGAGCACGGTGTATCAGGTACCGATATACTAAGAGCCGTGCAAAGACAAATAATGAGTAGTAATATATCAATGCCTGATGAGGCCAAGGTAGAGATTGCTGAGATTGCTGCTGATATTGATTACAGACTTACTGAGGGTTCTGATGAGGAGATACAATTGTCAGTATTCATTGCTAAGCTCATGCTTATCGGTAAGAAGTACGGATTGGAGACTGGTAAGGAAGTTAGTAAGGAATCTAAAACACCTACCAGGAGAAGGTGAGTTTTTTGTCCAGGAGAATACCTTGGGTCGAGAAGTATAGGCCGAGGAGACTCTCTGACGTTGTCAATCAAGAAGAAGCAAAGAAAGCGCTTCAGGATTGGATAAAATCCTGGGAAAGGGGTAAACCTAGTAAGAAAGCTGTAATGCTTGTCGGACCACCAGGTATTGGAAAAACAACCTTAGCCTATGCCCTAGCCAATGAAAATGGTTATGAAGTTCTTGAATTGAACGCAAGTGATGTGAGAACTGGCGAGAGAATTAAACAAGTCATTGGCAGTTCCATGAGGCTAGGCTCGCTTTTTGGCTTTAGGGGTAGGATTATCCTCTTTGATGAGGTTGATGGATTAAACGTCAGGGAGGATAAGGGTGGATTAACCGCAATTGTGGAGTTAATTAGGGAGTCCACGTGGCCCATAATAATGACCGCAAATAATCCTTGGGACCCGAAGTTTAGAGAGTTAAGAGATGAAGCTGAGGTTATTCAGTTAAAACCATTAAGTGATAATGACGTAATAAAGATATTGAGGAGGATATGCAACGATGAAGGCATCAAGTGCGAAGAAGATGCGTTAAAGCTCATAGCCGAATCCTCGGGAGGCGATGTTAGGGCTGCAATAAATGATCTACAAGCAACCGCTGAGGGTAGGAAAGTACTTACTAAGGACGACGTTACTGTAACTGAGAGAGCTCGTCAGTTCGATATGTTTAAGATACTCGACAGAGTATTCCATGCAAGAAGGTTTGAAGATGCGAGATCTGTATCTTTCTTACCGAGCTTTGATTACGAGAGCTATTACCCATGGGCCCTTGATAACATACCCTCAGTGTATGCCAAATCAACAGAGGCTATTAGTGACGCCTTAGATAACCTATCACTCTCTGACGTTATTAGAGGCAGGATAATGAGAATTCAAGAATGGGAATTAATGCCATACATGACTGAATTAATGACTGCAGGAATAGCCCTTGTACGTAATAAACCACCATTGGCGAGGTTTGTTAGGCTATCGTTTCCGGAAAGAATTAGATTAATGACTAGTACAAAGGAGGTAAGGCAATTGAGAACGGTTTTGATTAATAGATTAAGAACAGAGTTACATGCAAGCAGCTCTGAAGTATCCTTATATTACTTGCCTTTATTAAAATTAATGGCAACTAGCGACCAATTCAAAAAGAAACTCCTTGAGAGATTGATGAAAGTACTGGGTTACTCTATAGAGAACGTAGAAAGAGCACTAGGAGTCGAAGAGGTGGAGAGCAGTGAGACTAAGGGGACTCAACGTAAGTCGACGAAAAGATCCTGAGGGTAATTATGTAGTGACCATGGACCTAGAAACCTATGATAAACTCAAGGACTCAATAATAAGGCTTGGCTTAATCTCTGAGTCTCTGGGTAATGTGATTATTGTGAGGAGTTATGCATGGAATAGAGTTAGAAAACTCGTGAACGTAGCTCGAGAACTCGGCATCAATGTGCATAGCGATTAGAACCATCTTTATTAGTAACCCTTCCACTTACTATTCTCTTGAATTTTATGCGTATTGTTACGTATGACTTATCGAGACCACGTGCAACTATGATGAACCTAAGTAAGACTATAATTATTGCCGTGGCTATTACATCAACCTCACCACCAATGAGCGGCCTTAGAATCACATATATAATTCCGCCCAGCATTGCGATAGTAGCATAGATATCCCGTCTAAAGATTACAGGAATTTCACCAGCAAGTACATCCCTAACTACACCACCGCCAGCTGCCGTTATTGCAGCCATCAATATTATACCGAGGATACTAAGACCATGTTGATAGGCAATCTCAGCACCGATGGCCGCAAATGTACCAAGCCCTATGGCATCAGCGTATAGGAAAACCTCTCGAAACCTAGAAAAGAATGGGTAAAACATGTAAGCAATAATGGATGCTGTAATTGCGGTGGCCGGATAGGGCAAATAAACAATATTAACTGGTGGAAAAACACCAAGTAGGACGTCCCTAATAATACCACCAGCCAATGCAACCGAGGAACCTAAAACAACACCACCAAGAACATCTAACCCCTTCTCAAAAGCCTTAAACGCGCCGGAAGCTGCAAAGGCTACGATACCAATGTAATTCAACACATTCACCAATAGTGTTACAAGATTCACGAGACTCACGAAAAATAGCAACCTATAAACCTAACCTCAGCAGAAATTCGTGGAGCCCCGGCCGGGATTCGAACCCGGGACCTCCCGCTTACAAGGCATACACGGGGCGTTTGCCCCTGGGCGCTCCGACCAGGCTGAGCTACCGGGGCGTAGCACCAATAATGCCTTAAGTTTTAAGGTTTATGCTGTATAAGATGACATTACTTGTTCAACAGCTTCGTTAAATAAATACCCAATTTCATGAATCTTAACAGTGTCCTCATGCCTTGGCCTAGTCACTGTAGCTATATATACACCGTACTCTGAGTGATTACCCTCCTCAAGCCCTTCGGGATTTCCATATGGTGAGAATAATATTATATGTGTTACATCATTTCTAAGTATTAAATCTCTAAGTGCAGCATCTATTGCTTTATATAGTTGACATCTTAAGCTTGGTTTTAAATGTAAGAATCTATCCAAGGCATTTATTGATGCTATAACAGGTCTTTCCCTAGCCTCTGTAATTATTGCCTTAATGACGCCGTTAATCTCCGTGTCTGGGTCAACATCTTGGTTAAGCCTTATGCTGTACTTTCCATAGGTTGGGTCTGTGATTGGTATGTTTATGAGAGACGCTCTTGTTAATTTAACCAGAGGCGTCTGCATCGGATCTATACTCGGTGGATCCCTAATAGGCTCCATCATAAGCACTGACCACCAAGACTGAGCTGGGTATTGGGGCCTTTTATTCTCCGTTACACCCCTATCTATCGAGTTCATAAGCCCTAATAAAAAGTCCACCTCGCACTCCATGAACCCTTGATACTCAAGCCCAGGTATTCCCAACAGTATTGGTTGCATTACCTCATCGTCATAATTAGCATTTAATATTGTTTCTTGGTCACAAAATTGACCATCACGTCATGCGAATGCAGTCTCGGGTTTCTCACTCTTAATGAATTCCCTTAGAAACGTCGTTGCATAATTACCTCTGGGCAATCTAAATACTAATGTTAAATCGTTACCTTGAACCTCTACCTTAATCATGATAGGCTTTACAGATAGCGGCCTATAACTACCCTTAATATATAGTTTGGGTATAGCCTTGACCCTAAACATAGATGGATCAACCTTCTCCATTCTCATCACATCATGTTCAATATCGCCTTGAATTCCAGGTAATGGTTTTGTGTTATAGCCAATTAAGTGCCCAGCAGGCACAGCACGGCCTTTAATTATTAATTCATTAATCTTATCAAGCATAGGCTCATTAACATGGATTACGTGCTTTGTAGGTAATCCATGTTCATCAAGTAAGATAATAATATCGCCAAGCACAGCCTTATTTATCGGCAAGCCTCTACTAATACGCTCAGTTAGTGCTAGGTTGAATAGATATGATTGATAGGCTTCCACATAAATCATGAGCAATTCATGGGGCAATTTTCTCAGGGCATTAACATAATCCCTTGGATTACTAGCAAGATGCCTCAGTAAAATTCTCTCTGGATAGTATTTGTAACCCTTCGGTAATAAGTCAAGGGCTTTTGCATAATCACCAGTCCTAGCTATGAACTCTCTAACCTCTCTAATCCTCGATGGCTCCATTGGATATGCATGTGCGATAATTTCGTTAACCGCATTTTCAAAATCTCCTCTAATTATGTATTTACCGACTACATGAGAGTTCGGCCTCTTAAGCCCAAAACGCTGATAACCATAGTACGTGGGCAATCCCCTCTCCATCACCTGATTAATTATGCAATCAACAAGCCCCATATTACTATTGGCTCTCCTAACTCTTATCGTGAACTCGTTACCCCAGATATCACTTGTAGTAAAGGGTCTATCCATACTTAGGGCAGTTAGGACCCTCACGTTGCTACCCAAGTCACTCGGTACATTATTTGGCGAGATACCTCTAACTGAAATTACTTGAGCCGTCACAGCCAAAGCATCCTTAAAACCACCAAAGGATAATTCATGAAGACCCACACCCAACCTCCTACTTAGCATTAACAATAGTGTTATTGCATCCATACCCTTCTTCTCAATGAGCAGCCAAGTCCAAGGGCCAGGTTTGCTTATTAGTCTCGGTAGCGGCTTCCCGGTAAGGCTTGTTGGTACTACTTGCCCATCGAGTAGTACCTCCTCTACT
The DNA here is from genome assembly GCA_000960865.2 of Vulcanisaeta sp. AZ3. Classification (GTDB taxonomy): domain Archaea; phylum Thermoproteota; class Thermoprotei; order Thermoproteales; family Thermocladiaceae; genus Vulcanisaeta. Next base: position 8,476 of record JZWU02000036.1, on the reverse strand, counting down.
ATGAAATCCTCAACATCTTGTTTAACCTTACCACCAATACCTCCACGGTCAGTTATGTAGTATCTCATTCCAAGGTATTTATCAAGCCACGATGATGATTCCAGGGGCATTTTGCTGACTACACAGACTCCTACTAATAAGGGTATGGGATTAACTCACGACCTAGCACTCACTAAAATTTATCCTCGGAACAAGGTCTATACTAATAGGCCTTAAGCTTGGATTGAATTAAGGGGTGCTCGGTATTAGTGGCTTTCAATTTAAGTTGCAATGTTGCATATTAGATGCTTCATCAATTGAGTTAAGCAATGGTTACATAGGGCTTTTGTGACTTTACTATTTATTATTTCCACATAGCCCAACTCCTCAGCTTTTGTAAGCCTACCGCATGATGAGCATCTTCTTAGTCCGAGCAGCCTATTTACCTCCTTAACTACCTCACGTGTCTCTTGGTTAATTAATATGTGTTGTTCTCCATCTATTGAAACTACGGCCATAGTAATTCCTTTAATCCTTATCAGTGAAAGTTTTCTGAAAGTATTCATCAAAGTATCAGTGCCTTATATGATTAATAAATTACTTCCAGCTCCATGGATAAACCTAGTTATAGAGTTTAGTGAAAGTTTCACTCTATACCTAATGCACAACGCTCTAGTAATTCATCAACCCGCGTTGTTGGCGACCTATACACCTTATATCCCATACTCGTTAACTTACCAACTAACGCTAAATAATCGCTTAACGACATGCTTTGAGGAAGAGGCACATAGACTTTACCCATGCAGTAATCTTCATCCGTCTTCACATCCATGGACTTTGGTAAGGTAAGTACGAACTCCCTACCTAAGACCTTGCTCACAACCCTAACTCTAAACCTAACAATAGCTGAGAATATTGGGTCAGAAACCTCAACATCCCCTATTCGAGACTCGACAAATTTACTATATGGTATAATGCCTGGGTTTGACCAATCTATGATATACTTACTCGATTCGTATTGCCTAGATATGTGCACGGAGAATACTCTCCTTACTACCATGCACTTCTCCTCTAAGTCTATCCCTAACTCCCTACTAATTATCTTATTTGGAACTACGTCCGATGGTTCCCTAGTACCAGCCAGTATTGATTCAGGGTTTTCATAAAATATGACTAACCCAAGGTCCAGTAGGTTTATATCGTTGATTAGCTTAATGTAGTTATTCATCATTATTAAGTCAACAAGAGAAAATCTTCTTGTGCTGAGTATATTTAGGAGCGCCCTGGTTAGGATCTCAGTATTGATTAAACCTCTCTTGAACTGTGTGGTCAGCGCATAAATATCTTCTATGAACGCCTTGTTCCCTGTTAATCCGTTCCACACTCTAAGGAAGGGACTGTTTAAGGAGTCATCATATCCACCGCCAATCATTACTATTAATGAAAGAGCTCGTCTAATGTCCCTAGTGAGCGTATCATTTAATGTTACATAATCCTCAATTAACATCCTCCACTCTGGATAATCTATGTATGCAAGCACTCACCATGCTTATTAACTATTGCATTTAAAATTCATTGCATGTATGAGTTAGTAAGTAAGTGGGCTAGGTCATTAATGGCTTGGCCCATAGGCATAGCCATAGCTAGGGAGGCTCCTGAATCAATAATGAGAGTTAGGGATGAGTATGGAGAGGTATTTCTGGTAACTGTTGGTGATGTGGTAACTATGAACGTGATTAGGTATTGGAGAACGCCTAATGTTGCCTTTATGGACTTAAGGACCAGGAGAGAGAGGAGTATTAAGGCTTTAAGGGAACCCTTCAATATTATCGTTAACATTAAGAACGAATCTGCCACACTCAGTATTAAGAACATTGAGGTGATTCGTAAAGCTATTCTAGAGGCTCAACTTGGCCATCACGTCCTTATACTGGTGGATGGAGAGGAGGACTTGCTCTCAATACCCTCAATACTCCTCGCCCCAAGAAACTCTCTAGTACTTTATGGCTTATATACCGGTTACTTAGTAGCCATTCCAGCGATTGAGGATTACAAGGTTGCAGTATTAAAATTACTAATTATGATGAGACCTAAGGCATGAACAAGCCCTACGTAATAATAGTATCGGCCATGAGTATCGATGGTAAATTGGCTAGCAGAACTGGTTATTCAAGACTTTCCTGTCCTTTCGACCTCAAGAGACTTCATGAGGTTAGAGCTAATGTGGATGCTATCATGGTTGGTGCGAACACAATAATTAATGATGACTCTTCATTAACACCCAGGTATGTTAAGGCTGTTAGGAATCCAATTAGGGTGGTAATTGATGGTAGATTGAGAATACCATTAGATGCCAGGGTTATTATAAATAAGGAGGCACCCACCATAGTCGTGACCACAGAATCAGCTCCAACTGATAAGATTGAGAGAATGAGAAGTTTAGGGGTTGATGTTTGGGTAATGGGTAAGGATAGAGTGAGCCTCAGGGAAACCTTGGAAAGATTGTATGAGGAGAGGGGGGTTAAGAGAATTCTCGTGGAGGGTGGTGGGCATTTAAATTGGGAGTTGATTCATGAGGGTTTGGTTGATGAGATTAGGCTCACGATATCACCGTACGTGTTCGGCTCAGGCACTTCATTCATTGAGGGACTTGGTTATCCAACAACCAGTGAAGGACCTAGGCTTAGGCTCTCCTGGGTTAAGGTTTGTGAGTGCGGTAATGAGGTGGTTCTTGACTACGTAGTTGAAGGAAGGAATTAATGTAGGAGAGTTAAAAAGGGAATAGTTTGTTATGCTTTATCGGCTCTATGGTTAATGTCATCATTGGTACATGCGGATTCCCCACAGCAAGATCGAGGTATTACTCTCTATTCCGTACCGTGGAACTTCAGGAAACCTTTTATGACCTGCCAAACCAAGAGAAGATGGAGATATTGGGACAAGAGGCTCCTGAGGATTTTCAATTTACGGTTAAGGTATTTCAGGGACTAACTCACACTAGTGATTCGCCAACATGGCGCAGGATGAGAAGAACTAAGTTAACGGGGAATTTAATTAATTATGGTCTCCTTAGACCAACTAGAGAAAACTTAGAGCTTTGGGACGAATTTGCGAATGCTACTAAACCACTTAACCCTTCCTTTTATGTTTTTCAAACACCACCGTCAATGAGAATAAATGAGAATAATGCTGAAGACATAATCGAGTTCTTTAAAACAATTGGCAATGCAACTAGAATTGGTTGGGAACTCAGAGGCTTGAGTTATGAAAGTGAGGAATTATTAAGACGCATTTTTGAGGAGACTGGTATTATGCATATTGTTGATCCATTTAAGCGAAGTCCCTTGGTTAAGCGTGATGTGGCTTACCTTAGGCTTCATGGTATTGGTAAGGGTGAGGTTAATTATTCATATAAGTACACGGATGATGATTTAAGAAGGTTAAGGGACATAGTAATGAGTTTAGGCTCCTCCAGGGTATTCGTAATGTTTAATAATGTACACATGCTAAATGATGCAATGAGATTCAAAGGGTTGATGCAAAGTGATTTTCAGTAAATCCTTAGCCGAGGGTATATTAAGGCTATTAGGCAATGATGAAGTTAGTGTCATTGATCAATGCACATGTCTTAATTACACATATGTCCTCATTAAGATGAAATTAGGTGAGTTCCTTGGAATAGCTTATACGCCAGTTGAGGATTTAAGGGCCGGCGAGGTTGGTGCAGCACCTAAGGTTGAGAAACTACCTGAATTAGTCATTAACCTGGATTCTTTGACCAGGGCAATAGGCATTGCCTTACTAAATGCCATATCTCATTACTTAATTACTCGTGATGGACTAAGGCTAACTCAGGGTGATTTAAAGGATGAGATTCTTAAGTACGTGAGACCTGGATGCAAAGCCTGCTTCATTGGTAGTATAACCCCGGTTGCCGAGAGAGTTAGTGAGCATTGTATCGTTTATCAATTGGAGAGAAGAAGTGACCTTAGGCATAGCGGTTATCCAGACATTGATGCACCATTAATAGTGCCTAACTGCGATATATTAGTGATAACAGGCTCGGCAATAATAAACAATACAATAGACCAACTACTGACGTTAAGGAGGGAGAACTCAATAGTTATGCTTAGTGGACCTACGGGGGCTGCGTATCCACCCGTGCTACATGGATTGGGTATTGATGTTATTGGCAGTTCATTAATTAGAGATCCGCGCACCGTCATTGACTTACTTAAGCTCGGTGCTGGGTATAGGCTTCTCGATAGGAGAGGCTTATTGTTTAAGTATGTGTCGGTGAGGGGAAGATGAGAAATGTATTGGTTGTGTTAAATTGCAGTAAGAGAAAGAGTATTGACTTAGGCCTTGTATATTCAAGAATTGGTAAAGTGCCTGGCTTCGATATAGAGAATGAGAGTATTTACAGACAAGTACTTAGCGACCTTATGAGACCTGCCATTGATATGTACGATGGCCCTGAGTTTAGGATATTAAGGAAGTTCAGATGGTGTATTGATTTATTTGTGTTCTCTGCCAGGTATGGCATAATAAATGGTGAAAGGCCAATAATACCATATGATGCATATCTTAAGGATGTTGATTATTCAGTAATAGATAAGTGGGCTAAGTATGGTAATTGGGATCTAAATAAGTTAATAGGTAATACGTGGGATATCGCAATAATTAGATTGAGTCATAAATACATGGAATACTTTATGAAAGTAGTACGTAATCCATGTACTCTTGGACGCAGAATTCATATTATAACTGGTAAACACAATAATAAGTTAGCATGTAAAAATGAGATTCCACACTATGTGAGAGGTCCTGGACAATCTCAAAGTGCATTGCTTCACTTACTGACGGAAAATTGTTAATTCTACTTTACCATTATAGATATAGAACATTTTTAAAAGACATATCTAATGAAACGTCCATCAATATCGCGTTTTAAAGGATATTTTTTGTAAAAAACAGTTAGATTTTTAAATCCAACATCCTAGGTCGATATAAAGTCGTAGGTATGGCCATAAATAATAATGGGCGTGCCAACGTCAGCGAGGTTAGTTTGCGTAGGGTGCTTGGATTTTGGGATATATTTTTTGCAAGTCTAGGTGGGCAATCGCCATTTTTGAGTGATTTGACATACGCATCAGTTGTTCTGGCGATAGCTGGTTTGGCAGGTCCTATAGCTGTTATCATTGGTACCGCCGTAGCCTTTGTGAATGGTTTCGTAGTTTCAAGATTAAGCAAGAGAGTTACTGAGGCTGGTGGTTATTATAGATATGCCGTTAAGTACCTCGGCGGTAGTTCCACGGGTTTCTTCATTGGTTGGATTTACCTAATTTACGCAATACTTTATGGCGCAGCTTACGTAATTGGCGCTTCCTACCTAGCACAATGGATCTTAGGCATTCCCTGGCAATATACCTTACCTATATCCTTAACGTTAATCACGATATTTGCTTACCTAGGCATTAAGATATCAGCTAAGTATGCTATCTTCGCCGGATCCCTAGAGATGGCTGCTTTAATCATAATATCCCTAGTCTTACTCATAGAATCCCATGGGGTTTTCTTTAATCCCATTAATTACATGTCCTCAGTATCATTACCAACTCTCATGTTGGCCGTAGTATATGCAATAGCGATCCCCACGGGCTACGGAACAATAGCTCCACTCAGTGGTGAGGTTAAGAGAGCTAGAGAGGTTGTGAGTAGGGCAGTCCAGGCCGTAATAATAACTGGGGGTGCTTTGGCGGCTTTGATGGTGTATGCAACCGCCGTTGGTGGTCTTTCGTACATGAATCTTCACGATTTCTTGCTTTTTCTAAACGAGACGGCTAGTAGGGGTTTGTCGCCTGTTGTCATTATCCTCCATCACTTCTTAGGCGTACTTTTAGACCCAATAGTAATCTTTGCTATGATTAATGATGGTATTCTGGGCGGTTTAGCATACGTGCTTGCTTCATCAAGGACTCTCTACGCCATGGCTGATGATGATGCTTTACCAAGCCAACTCTCATTAGTTAATAGTAAGGGTAATCCAGTAATTTCAGTACTTATTAGCGCTCTAGCTCTTGATGTAATCGCTCTAGTCGGTACTTATGTGTTTAGTCCTTTCACGGCATTCTTAATCTTCGGCTTTATGTCAATGTTGGCTAATCTGATTGTTCATTTATCAGCCAACATGTCCTTGTTCAGGGCAACAATGATTAAGATTAAGGCGGTACTTTACGGTGTAGACACTAGGAGGCATATCGATAGGGTAATAGCGATTGTTGCTTCAATAATTACTATATTTACAGCGGCTGAGTCAATAATCGGCGCTATGAACGGCATGGGGCTTATTGAGTTAACCATATACCTTATCGCAACATTAGTAATCGCACTTTACTTAGTAATCCGCCGATTCATGAGACTTAAATGACAATCACAGAGCCATGGGTAAACCAGCATAGTTCATCTCGTAATAAAAATGGTGTTAACGGCATAAATAATACGACAAAATTATACAAATCAAAACACACTAACAGCACTAATACTGAAAAAGCCAAATGTCCGTGATAATTACAAAAGAATTCATAAACTCACATACTCAACCACACATATGAAATATAACCTTAGTTCTAATAAACCCCATATAGTATGTATTTTATATACATTAATAAATAATATAAATATAAAAAGTAAAACATAAACTAAAGACTTAATTCTAAGGAAATGCTTCTGTATGGATACAGTGTCTATGTCTATAATAGCTTTGGCAGCAACAGATATTGTGTATGTAGTTGGTGGTGCTATGCTCATAACGGTTGGTGGTGTTAATATGAATATTGGGAAGAAGAATGAACCGAGGGATCTCGGCATCGTGTTCATAAGCGGTGCCATTATGTTATTGATAGGCGTGTTGTTTAATGCTATGGCTGGTGCTGCCCTGAACGCTGCTGCAACATCTGTCTTTGATGCAATCCTTTGGATGATCGGTATTGCAGCAACAATAGGAAGGAGTAACTTATTTGCAATGAATCATGTACTTCTCTACTCTGGCATATACTTCCTCATCGTAACTGTCCTTGCTGGTTTAACGGGGCAAATATTATTGGCATTTGCATTAGTATTTTTAGCACTTCAAGTAATAACCGCGGCCTTAGCAGGTTATAGGATGAGCGCTAGATTGCACTGGACCTCTGGCTTGTTGGCTATTATTGATGGTGCACTATTCCTGGTCTTAAGCGTAGTTGTTGCGTTGGGAATACCACCGCCATTAGGCATAATACCACCATAAATTGCTCATTAGCGATACTGTGTTTAAAATCGATAAATATTTTACTTGGCTTCGAAATTAAATTTAGCATTAATTCAATAAGTATTTTGCATTATCATAAAGTACTGCCTCTAGATCACGCTTTAGAAATTCAGAGGTCTCTAAGCACCTAAGTTCTTTAATAACTTGCTTGAATTTCATATAGGGATAACCGCTACCATATATTATCCTATCTATACCCATCAACTTTATGAATCGCTTACCCATTGATGTATTGAATAAGGTACATGTTATACCCGATGTCTCTATATAAACTCTATCGTACCTCCTCATTAACCTAGATACTCTATTAAGCCACGAATATATCATGCTCTCGGACACTCCCAATGCGGAAAGCACGATAGTAACGCTATACCTCTCAAGTATATCGTTTAGTAAATCCGGCATTAACTCCTTAATGCATGCACCTATACTATGTGGACATGGATCTAGATGCATCACCAGTAGCATATTCCTACCTTCAATATATTCAAGGATTAATCCAAAGGCCTTGGTCCTTAAAGGATCGAATAGCTGTAGTGATGGAGATACAACAATACCCCGTATATTAAGCTCATTTAGCTCGTCGAGTTTTTCGCGAACGTACCTGACACCAAGAGCTGGGTTGATACTAGCAAAGGGTATGAAGAAGTTAGGGTCCATATTATGGGCTTCATACCATAACTTAACATTATCATACATCCTCGGGTGCCACATACTCGTTAGCTCAATAACAAACTTGCTCAGGAGTGTTGCTACATATCTATTAGATATTGATAATTCCTTAAATAGGCTAAAGTTATTAGGTAACACGTGAAGTAAAGGCAATGCATCTATGGGCTGTAATACGACTTTAGTGGTCTTAATTAATGAAAGCTTGTTCTTAATTAGGGATAGATCTATAGAGGGACATGCGTGAAAATCTATTATCATTATAGAAAAACTATTGGTTGGTGCTTTTAAGTTTTTAGCACAATATATTCTACGCATTTATATAGACAATGCATTCTTATACATATCCCTAAGGACCTTCTTATCAGCTTTGGCTGTACTTGTTTTTGGTAGCTCTTTCTCACTAATTATTATTTTGTCTGGTATCCACCATTTTGGTATTATTCCTTTTTCTACGTATTGTGTTAGGTGGTTTTTTATTTCTTCTTCTGTTAGTGTTTTTCCTGGTTTTGGTACGAC
>JZWU02000035.1:0-13790 GCA_000960865.2 Vulcanisaeta sp. AZ3 | reverse complement strand
GAACAGTTGGCCAAGGAGAGGCCCATACAAGGAGACACAGTTATAGGAGTACCGGATACAGCGTTGCCGTTTGCAGTCGGGTACTCTAGGGCAACCGGTATACCCATTGACTTAGAGCCAGGTTAGAGAGGGGTGGAGGCCCATGGTCCTTAAGGTATCGGGTCTTTATGGTATTGGTATTGATGACTTAATAGCCAGGTTAGATGAGAGGTTTAAAGGCCTTAAGGATAGAGGGATCTTAGAGGAGACTCTTAAGAAGAGGAGGGTTGTGGAGATGAGACTTCATGCTCATGAATTATTGGACGGAATAATTGATGAAAATGAAGACTTAGTAAAATCTGTAATGAATGGTATGAAATCGCCTTTAGTGGCGGCTAGGGAAGCTCTTGGTCTAGGTGGTGTGAGACTTGATCATGTGGCAGTGGCTGTTAAGAATGCAGAGGATGCTGTGGAGAAGTATCGTAAGTTGGGGTTTAGGGTTAAGGGTCCGGTAGTGGTTGAAGGACAGGGTGTTAAGGTATACATGGTGTTACTCAATAATAATGCTAGGATAGAACTTATTGAACCCCTAGGCCCTAATACCATTGTATCCAAATTCATTGAAAAGAGAGGTGAGGGCCTTCATCATATTGCTTTATCAGTTGATGACTTAGAGAGCTTTATTGAGCTAGCCAGGGAGACTGGGCTTGAGGTTGTTGGGCAGCCCAGTGTTGGTGCTGAGGGTATTGTGGTTTTCATACATCCTAGGTCGTTGAATGGCGTCCTCCTAGAGTTAGTTCAGCATGATGAGCGTTGATCATGTAGGCCTAGTATTACTGATTATTTGCTAGTTGTGACAAAGTCACCTTTAAATAGGCTAGGTTCAGGGATGTTGACGAGTGAGCGGCAGATCGTTTGAGCGAGGGTATACAATGGTATTTAGGGGGGTTGGATCGTCGAGGTACTTACTGCTGATTGCCTTGGTGGTTATTCCCTTCATAATGAGTCTTTATGCTCGTGTATCGGTTATTATGTATGTAAAGTCATTAATTATTTATGGCATTATTTTCCTAACGGTGCTCATATCATTAAGGGCTGCAACATTCACGCCGTCCTACAGAGGCTTTGGTACCACAACGTCATTACTCAATACCGTCTTTGCAGTATTTATTGACTTACTCGTAACTCTGATTACCCGTAGGTTCATTGTTGGTTTTGGAGTACTATCATCAGTGTTACCCCTTAGTGCAATGATGATGGCATTAAGGGGGGTTGAGAATAATGGCAACTCCTTAAGGAGGTACATAATTTACCCACTGTATACATTGCCTGGAATCCTAATAGTGCAGTTTGCATCCTATGTATTAATTGGTACTGTTAATATAATTAAGTTCATAGCCTTAGACTCAATCTTTTACGCATTCTCTCTCCTATTCATTTATTACGTGGTTTTTAAGTTCGAAACATCATACGGAGGTATAGACATATTGAGACTATTTAGTTCATATCTATACGCAGCCCTCTTTGAGTACCCTGAACCCTTCGAGAGAGAATTGAGTAGAAAGGCAATTATCAAGGATGCTAAGGTTCACCTGTTCATGCTTCATGGCGAGGATTCGGTAAGCGCCGTAACAATACCTGAATTACACGCTGGGCCTATCGCCAAGGTTGGTGGTGGATACTTAATAAGTGATGTGGTAAATGAACTAAGCCGCTATGTTAACCCAGTAATTTACATGCATGGCATTGGTAGCCATGAACTTGACCCAGCTACTAGGGTCGATGTACGTAGAGTGGCTAGAGCAGTAGCGCAGAGAGTTAGGGAGTCCCTTAATGATGATGCTCCATCAGGCTACGATTGTATCGGTAGAATATCAGTGCAGATTCAGAGTAATGGCTTTAGGGTTACACATATACCCCTCTGTGGTAAGTCCTTGGTAATAATTAGTAGGCTTATTAAGTCAAGCGATGATATTCCACTGAGCATTTATGAGAGAATAAAAGAGAAAGTCAAGCTAGATTGGGACAATACAATTTTCATAGATGCTCAAAACTATTATTCAGATGATAATACTTGGGATGAAAATGACATTAATGAATTAGCAACAATACTTAACAGAATTGCTGAGCTTGAGCCCCAGAGGCTTAATATTAAGTCCTGCGTATCGCATGTGCCTAAGCACGCCTTTGGGCCTATACAGTTTGAGATTGGTGATAATGGATTAGTAACATGGGGCCTTGAGATAAATGGTAAGAAGGTTCTCTTAGTTATTTTTGATGGGAATAACTTAAGGAGGAAGGTGGCGGATTCAATAATTAGTGAGTTTAGGAGGTATTTTGACATTGTAGAGGTCTTAACGACAGATAACCATCAATATACAGGTATTGCTAGGTTCACGAGAAGCAGAGGCTATAAGATAATTGGCGACTCAATAAGTCATAACCTAATAATGCGAAATGTTAGGAGAAGTGTTAAGCAGTGTCTAGATAATATGGAGAGTATACGCATTGAGTACTATCCAGTCATTATCAATGGTGTTAGGCTTGTGGGTGATTCATTTAATGATATGGTTAGGGCAGCCGAGAGAGGGGTTGCTGATTGGATGAAGCACTTCACAGTATTAATCGTACTACCAATACTCACCATAATAATACTCAGTGTATTATTCGGCATCCTTTAACACTTAATAACTACAAAAGGTTTAATAGGAGGATTTACGAACAAAACCTGGTAATTATGAGCTCTGAAGACCTGAAAAGACAAGCCATTAGGGCCCACATAGCGGGGTTAATAACTAGACTAGAGAATTGGGTAAAGGATCAGAGAAAGTTTATGGATGAATTACAGAAATACGGTGGTTATATAACGAGCCAGGATAGGCTCTCATTATTATTATCGGCACAGGCCATGCTGTATTATATAGAGAGGACATTGAAGGACTTCGAGTCCTGGCTAAACAACCCAATGATAACCTCAATAATGCCCGAGGACATGCTGAAGGAGTTAGAGGAGAGGCTTAGGGATATTGCTGTTGAATTCGTGAAATTAGATATAGATCACACAAGCAAATACGTGGACATACTAAGGAAGATTGAGAATAGTGAGGTGCCCGACATACTGAAGCTATACATAGAACAAAGAGGCGCTGTACAGCAGAGAGGCCAGCAAGGAGAACAGGAAGAGTTTCCAAGGTTCATGTAATACGTTAATTAAAAGTAAAAATCTAATATCTACCTCTTACTTGGTGACTTCATTTAGATAATCCTTAATTATTTTTATAGCATCCTTACCAAACATCCTAATAATTAAATCCACATGCTCTCTAATAATCTCACTCTTAACATCGTGAGGTATTGATAATTCATATACGTACTGCCTAACATTATTTATAATCTTCTCACGCCTATTAATAAAGCCCCTAGTGTACAACCTACTAAGTACTGTTAATACCGTAGTGTACGCAGCCTTCTTACCCCTTTTAGTCAATTCCTCCCATATCGCCATAGCCGTTGCCTCCCCCAGCTCATTGAGTATACCGATTACCTCAGCCTCCAAGGGCCCAATCATTAGTAGGAGCTTTCTTTTCCTTTCGTTTTGAGCCATTATATCGGTTTACAGGCGTAATCTTATAAACCTAACACACACTTAAGTCTTACTAACCCTAATATCTAGTCTAACCTTATACACATATGGAGCGTAATCCCTAACAATCCTCCTATTAAATACCAAACATCCAAACCCTAACTCATTACAGTATCTCCTAACGATACTCTCGGCCTCACCAAAGGGGTCCTTCTCAGGGCCTAGGTGGTAAAAATGTATGATACCCCCATCCTTAACGCACATGAGTGATTGACTGAGGAATTTATGCGCACCAAGGGGTAGGGTGAGTATTACTCTATCAACATTATGAAACATTTCCATTAGCTTCCCAGCATCACCGAGTAAGGGCAGTACTTTGCCTCTTAATTTATTCAATACTACATTGTCGAGTATGTAATAATATGCGTATTCATTAAGCTCTATGGCAATTATTAATCTGGTCAGAGGCTGTCTCTTAAGAATAGTAATTGCATAAGGACCAACACCTGCGAATGGGTATAGAATGACCTCACCCGGCATGATTTGCCTCGCGATATCCTCCCTATCACCCTGATCTCTAGGTGAGAAGTATGTCTTGGTTGGGTCAACCTTAATTATGTAATCATCCTCCTTATGAATAACCTCTGTGGGTCCAGGCACTAGGAACTCATACCTATAAAGCCTAAACTCACCCTCTCTAGCACCAATCCTCCTAAGCACAGCCTTCACATGCCTGTTCAAGTTAATTATGGCCCTACCAATAACCTCCTTATAACCCTCAAGCTCTGGTGGTATTTCAACAATAGCCACGGCACCAGACCTAGAACCAATAATATCAAAACTCCTAGGTATCCTATCCCAAAGCTCCTGTGGTATCAATGGCTTAATTATATCCTTCAATGTCGGCACTGCTAACGAATAAGGATGGTCTAGTTTTTAAAGGCCAATCCCATAGACTCCCGTGGAATAAAAATTAATAAGCACTTGTAAAACCAACAACCTTAATGAGTAAAATAATTGAACCAACGCCAGGCGTTGTTTCGTATAGTACCGTTAGAGAGGTTAAGGGGCCACTAATAGTTATCGAAAGAACAAGAGGTGTCGCATACAACGAGGTTGGTGAGGTCATAGGTCCCGATGGTATGCCAAGGATGGTCCAGGTGATTGAGGTTGGTAGTGATTATGCCGTGGCTCAAGTGCTTACGGGCACCCTAGGCTTACCTGCCATAGGTAGTACGGTTAAGTTCTACGGTAGAACATTGAGGATGCCCGTCACTGAGGATTTACTAGGTAGGGTTCTTGACGGTAAGGGGCAACCTAGGGATGGCATGCCACTGCCACCAGCTGAGGAGTACCTAGACATAAATGGTGAACCTCTTAATCCCTACGCCAGGGAGTATCCTGAGGAGCCAATAGAGACTGGCGTGAGTGTTATTGATGGTTTGAATACTATGGTTAGAGGTCAGAAGTTACCAATATTCAGTGGTACAGGTTTACCACACAACATGCTGGCTGCTCAAGTGGCTAGGCAGGCTACGGTTAGGGGTCATGAGGAGGAGTTCGCTATAATCTTTGCGGCTATAGGTCTTAAGTCAGAGGAGGCTCTTTTCTTCCTAAATGAGTTTAGGAGGACAGGTGCCCTTAGGAGGTTAGTCATGGTACTCAACCTGGCCAATGATCCGATTGCCGAGAGAGTATTAACGCCGAGAACTGCATTAACAATTGCCGAATACTTAGCCTGGTATAGGGACTACCACGTACTAGTCATACTAACGGACATGACAAACTATGCAGAGGGCCTTAGGGAATTATCATCATCGAAGGGTGAATTACCAGGTAGACGCGGTTATCCCGGTTACATGTATACTGACTTTGCAACCATATATGAGAGGACAGGTAAAGCTAAGAGCAAGAAGGGTAGTATAACGCAATTCCCAATACTCACAATGCCACATGATGACATAACACACCCAATACCAGACCTAACGGGATACATAACCGAGGGACAATTAGTCCTAAGCAGAACACTATGGGGTAAGGGAATCTATCCACCCTTCGATGTTATCATGAGTCTATCAAGGCTTATGAAGGATGCTGTGGGTGAAGGTAAGACCAGGGATGACCATAAGTACGTGGCCAACCAATTAATAGCAGCCTATTCAAGAGCCCTCGACATTAGGAACCTGGCAATACTTGTTGGTGAGACAAATCTGAGCTGGCGTGAGAGGAGGTATCTCAGGTTTGCTGATCAGTTTGAACGTAAGTTCATAGCTCAGGGTTATTATGAGAGGAGAACATTTGAACAAACACTTGACATTGCTTGGGATGTTATCAGTATATTACCTGAGGATGAACTTACAAATATACCGCCGGATGTGTCTAAGAGGTATTATAGGCGTTTTGTGTTTGAGTCTGTTGGTGATGTTGGTGTTTGATTGTTATTGTAGTTTTTGTTAGGGGGTTTGTGTGTAGGTATATACAGTGTTTTTGGTGGGGAATCTTAATAAATCATGTATTTTATCTATTTAATTATGCCTAAGACTAAGGCGAGGGAGAAGATGGTGTTGATTAGTGTGCATATTCCAAAGCAAATGCTTGAGGAGCTTGATGAACTAGTTAAACAAGGAGTATTCCCAAGTAGATCAGAGGCAATTAGAATATCAATAAGAGACCTACTCTACAGAGAAAACACAAGAAACAAAACACAAAACACAGAAAACCTAATACTACTACCAGGAAGATAACAATAAAAACAAAAACCCTTAAACAATTCCATAACGATTGTATTACAATGATTTAGGCGGACATCAAGATTATTTACTAGCCTGATTATTAATGCGCGTGAGGAGGTTCATAGTTAGTATTACCGGAGCAAGCGGCGTTATTTATGGCATACGCCTTCTCGAGGTTATTAAGAGGTATGAAAGTGATGCTGAGATTTACCTGGTCATGAGTAGTACTGCTATTGATATTATGAAGCATGAGGTTGGTGTTGATGAGAAATATGTGGCTAGACTTGCTGATAAGGTTTATGATGAACATGATTTAGGTGCTCCAATAGCCAGTGGTTCATTTAAGCACGACGGTATGGTTATAATTCCGTGCTCTATGAAGACCTTAGCTTCTATAGCTCATGGCATTACGGATAACTTAATTGTTAGGGCCGCTGATGTCGCTCTCAAGGAAAGGAGGAGGTTAATTCTTGTTGTTAGAGAGACCCCACTTAATTTAGTGCATATTAGGAATATGGAATTAGTTACGTTGGCAGGTGCCATTGTGATGCCTGCAGCCCCTGCCTTCTATCATAGGCCTAGTAACATTGATGACCTGATTAATTTCATTGTCGGTAGGGTTTTGGATCTTCTTGGTATTGAGAATGATCTATTTAGAAGGTGGAGTGGTTATGTTGATTAAAGTTGGCTTGTAGCAATTGTATTTTAAGGAGTTAATAAATAATGAGCGCAGAGCTATGGATTCGCTGATATGTAGTAGGTGCGGTAAGAGACTTGCGAATTACTATAGGAGAGCCAGTGGTGAGAGGCTCTGCTTTAACTGCCTATTTAAATCCATTGAGGATACCGTGCTTAAGACAATTAGAAAATACAGACTCATAACATATAACGACAGGGTAGGTATCGCAATAAGTGGCGGTAAGGATAGCCTAACACTTATGTACTTACTTGGCAAATTTAGGAAGCAAGATAGGATACCCAAAAGCGTAGAGTTCCTGGCTTTTAGCATAAATGAAGGCCAACCATATAGTTGCTACTATAGAATGGCCAAGAGTGATTACATACAAAAATTAAGCGAGGAGTTCGACATACCCTATAGAGTTTACACGTTTAAGGAGTTGTTTGGAGTCACGGCATCGGAGGTTGCTCATGAGCTTTGGTCTAGGGGTATTGAGGTACATATGTGCACTATTGATGGTGTGCTTAGGCGTAGGGCTATGAATATTATAGGTCGTCAATTAGGCCTCACGAAAATAGCCATAGGGCATAACCTTGATGATGAGGCTCAGACAGTCCTGCTCAATGTACTTAGTAATAATTTAGATAGGTTTGCGTGGTTTGGGACGAAACCCATTGTGGATAGGGATGAGGAGGGCTTGATACCTAGGATAAAGCCCTTACGCTTTGTTAGAGAGGAGGAGATAGCGATATATGCGTATTACCATGGAATACCCCTCATGGAACTTGAGTGCCCATTCGTCTATAGTAATCCCAGATATGAACTTAAGTTCACTCTATCCAGGTGGGAGCAGGATAATCCAAACATTAAGCATTCTCTCGTTTCCTTCGGTGATTCTCTGGCTGGATTAATGAGTAATAGGGCTGTCAATCTACAGCTTAGGAGGTGTAAGTATTGCGGTGAGCCTACGTCGAGGGATGTTTGTAGGGTTTGTGAGTTAATGAGTAAGGCTGGTTTGCTTGATAGGTATCTTAATCACTTGAGAGATTTGAAGCTTATAGAGACGCAGTCACCCTCATAATTCTTACTCACAACCTCTACCTTGTTTCTCAATGCCTGTGTTAAGAAGCCTAGGTAATACTCAATCATTAGCTCCTCAATTGTTTGCCTATCATTTAGTTCTGTGCATGACCTGATGGTAATTGTTCCATCTCTCCCCACAAGTGTTATCCTACCTAACCCCCTGAATTGCCCAATCCTAATGAGTTCGCTTAGGTTTTCATTGCGTAGGTTCGATGCGTCATACATGCCTAACTCTCTTATTAACTCTCTGAACTCGGGGTTGTTTAGTAGGTTCTTAATTTTCTCGAGTTCTATTATCATGACCTGCTTGTCCCTGAAGGTTGGCATTATCATTGATGGTATCATGAACGCCTCCTTCTCAACAATCCTATACCTAACCCATTCGACAAATGAGAATTTCTTAAGTTCTCCCTCTAGGTCATTGAGCGATATGTCTATGTTTGTCATGTCCACGATGAAGTGCAGTAGGAGTTGATTCCTATTTACTGATATGTTGAGTATGTTTATTCCATGATCAGCAAATACGTTTGATAATGCAGCGAGTATGCCAGGTCTATCTGCCGTAAACTTAATCAAGAATTCCCCAAGTACCTTATCCTTACCCTCAAATGCAAGAGATAGTTCTCTGTATAATGCCTCCACAACCCAACCCCAGAAGTTTACGGCTTAAAAACTTAATTGCTACTTAAGCACCTTTCCACTTCCCTTAGGAGACTCGGTTTATTCGATTCTCCATGATTAATGTTAAAAATTAAATTTCCGTGTTGTGGTTTTTAATTCCAAAATAAGTAAGTTCCTTACGTGCCTTAGATAAAAGGCCAAGCACGATGAGCATGTAACCAAGACAAGTTATTCTTTTTAAAGGGTTCAGTAGGAGTTATGAGGGATCTTTATTGGTATGGAGTTTAAACCCAAACTACAAGAGAAGAGATGGGATATATCAAAGGAAACAGAGTTGTTAAAGAAATGGGAGAAAGAAGGTTTATTCGAGGTGAAGATAGATAATAATAAACCAACCCTAGTAATAGACACACCACCACCCTATCCATCAGGAAGACCACACATAGGGGGTATAGCCCATTACGTCCAGATAGATATGGTGGCTAGGTTCTTCAGGATGAGAGGCTACAATGTAATATTCCCATTCTATGCAGATAGGAATGGCTTACCCGTAGAGGTTCAGGTAGAGAAGACCTATGGCATAAATATGTATGAGGTTCCCAGAGAGAAATTCCTAGAATTATGTAAGAGGTTTCTGGATGAGTATGAGAGTGAGTTCGTATCTGTCTATAGACGTTGGGGTGGTTCATTCACCTACTGGAGAAATGGAACGGACAGTGAGGAATATAGGAGAGTGACGCAGGAGACGTTTATTAATTTATGGAGAAGGGGCTTGATCTATGAGGCAAGTAGACCAACGCTTTGGTGTCCCAGGTGCAGGACTGCATTGGCTGAGGCCGAGGTTGAGTATACCGAGGAGGACTCGTACTTGAATTATATTAAGTTTAGAGTTAAGGAGACTGGTGAGGATATAGTAATAGCAACAACAAGGCCTGAATTATTACCAGCCACGGTGGCCGTAGCCTTCAATCCAGGCGATGATGAGTATAAGAGACTTGAGGGATTACATGCTTTAGTTCCTCCATTAAATCAGGAGGTACTTATAGTTACGCATCCCTCGGTTAAGCCTGGCTTCGGTACTGGGCTTGAGATGATAAGTAGTTTTGGTGATACGAGGGATTTAATGGTCATTAATGAACTTAAGTTGCCCATGAGGATTATCGTGAATCCAGACGGTACATTGAACGAGCTGGCGGGTAAGTATAGAGGGTTGAATATTAGGGATGCTAGGGAGGCCATAGTTAAGGATTTGCAAGACGCGGGCCTCCTTGTCAAGAGAGAGCCACTTAGGCACACTGTACCTATATGCTGGAGGTGTAAGACGCCGATTGAGATAATAGTTACTAAGGAGTATTTCTTGAAGCAATTACCGTTTAAGGATAACTTAATTGAGCTTGTTCGGAATGAGATGGTGGTAAAACCACCGGAGTTTGCGCAAATGCTCATTGATTGGATAAAGTCTTTGGAGTTTGATTGGCCAATATCAAGGCGTAGGTATTATGGGACAGAGATACCAATTTGGTATTGCATTGATGAGGAGGGCAATGCAAGGCCAATAGTGCCAAACCCAGGTAAGTATTATAGGCCATGGAGGGATGAACCGCCGCCTGAGATCAGAGAGCAATGCCCAAATGGGAGGTTAGTAGGTGAGGATAGAGTTCTCGACACTTGGTTTGACTCATCAATATCTTGGATCTACGCCACGGGTTACACGAAACCTGAGATTAGGGTTTTCGAGAAGGTTTATCCACATAGTATACTTAGGCCTCAGGGCTATGAAATAATTAGAACTTGGCTCTATTACTCAGTGGTTAGGGCGTATCTACTGTATGGGAAGCCTCCGTTTAAGTACGTTAGGATCAGCGGCATGGGGCTTGATGAGAAGGGTGAGGCTATGCATAAGTCCAAGGGTAATATAATAGACCCAATACCACCAGTGGAGAAGCATGGTGCAGATGCCGCTAGGTTCTGGGCAGCCGCTGCAGCTAAGTTAGGTAGTGATTATAGGTATAGTGAACAGTTAGTGAGAACTGGGCATGACTTTGCCACTAAGCTTTGGAATATAGCTAGGTTTGTGTCCTCATTCCCTGAGGTTAATGAGGACTATGAATTAACACCACTCGATATGGCTATTCTGGCTAAGTTGAATGAGGTCTCGAGAGAGGCGATTAAGGCATATAATGATTTTGATACTTACGTGCCCATAAACCTAATCTACGATTTCACCTGGCACATATTTGCAGATCATTATCTCGAGGCTGTTAAATCAAGGGCATATAACAGAGAGGGGATCTTTACTGAGAGACAGCAGAGAGGTGCTTGGTTCACGCTCTATAGGGTTTTAAAGACCGTGCTTAAGTTATTAGCTCCAATAATGCCCTTCATAACAGACCAAATATGGAGGAGCCTATATGGCGAGTCCATACATAGGCAATTAATTGAGGACCCAGACCCAAGGTTTGACAATCCCGAGTATCTCAAACTCCTTGACACATTCATGGAATTCAATGGAGTAATATGGATTTACAAGAACAAAGCTGGATTAAGCCTTAACGAACCAATAGACGGCATAGTCTATGCACCTGAAACACTCAAGCCACTAGAGACTGAATTGAAGGTAATGCACAAGATTAGGGAATTACACTTTAGAAAGCCTGAAGGTAGTTATGATACATTGGATGAAAAGATTGGCGTTTACATTATTAAACAGCCCTAATCAGTAGCGTTGAACCTACAATAATCGATACAATGGATACTAAACCAACAATTAATAATGCATAATCAAACCCGCCATACTGCAGTAAAAAACCTATTAAGTATGGAGATACAGAACCACCTAATTGGCTCATGAAATTTAGAAAACCACTCGCCGCACCAACACCCTTTGCGAATTTAGAAATCGCTATTGATGGAGCTGCGTAAAAACCATATAGGAAGCCCAGGAGGAGCATTAATATGATTATTACGTAAATAATCATTAACCTCGCTATGAAACAGATAGTAATAGCCAAGGATAAAGCTGACAAGATACTAGGCAACGCATACCCAAACTTATCACCAACATAACCACCCAACACGGAACCCACAGAACCACCAATGGAGGATAAGAAAGCAAAGAAGCCACTATAGACTGGCTCTACGTGAAGTATACGAACAACGAAATACGTAGACCAACCCAAGAAACCTATGTATGAGAACCCTGCCGAGAACCTTATGAAACCCATACCGAGAATCCTAGCATTCTCAGGACCTATGACAATATTGCCGCTAATCCTATTAGGCCTTGGAACCCTAGATATTGGTAGCACTAGGAAGAGTATTATTATTGAGAATAGGATGAATGGTATGTATTTATTGATTGAGAATAAGTAAGGCGAGAGGATTATTGATATCGACGAACCTATGAAAAACATGCTCTGGTAAATACCTGCACCAAGACCACCCCTACTGTAATTAACTAGGACCATGCTTATTAAAGCAACGTAAGAAATAGCCATTAAAGAACCCATCGCGAACTGCATTATTAATAAAATGGAGTAGTAATTAATTATAGATGGATATAGGACATTGAGCATGGCTATTAGGACTAAGACGTAAATAATCGTATTATAGCCATACTTATCCACAATAAGCCCACCAACTAATTGAAATATTGTATAGCCAACCCAAAGGACTGACACAATTAAACCACCCATGGCCGTGCTCGCACCACGACTAATTATATATGGTAATAATGATGGTATTGAGAATCTAACCATAACCACGGAGAGGAAGGATAACGAGGCTATGACGATTGCATATGTACCTCCATGTTTTTTCACAGTATTTTAAATTTATAGAAGGGTTAATAAATATTTGACTTAACCGTGAACTGCTATGGCAGAGGTATACCTAGTCTATAGGGTTACCCCAAGCAAATCGGATATTGATTATGAGGAGTTAAAAAGTACGATAAGGAAGGCCTTAGAGCCTAAATACAAGGTTGATAAAATAGATGAGGAAGACATAGGTTTTGGAATTAAAGCGCTCAAGATTTACATCAGAATGCCTGAGTCGTCTGAGGAGCATTCAAGTGACGAGGTTGAGGAGGTATTAAGTGGGATTGAGGGCATTGGTAGCATTGAACTTGAGTACTTTACAAGATTAGGCTTTTAATTAAATGATTTAACGAAAAATATCAACGCAATAAGCTTTTTAATTCAACGGAGGAATTATTAGGTGAGGATTATGATGGAGGGTTCTCATGTTGATGATTGGATTGAGCTTGTTGTTAAGGAGGCTAAGCAGAGGGATGCTCAGAGGCCTATTGTTAGGGTTGATCCTGAAATTATGAGGAGGTATGGAATTGAGCCAGGTATGATATTATTAATTGAGGGTATGAGGAGGACAGCCGCTAAGGTTTGGTATGGATTACCCGAAGATGAGGGTAAGAGCATAATTAGGATGAATGCGATAATAAGGAGGAATGCAAATGTGGAGATTGACCAAAAGGTTAGGGTTAGGAAGGTTGACGCAAAGAAGGCAGTAATGGTTAAATTAGCCCCAGTAAATATGACAATTAGTGTTGATCAGAATTTCGTACAATATACAAAGCAGAAGTTAAGGGATTACGTATTAATGGAGGGTGATTTAGTGCAGATACAAGTACTTGGACAACCACTAACATTCCAAGTAATCCAAGCAAAACCAAATGACACACCAATAATAATTGACGAAGATACAAACCTCATAATCTACGAGAAACCAGTCGAAAACATAAACATACCAAGAGTCACTTGGGAGGATATTGGTGATTTAAAGGAGGCTAAGGAGAAGATTAGAGAGTTAGTCGAACTACCCCTCAAACACCCTGAGATCTTTGAACATTTGGGTATTGAGCCTCCTAAGGGTGTTTTGTTGATTGGTCCTCCTGGTACTGGTAAGACTTTGTTGGCTAAGGCTGTGGCTACAGAGACTAATGCGTATTTCATAGCGATTAATGGTCCTGAAATCGTCTCGAAGTATTATGGTGAGTCTGAGGCTAAGTTGAGGGAGATTTTTGAGGAGGCTAAGAAGAATGCGCCAGCAATAATATTCATAGATGAGATAGATGCAATAGCACCAAAGAGAGAGG
>JZWU02000034.1:0-14203 GCA_000960865.2 Vulcanisaeta sp. AZ3 | reverse complement strand
ATAAGGTTAGGGAAGTAATTAGACTTAGGTATGAGTTCTTACCATACCTCTCAGCCTTAGCCCTAGAGGCTCATGAGAGAGGTCACCCAATACTTAGACCTTTAGTGTATTATCATCAGGATGATGATAATGTGCATATGATTAATGATGAATTCTACGTGGGGCCATACCTACTCTATGCACCACAGTTGGGTAAGGAATCTAGGAGACTGGTTTACCTACCGGGTGGTAAGTGGTTGGATTATTGGGATGATGCGGAGTATGAGGGGCCGACTTGGATTGAAGCTAGGAATGAGTTACCTATATACCTTAGGTATGGTTCGGTAATACCTCTCAATAGGAATGGTACTATTGATCTTGTGATTTACGGTGATGGTGGCAATATAAAGTTAAGGGATGGGACGCTAATAATGGTAAGTAATGACAGGATTACCCTTAATAAACCCATGAGGCTGGGTTCGATAGAGGTTAGGGGTGAGGCCGTCATAAGAGCCCAATCAGAGAACAGTGAGCTTAAGGTTGAGGTTAGGGGTAGGAGATCATTAGTAATTATTAACAATGAGGTTAATGAAATAACACTCAGCAGCTAATTCTACCTTGAAAAGCCATGTTTAGAACCACTGCTTTAAGTACTAAGTATCGTAATATCTGAGTTGTTATGTAATTATTGGCATTTTCATAGCCATGGCCATTAGGGATGATGCTACAGGTATTGCCAAGTTATCCTCGATGCCGTATGCCTCGGCCAAGGCTGTGGTTACTGTGATTGCCAATGTACCTATTAACTGTCCTGTGAAGGCGTATAGTATGATTGAGAGAAAGAGTATGCCGAAGAGCATACCCTCAATTGTGGCATTACTATATGGTAACCTAACTCTACCCACCAATATACCGCTCAATGCGCTTATAGTGTCGTAAATAATTACTGATAATATACCGTAAATAACATAATCACCAGTTAATAATCGACCTATTAGGACACCTAAAGTACCCATTAAAACACCTAAATAACCACCTCTCCTCTCATAATCCCTCTCCACACTCTCAAGTAAATCTCTAACGGTCTTCTCAAGTCTCTCTAACCCTTCATCAAATACCTCTAGAGGCATTGCTGAGCTTAAGGGCGACTTTATGAGTTGCTGACGTATTGCCCTCCTTGCACTGACTAATGAGTCAAGTAGTACTACCGTTATTATCGGCCTCTTAATCTGAATCACGTATATTATTGAGACCCCTAGGGTTATTATCGTGAAGTACAAAGTCCTCGTCAGCCCATAAGCATTTAAATTAATTATAAATGGTATTATTAAAAATACTGAGAGAATCACGTGTATGAGTTTCCTAAGCGCAATTGCTCTCAATTGCTCAATTCTGCTCAAGATCAACACCCACAATATACATAATTAAGGGTTTACCCTTCTTTAACCTATCTACGAACTCCCTACTTAGATCCACCGCGGCCTTACTAGCCCCTATCATTAGAGTCGCGTCGTTAACATAACTACTCCTCCTAATTATCAACTTACTGCCATTACTTAGTGTTAATTTCGACGAACCAAAGCCTACAACGTAGTCCAGTAGATCATCAACCACGAAGATTACTATGATTATTGAATTATCCTTCCTAATAATCTCCTTAAGCCCAGGTTTAAGATCAAACAATCCCTTATCAGCTCTAACACCAATAATACAATCGCCCCTGGGTGTCAAGTAATCATCCCTCGTGATCTCAATGGTAGTCCTATGTGTAGCCCTAACATTCATGTGCCCCCAGGCCTTGATAGTATCAATCACGACCCTAACCACACGAATTTTACTCAATAAAACTTAATTATCTTGCTCCAGGATTAATTATGATGGATACTGAGGATAGGTTGGCATTAATAACTAGGTACCCAACAGAGGAGGTACTCACCGTGGATGAGTTAAGGCAGTATTTGGAGACAGGAGATAAGTTGAGGCATTACATAGGCTTTGAGATAAGTGGTTATATCCATATTGGTTCGGGTATTGTAAGTTTATCTAAAGTTGTAGACCTACAAAAGGCTGGAGTTGAGGTATCCATATTATTGGCTGACATACATTCATGGCTCAATAACAAGCTCGGTGGTGATCTTGATACTATAAGGAGGGTGGCGAATACGTATTATAGGGAGACGTTTAGGAAGATTGTTGAGGTGCTTGGTGGTGATCCTGATGGAGTTAAGTTCTACATGGCTAGTGAGTTGTATCATAATAATGATGATTATTGGTACCTAATACTTGATCTAGCTAGGATGACGAACCTAGCCGATGCTAGGCATAGCCTAACAATACTTGGTAGGAAGATGGGAGAGGCAATACCTATGTCGTGGCTCGTATATCCATTATTACAAGTAGCTGATGTCTTTGTTATAGGTTCTCACATAGCTCATGGTGGTATTGATCAGAGAAAGGCATATGTCCTAGCCAGAGAGCTTGCTCTAAAGGTTAGGTTTTACCCATTAATGCTTAATGGAGAGAGAGTTAAGCCTATAGCCCTATTCCACAGCTTAATACCAGCCCTTAACATAACGGGTAAGGAATCTAAGGAGGAATTGAGTGAACTTAAAATGAGTAAGTCCTTACCTGACACCGCGATATTCCTACATGATACGGCCGAAGAGATTAGACAGAAGATATTAAGGGCCTACTGCCCGCCGAGGGAGATCAAGATGAACCCAATCATTGAGCTAACCCACATATTTGCCTTCAGGGAGAATAGGGATAAACCCTTCATAATAGAGAGACCGCAGCAGTACGGGGGCGGCCGTATGGAGTTTTGGACATTTGAGGAGTTTGTTAAAGCATATGTTGAGGGTAAAATACACCCACTTGACCTCAAGAATGCAATCGCCGAGGAGACCATTAATCGTTTAGACCCAATAATAAAGTGGTTCCACGGAGGCCCTGGCGACCGCTTAATAAAGGAGATGGAGAGTATCATGAGAATTACGAGATAAGCCTAAATTAAAGACCTCATTAATCTACGAATACTACCTATCTCCATAAATGATAGCTCGTTCATTACGAACATAATTGCCTTAATAAACACAGAAGGCCTTCTAGATGCCATCCTCATCAACGCCTCAATGTGATTATCAAAGTCATAAACCTTAATATTCAAACCATTCACTACATTCGTAATCTCACTCAAGCTTTTATTAATCATCATATGAAGCAAATATGATGCAGCACCTAATGCCTTCACCTTATCTCTAACGAACCTCCTATACGCATTATCATAAATTAATAAAGCATCAGTGACCGACAATCCCTCCTTCATCGCCATGTATAGACTATCCGAAAGTAGTTTGGCACTTAGCATACCCATTATTATTCCGCCACCCGTCATTGGCTTTACGAAGCCAGCCGCATCACCTATAATGGCGACATCCCCCTCAACCACATGATTAGGAGAACCACCAATGATTATCTTACCACCAAAGGGCTTATAATGCCCTGCATTGATTATCTTCAATAATTCCATAAACTTAGTCCAGGTATTACTATTATCAGCAATCCCAACCCTAAACTCCCCAGTGTCTTTGGGGACTATCCATGCAAAGAAATGGTTACTTAATCTCCTATCAAATATTACCACAATCTCATCATTAACCCTAGGCATTAAATCATTAGTTGAACGGGCCTTAGTATCTGTCTGAACGCCATACACGTAGCTAGGTTCCCAAGGTAACACGCTTCTACTTAATGTAGCACTAGCCCCCTCGGCAATAACGGCAACCTCATACTTATTATTCCTAGACCTCGTCCTCACAAGACCCCCACCCACACCTAGAACTCTCTCTCCCAGAATGAAACTGACACTACCGGCCTCATCAGCTAAGTAATGCTCCAAGCCTGGCCTATCAACCATGACTATGGCGCCTCTCCCAAAATCGAAGGTTATACCGTGACCCTCAAGGTCAACAATTCTAACATACCTATAGGTACCTATTATTGGTGGTGAGATTCCAAGCGCCTTTAATGAATCACTATTAACAAGCCCTGTGCAATGCGGTGGTACACCAAGCATTCTATCCTCCTCAAACACAGTCACATTTAGCACCTTACTCAACTCCTTGGCTAAGAATAACCCGCTGGGTCCTGCGCCAATTATTGTGGCACTGTTTATGTTCATTTAGTGTTTACTTAAAGATAAATAATTATTAAAGAATTAGTTCGATTATTGGTGTAAATGCCCCTTAATTACACAAAAATGATTGCAGATCCAGTACTTGGTTGGATTAAGCTTACCGATGAGGAAGCAAGATTTATAGACTCTTGTAAGTTTGTGCAGAGGCTAAGGCACATACGGCAATTGGGATTTACTTACATGGTCTATCCATCAGCCCATCATACTAGGTTTGAACATTCCCTAGGAGCTCTACAGGTTATAACTTTAATGTTTGAGAGACTCATGGGCCTTGATAGCATTCATGAACAATTACTGGATTTTAGTAAGTATATAGGTCTTGATACGGAACATGAATTATTACTCCATGTGAGAATAGCAGCGTTACTTCATGATTTGGGTCACTTACCATTTTCACACGTATTTGAAGGTGTCTTCGGTCAGGAAATAAACCACTTAATAAGTAATTGTAGTTGGGATTCTCATGAAGCTTCCTTAGGCCGTATCTTCAAGGGCTCCTTTAAGGAACATGAATTAATAACATACTTTATCCTCACTAATAATAGTGAGTTTAGAAAGACTATAAAAGAAGTAATGCCTAATGTTGATTTACGTATAGTAAAGGCCTTATTGCATAGTAACATGATAAATAGATTAATGTTAATACCACAGTACTCAGAGGTAGTCGGTCAAGAAGATAGGGATTTCCTGAACTTAGTCGGTGATTATCTAGGAAGATTGAATATACTGAGGAGTTTAATCTCGGGAGACTTCGATGCCGATAGGGTAGAATATATATTAAGGGATTCTCAACTGACGGGAGCTAGGGTAGGCTTAAGCGTGGGTGTTGGGGATATCGAGAGGATAATTGATAATATGAGGGTTGTTATTGATGATGGTAAGTATGTTATTACTTTTGACGAGAAGGCTAAGGCAAACCTTGAGGGATTTATATTGGCTAGGTTTAACACGTACAAATTGGTATATCTGCACCATAAGGTTGTATTATTTAATACATTAGCCAGAAATTTAATGGGCGAATTATTGAGGCACTATGATGAACTTAATGATGAGGTTAGAGAATACTTATGCAAACTTTACCACTTCTCCACAGGCTTATTGCACGGTTATGATATTATGGAGATAATTGACGACTACTTAATATCATTAATGCTAAGAAATAGGCAACACTTAATCAATAGGATAAGGGGAATCTCCAAATACTTAGACCCCCTCATAATGAGGAGTACTGACTATAAGGCCTTATGGAAGAGGGATTTCGATTTCATGGAGCTTGTTAATAAACATAACGTAAATCTTGAATTAATAAATGAGGTCTTCCCATATCTATTGAGTAAAGGGGAGGTCAAGGATACTGTTTTGGAGGCGTTTTATGGTATGTTACGTAGTAAGTTACATGAGGCTAAAATACCCTGCTTAAGTAAGTTAAGTGATGTTGATGAGGAATTGAATTCAGTAATAATAATAGGCTCTAGGGTCTTTGAGCCAGGGGCTGAATTGGTAATGATGCATGGTAGTAAGTTAATTGGCATAAACGATGTATCACCACTTATACAATCGGTATCTGATTCATGGAAGAAATCTCCTCATGTATTTGCTTTCGTGGATCTAACGAAAATTAAGGAGAATTGTCCGAATGGCAATACGAACATGATCTTAGATGAGCTTAAAAGCATCGTAATAATGGCGATGAATGAGACATTACATAATCTTAGAGATATCATTAATAAGTTCCTCAATAATCCCTAGATAGTGAATACCATCGTCACTTAGTGTAATTTTATCACCATTTATCGATAATATATCAAGCAAATAAACAAGATCATCTGGATTAATTAGATGATCATAATTCATATAACGAACTACCTTAGATATTAAACTAGGGAAATCCTTAACGTTAATGCCACCAGTTCTCGAAATTTCTCTTGCAATCATTATCTTAAAAATCATTAGATCAATCTTATTGTGTAGATTCATCAATGAGTTAGTGGTTTCGATGCTTATTAAGCTAATGAATAAATTATTTAACCGTAGCGCAAATCGAAACTTTTGATCTTATTAATTTTAGAATAACTCTATCGGATACTTACTAATAGGTCTTGAACCACCTTCCGTGATTAATATCGTATCTTCAATCCTGACACCACCAGCACCTTTAATATAAACGCCAGGTTCTATCGTTATCACAAAGTTTGTACCTAACTCCTCATCACTTGAAGGACCAATAGTAGGTTTTTCATGAACCTCAACCCCAACACCATGCCCAAGGCTATGTATAAAGTACTTATCATAACCATACTCAGAAAGCACATCCCTTGCCACCGCATCTACATCCTTCGCCTTAACGCCAGGCCTAACATAATTAACAGCTTTCCTATAAGCCTCAAGGACTGCCAATGCCAAATCCCTGAGCCCTCTGCTCACCTGTCCTATAGCAACCGTTCTAGTAATATCAGTACAGTATAGGCGGTACCTAGCCCCAACATCTATAGTAACAAGCTCACCCCTACTAATAACCCTACTCGTGAATATGTGGTGAGGATAAGCACCATTAGGCCCTGAAGCAACTATGGGTCTGAAAGCCACATCCTCAGCACCACTGTTAATCATCTTTTGATAGAGCATTGCGGCGACTTCATTCTCGCTCTTACCTGCAAGTCCACCTTTAATTACCTCGTCGAGGGCCTCCTCAGTTATCCTAGTTGCCTCCTCAATCATCTTAACCTCATACTCATCCTTAATCTTCCTAATGTCCAGCACGTTATCGTTTATGTTTATTATCTTAATATCGGCAGATTTAAGTTCCTTAGCGACCGCTGAGTCTGGGTTATCAATGCCAACAATACTATTTGGGCCAAGGCTAACCTCCTTCAGTAAGTAATCACCTAAACCCTTAGATACAAACAACCTCTCTTCAGGCATTCTAGGTGGAACCTCAACCGTTGAATATCCAACAACATTTGTATCATTATCAACAATATCCTTAACCCTATGGAAATCAAGTCTCGGCACGATCAACGTAGGGTTTAACGATCTATCTACAATTAAGGCTAAGCTTCCCTCAATGCCCGTGAAGTATTCCAGGTTCGCCTGATTAACCATTACGATTATATCAAGACTTAATTCATCAAAAAGGTTTGAGAGACTTTTAATACGGTCACTTATTAATCCCACAATATAATTAAAAGTTACATATTTTTAAATAACTCCCCTAAAGTGTAACATTAATGGTTAATTGGAGCATTGAGTCTGAGGACCCATTAACGAGCACCTACGTGTATCGGTATCCATTATTGGGTAAGACCATAGAGGCCAGAGCCCTGTTTGACAAGGCAATTAATAAGTATAAGTTAAGGTTTATATCTATAAAGCCATTCAATGAAGATGAGGTATCATTACTCACAATATTAACACCTCATTTCAAATTTAGTATCGATTACGCGCCTGACGATAAAGTCATAATAATGTACCCAAGCCCCAGCAATGAGGTATTCGATGATCTCCAATCAATAAGCACTTATGTGGATTCTCTCATTACATTATTAATCGAAGTAGTAAATTACTCAAGCAATCCAATACTGAGATCAGAAATAAATTATGAATTAGTGTCCAAGGGTTGGATCGTTGATTTGGATGAGGAGTCAATCAATATGTTTAAGGTCTACAATACAAAAGTAGGTATAATTAAGGTTAATGCAAATTTAGAGCACCAGCAATTTGAGCTTGGCAAGGTTAGGGTTGAGGTTCTGGTTAGGGCTATAACTGCATTAGAATGCATAATTAACTCATTAAGCAGTAGGGGATTTATGAAATCCATGGATTATGAGGACCTCGGCATAGCCTACCTAACTAGTGAACTTCCTAGTCTTGGAATTCTGACTTTAATAACCTCAAGAATAGATGACATGATCGATGAAGTTGTTAAGTCTTGTTCATGAATAATACTTAAATGATACACATTTCCGAAATCTTATAAACAGTAATTCTAAAAAGGCAGTTATATTCGAGAACTTAGTATGGTTTTTACCAGTTCATATGAGTACTACGTGGTAGTTTCCATAGCCTTCATTCAATTAGCAATGCTGTTATCACTATTATATCAAGCATTTAGAGAACCTAAAAAGAACCTAGAAAACGAACAGAACGAGGTTAGTATCAATACGTCATCAACAGCAATAAGCCAGTTCGAGCTCGATGAGCCTCCTAAGAAAGTATTTAATGCAACAAACATTAACGAGGCCACTAGGAATATTAATGAAGAGGAGATAAGGGTATTATCATTCCTATTATCAAGAGGGGGTAAAGCCTACCAAGCCGAGATAGCTAAGGAATTAGGACTACCTAAGAGTACTGTGACAAGGATCGTTAGGAGGCTCTACGAGAGGGGATTCATAACCGTTAGAAGAGTCGGTAGGTTTAGTTATGTTCAAATTACGGACGTGGATTACGTAAGTGATGCCGTAAGTAAATCACGACTTAACCAACCTTAGATATAATCTGCTCATTATTGATTCGAGGAGTTCTCTACTTATGGAACCATAGGGGCCCTCACTTATTGTCTTAGCAGCGGCAACAGCATTAGAGTAAATAAATGACCAAACAAGATCCTCACCCTTACTAAGTAGGTATGTCATCATGCACGTCAATACATCACCAGCACCCGTAGGATCCTTAGCATCCACAATACCACTGGTTGATAATCTTAGGACTTTACCATTATGGATCATCATAGATCCTTGAGCACCCATTGATATAAC
Source organism: Vulcanisaeta sp. AZ3 (assembly GCA_000960865.2). Classification (GTDB taxonomy): domain Archaea; phylum Thermoproteota; class Thermoprotei; order Thermoproteales; family Thermocladiaceae; genus Vulcanisaeta. Next base: position 5,272 of record JZWU02000034.1, on the reverse strand, counting down.
TATAACCTTATCTCTATGCCTATCAGCCAGGGTCTGTATACCCTCTATCTGAGTATCATCAATACTAATCTTAATAATATCAGCATTCCTTAAAATCAAAGCCACATTATTAAGGTTCATCACTGTTTTCACGTAACCTTCACTATCGAACATTCTAGTGAAGCCTTGAATATCAACGCCAAGAAAATTAACTCTGGATCTTACATAATTAAGGACATCTAGACTAATCTCACCTGCTATCGGATTAACAGCAACTACATTCGGTAAATCATCTAAGTCCTCCCGTGTGAAGTCTCTACACCTAGCTACCAACCTAAGTTTCCTATGACTATCATCTAGGTAAGTTATTTCATAGGAGGTGGTGTGCGTATTATCAATACGGATCTTACTAGTATTGATTCCCCTACTAGCGTACTCCATAAGATAATCGTTGAAATCAATACCGACAATTGATATGGGAACTACTTCAATATTAATCTGCTTTAAATAAAAGGAACAATAGGTCGGTGCACCGCCTGGCGACCTTAAAACCCTAGACCCCCTTCTTATTATGTCGATTGCCGCATGTCCTATAATACCAAACATTACGTGTCCTCATTACTCAGAGTTATTAAATTATTAGGGATAAAAGCATCGAGAATCATCCTAACTGAATGACCAATCCTACCTAACCTAAAATCATTAATTATTCTTGAGGCCCTTACTAAGTCCATTACTATTTTCGTGAATTGATCAATAGATTCTATAGTCGTTACCAGAGATACTCTCAATTCACTACCACTACTCTCCTTAACTATTACAAGGCTATCCTTACCATACACCCTGACCCTACCTCTAACATACTCCCTATAGCCAGGAAATCTAATCATGCCATTCAATGCGAGTCTCAGATAAGCAGTATATATCATGAAACTCGACCTAATGTAATTCCTCAACAAAGAATCAACAACACTCAGAATCTCATTCACAGCATTACCCGACATATTAACACCCCTAAGGAATTCCTCATTAGCCCGATACCTAACGTAGGATACCTTATCATCCTTAACACTTAATTCATAAAGTGCTAATTCATTGCCAAATAAGGCATACACCTCCATGCCTTGAGTGCCATTCCAACTCATTGGTTCAATAGTTTTATCATTAATATAAACTCCCTGACGAGGCATAATAATTACATAATTACCAACCTCATTACATGGAGTCAGAAAATCCAGGTACTTACCCATGTGCTTAATGCATAGATTATAATCGCCAAGCCCTAATGGTAGTACTGAGTGTCTCCTTGTCAGTAATATCTTCGGCAGCACGAAATATATCCCTATATGATATTTAATTAGCCTAAAACTCAATTTTCAGAGTATTACAACTAACCCTCTCGGAAAATCTACCCTTTTCATTCATATCTGAAGAAGTTCTTGATCGCCAAAGGGTAATGCCTCTCTTTTATCCTCTATGAACAATTCTCATTGTCAAAATATAAGAGGATCACGTTAAAGGCCGCATATGCCATAAGTTCCTCTGCTTAGGCTTCACTTAATTCTCTTTAAGAAGACCAATGGTTTGTATTTCTCAAGTACGTCAGCAATTAACCCTAGATAACCTTCATCTCTGCTGGAGAATCCCACAACCCTAACGTCCTTATCATTTAACCTAACATAATGATCTAAATCAAACCTAATCGTCACTTCTTTAGGCCCAAAAACAACCTTAAATCTAACCTTATTTTCGACAAGTCTCTTAACAACATCAGCTGTTATGGACAACTGCTTAGGCGTTGGTTTGCCCCTAGGCCGCATCTTACGTAATTCGCCAAGCTCTTTCTTAACATCCTCCTCCTTAATCTTAATAATACCTTTAACCTCGTCTATAACTACCGAGTCGCCTTGATAGTCTACGACCTCGAAGTTCTCCGCATTATTGATAATATTGATTAACTCATCGAGCGATACGTTCCTAGCCATAGCACCCTACTACAATAAGCATGGGGTTTAAATGCATTTGGTACTAGGCACGTTCAATCAATTGAAGAAACCTTCGGTACTTATCATCATGAGTTATTAAATGCCTAATGGCATCCTTAAGGCTAAAGAATAATACACCACACTCTCTCCCATCCCTACCCCTATACCTACATTTAATATGCACCGTATTACCCTCACTCACGGTCTCAAGAACGGACCTTAACTCTCCAGGTATTTCAGGAATACTACTGGATTCATCATTCATTGTTAACTCCAACCTAGGGTTTGTACTTAAATCCCTACTCCTTCTTATCACCTTTGTAATACTAAAAACAACAGTCAACATTTATTAACTGGTTCATTCACTGCTAACTGACCAGGATGGCTCAGGATAAGGATGTTAAAAATATATTATCGTCAGTCCCGTATTATGGACAAAATCCATTCATAAATAAATGCCCAAGTTGTGGGTCCATAATGATTGTGGATGGCGAATGGGTTAGAGAGGATAGCAGGCATAAAGTTAAGTTGATTGAGAGATCATTGACGTGCCCAAACTGTAAGGTTAGGATAAGGCAATACGTATACCTACAATAAAGGGATAATTATGTATTCAAGCGGGACTCAGCGATTGATGGATAGAGCGTCCCTATTCATGTTCACATCAACAGTAACATCACTCACATCCATAATACTAATAATGATTGCAGTAAACTTTCTATCAAACGAACTACCACCGTCAATAGCTAATAGGTATTTCTCAATTCTCACGTTTCCAGGGTTAAATGCCGTAACAGGGTTAACAGCTTTATCGGTAATAATGGCCTTAATTGGCGGATTTATAATATACATGGCCAGGTCAAGCTTAGGTAGGAGAGAATTCACAGGCCTTTCATCTATAATAATCGGAGGCATAATTATGTTTGTGATAGCCATAATATCATTGACAGCCATTTTCATTATTTATGAAAGCTATGCAAAACTCCCAACCATGATGGGGCCCCTATTATTAGGCACCTCATCATTAATACTATCAATTATCTTATTAATCATCGCCTTAATATTCTCCATAATGGCCCTAGGGTTATCTAAGGAGTTAAGGAGAAGATACGCACCGCGCAGGGTCAAAAGACAACGCCCACCACCTCAGACTTGAGTTTCGTGTAGTCTTATAATTAGTAAAACGTTATGTACGTACTTTGGCGATAAAAGATTTATATATTAATTTAAATTGGGCACGGTAGATGCCCTATTCGGTTGTCGTAGTAGGAGATTCACCAATACCGGATATGCCAAGTAGGGACTTAGTAATTTATGCCAGGAATTCTGGTCTCAATGCCACCTATGTACCAATCTCTAGGATGTCAGTTAAGGTCGATAAAGATGGGCCGCTCACCGTTATTAGGAATAAGCCCTTTAAAGCCGATGGATTGTTCCTAAGAAGCCTGGGGGTCCTTATTGACGTTGAGACCTTCTTTAGGAGAGTCATAACTATCCGCTTACTTGAAAATGAGGGATCTGTAGTCATTAATCCATTGGATGGATTGCTAAGGACTAGAAACAAGCTGGAGACCATGGTTATACTCAAGAACAACGGTTTACCTATACCTGACACGATAGGTACTGAGGATATAATATATGCTTATGATATAGCTAAAAGCATGGGAGAGGTGGTAATAAAGCCACTACAAGGATCTAGGGGTTATGGTGCGGTTAAGGTTGATGATGCTGACACAGCATTCCAAGTAATGAAGACATTACTAACCATTAAGAAGCCAATATACATTCAGAAGTATATTAAGAAGCCAAATCGTGATATAAGAGTTATGGTTATTGATAATGAAGTCTTTGGATGCATGATTAGGGTGGCACCTGACGGTCAGTGGAAGACAAACGTTGCCCAGGGTGCCGTTGGCAGACCATGTACAAATATCGATAAGACGCTCATGGAGATAGCGATAAGGTCGGTGGAATCCTTAGGGTTAGTCTATGGTGGAGTTGACATTGGTGAGAGTAAGGATGGATATGTGATCTTTGAGGTGAATGGTTCGCCTGATTGGGCTGAACTAACAGCAGTCACAGGTAGAAATCCTGCAAAGGCCTTAGTAGTAGCCATGATTAAGAGGTTAAAGTCATGAACATGACGGGTTCTTCCAAGTGTTGGTTATGACAAAGTGGAAAATTAAATGTGATAAGTGCGGTATGGAGAGTATTCTTAATGTTGGTTTTGACCTAACGAACCTAGGGAGTAAGGTGTACATTTATTGCGAGAAATGTAGAAGGAATACTGAACATTCAGTACTTGGTTATTACAATGATGATACGGGCGAGTTCGTACCATTTGAGAAAGCATTATCCTATAGATATAAGTCACTTTAGTAGCATTCCTTCTCAAGTTCCATTTTCAACGAAAGCAATTCAGTTCTAACCTTCCTTAACTGGTTAATTAAATCATCAAGGCTTGCTAGCTCCTTCTTCTCATCATCGCCTAAATCATCAATAACCTGCTTTATCATTAATTCACCCTTCTTTCTCTCGGAATCCCCAATCCTCCTATCTAATTCTGTGATTAAATCATTTATGGAACTAACTTTATCATTACACTGTCTAACCCATTTAGCCCTCTCCCTCTCAAGTCTCTCCCTAATGTCCCTATACAAATCTTCCTTAATACCACCTTGAAGAAGCATATCACTAAGCCTATTTAACTTATCCATGATATCCCTGAGTCTCTCCTTAATACTGGTAACCTCATTCCTTAAAGTACCAACCAAATCTGCATACTCATCATTAAACCTCTGAAACACAACCTTATCACTCATAAAGACAGCACCAACATCATTAACCCTAAACTCCCTAACATCACCATTGCCTATCCTAACCAATATCGAAACAGGCCTTAGGTCATCCTTACTAAGCTTTATGCCATCAACTATGCCAATAACCCTGCCATTAGCAGCAACGACTGACTTACCCACATATCTTCTAAACCTTCTCTCCGCAGCTCTCGAGGAACTAAAGAATTTAAATATCATTGAAATCACGACCACGATCCGATATAAATAGGTATTTTGCATAAATCTGCATATTAATTATGTATTACAGACAATCAACAATCCTAGTACTATGGAAACGTATACGTTGGTTAAGAGAAACATAACATTATACATACCTATACATATACACTTAAGTTATTCATATCCTTGTCCTTATATTTTTATGGGTCTTTCTGAAGCGATATATTTATAAATCTGCGTTTTGATAATGACTACGTATGGTGTCTCTTGAGGATTTGGCTAAGAGGGAGT
>JZWU02000033.1:0-14635 GCA_000960865.2 Vulcanisaeta sp. AZ3 | reverse complement strand
ATTCACCACATATTGAGGACCTAGCTACAAGGCCTGCGATCTCAATCCTTAACTCCTTACTATCTGATTTAATTGTAATGCCATCCTCAGAATTAAGATAAATCTCAGCCTCGCCCAACTTACCTCTAACCATGAAAGAGCCATTACCTACCTCAACCTTGCCGAGCATTTTTAGGAATTCCATGAAGGTCTTTACATTTATTGCTTCATCAGTATTCGCAGCCATGGAACTACCAAAATCACGAAGTCTTACAGGATACTTAACTCTAAACCTTACCTTAATGTGCTTATTTATATCGCCAGGTAATCGCTTTCTCCAACGCCAAAGGCCTTGACTAACGAACTCCTCGGGTAACCTCTGTTGCTTTGCAAATCTCCTAAGCACGTTATTTAATTTACGGTATATCTCAGGATACCTCTCACTCACAATCATCAATTCTGCTAACTCATTGGCCGGACATATTACACAGCCGAGCCTATCGAACCCGTACTCATACGCTTTATTATACGGTAGACCCCTCATGATTATGTAGCCCCAAACTTCGAGTGCAGTCCAGTCCTGGATTGGCGCAACCACTATGTCCTTAGTGACCCACTTACTAACTGATACCCTGGGTAGCTTAGCCCTCTGAAAGGATTCATAGGCCCTCTGGCCAACTACACTTATATGGCCCAGGGGAAATCTACTAAGTAATGTATTAGTTATAGGGCCCAGCTTAATTACTTTGCAACACCACCTATAATCCCTTGCGGGAGGGCCGAACTCTTCGATAGCTCTCCAATAGGAATCTCCTGCAGAGGCTACTATTAATTCTGCACCGTATTTCTCAGTTACCGCCTTAACATTCTCATAGGTTTCAGGAGGTTCGAGACCTGTATCATTGAAGAGTACGTGGAATTTAACTTCCGTCTGTGCCGTGAGGTCTAAGGCTACTAGGCTGTCCTTACCACCTGAATAACTTACGATTATGGGCTTTTTGTACTCATTAAATACATGCTTAAGAAACTCAATAGCTTTACTTGCTTTCCTCTCTAGGTAGTCTCTATTTAACTCTATAAAATCTCTTAAGGAACTTGGTCTAGGATTTGGCAATCTATCCTTAGCCCTCCAGCTCTTTATCACCCTAAGTCTACCACTTCTCATAATCTTAGCCACGCCATGATATCTACCATCACGTGTAGTCACCGCAACATGGAAATACCTAGTACTGGGTAGGGAACTCTCAATAATAAGGTCATTGTGTATGTCGTACCTCTGCGGTAATTGATCGAGGTTTACAACAGCCCAATAACCACGCCTAAGAGCTAGAATCTCAGCAACACCCTCATAGAGGGGCCTAAATCTCCAAATACTCCTCTCAATATCGAAGAATCTATGCCCAATCAACCTGCCTCTAACGATTACCTCATCTGCCTGATCAGCATAACCAGGTATTTTATTCAGAAGTACAACCTCATTATCAGGAATGAGAATTCTCGCTAAATTCTCATCTCCAAACTCATTAATTATAGCCTCTCTAGTAATGGCTATATCCGCAGGAAATGCAGGCCTAACATCACCAGGCTCAGTAATCATCACAATACTCAATGATCCGCACCTCCTAACCCCAACTTCCCTATCAAGCAATGGTACATTTAAGTCATCACACCAAAGCAGCCGCATCTACCTAAACGTAGGATTTGAAGACTGTTTAAAAATGCTTTTCATGGACACTTTTAGCTTTAGCTCTTCACAATCAATTATGAAGCTTTATTTTTTATCATTGAATTTTAAAGAAAAGGAGTATCGGTTCAATACACTTACCTAGGGCAATTACTTCATATTTCTCATTAACTTCTCCCTAGTACTCTCATCAAGGAGAGTCAAGACTCTGCTAACAATAGCTTGATCCCTATCCTGAAATCTCTTATCAAGACTTGCAACAACCCTAGACCTAAGTGCTAATCCTGCTCTAATAACATCGTCTGAATATGATGCTAATATCTTCATTGTTGTCTTGCACCAATTAATATACTCATCATCAGTAGCCCTCTGAGCAAGTGTTAACAATACATCCTTAAGCGCTTGAAATGCTTGATCCTCCCGGAGAGAGAAAAGCGTCTGAAGAATACTCTTTATAGCAGCCTCTCTCTGGCTTTCAGGTAATTTGGCTATCTGTATTGGGTCAATTTGAGAACTCATTGAAAACCTCAAAAATATGCTTTTATTAAAATTATTTCTTGATAAGTATTTTATTTGAACATAGAGTATATGAATTACCTTAAGGCATGAATAGACGTAGTGGGTTAGCCACGTCTCTCATTAAATCCCTTAATTCACGCCTTAAGTCCTCATCACGAAGGACTTCAATTATTAAGAATTTTAATGATGACCTAAATTCCCTATCGTTCAATACTGAAATCACCGAGGAGATAACTATTTTCCTGAGATTAGGATCATTGACCAGATCATTAAGCACGGCTTGCATTACGGGCTTTATGGAGGCTAGGATATTCATAATCATAAGATCTTGATTAGTCGGAATTTGATGCTGTGAATTTGTACTGCTCATTGATTATGTAGTGATGATTGTGCAAATAAACCTATTGCATAATTCGTAATTTACCATTAGATGCCAACATCTTTAGTTTCAATACTAGGAATACTAGGTCTGAAAGATTTTGTATAATCTTCATAGGTTTAACAGATTCACAGTTGTAGTATTTTAACGATCAAACAGCTAAAAGGAAAACTTGAGTGGTTAAAGCAAACCAAACAATAAGTGTAAAGAAGTGAGGCACTTAGTAGGATAAAGGTAATTAACGTGAGAGATCTTGGTGGACCGGCCGGGATTTGAACCCGGGATCTCCCGCGATCCTGGTCATAGAACCTGCAAGGCATGTGCGGGACCTTTTGCCCCTGGGCATCCTTCCAGGCTAGACTACCGGCCCAGGTAGGACTGTCTAGGTTAGGATTTAAAATTTTGCGTCCTAACAGTCCCGTCTAGAGAGTTGCCATGGTCCTTACGTGATTAATGCATTAACTATTAGCTCTCTATTTATCAATTCCTTAGATAATAATACCTTAGATTATGCGTTCCTTTACAGCACTCTTTCTAATCTTATGATTTGTAGGACTAACCGATTGAATATCGCAACATCACTGTCGTGTATAATTATTAAATACCGAGCTTGATGAATGTCTAGAGCTAATTTTATCTATATATGCCATGTATATTCAGTAATAATTCATACTAGCGTTAGTTAGATTGAATGAGAAGAATTAATTACAACGTGTAAGACGCCTCTATTCTTCATGGCTACTTGGGAGGTATGGTTATAGTGATTGGACTGTTAATATGGGTAGTATTCAGATAAAAGGTAATTATACCCACTATACGGTAGCCTTGGACATTGTTAGGATACCGAGGTACTCATGTGTCTTTAAATCCGGCTTTCCGTAGGATTGGCAGGCAAGTTTATCCTTAATGAGGTAACAGATGTTTCCGTATCTAGTAATTTTAAGAACATGAATTCACGGCTGAGGTTATCGATTTAATATCAATTAACAGCGGTATGTGCATAAAATGAGTAATCTCGATATAAATACCGGTTCATCAGCCATTCCAGGGCCTGCACCGTATAGCCAGTGTCCGTACCTAGTATGGAATTCACTAAGTGCTCACTATGATTAACACTCGCCCTTCATGCCCTTTGGGGGTGTTACGCCTCTCTGCCCTAGGTACCTACCTGCATACCTTGCTTCGCCTATTGCCTTTACAAGGACAACATGTAGAAACCTCATGCCTGGCCTTAAAACAATGTAATTACCACTATTGTTAATAACCTCTATTGTTACATTTCCCTCAAATCCAACATCTATTATTGTTGGCGGCACTCCAAGTCCATACCTTGCTAATGTTGATCTTAAGTTGCAGAAACCTATTACGTCAGTGGGAAACTTTATGTATTCTAGAGTTGTTAGTAAGGCAAAGCTTCTTGGAGGTATGACTATCCTGCCATCCTTGGCCTCCACAATACTAAACAAATGCCTAGCGCTCTCAAGCTCACATGGGTCTATTACCTGACCCTCAAAGGCATATATCGCATATTCACTACCAACCCTCAAATCAATACCATTCTCCCTAACAACATCCTCACTAAAGGGTTTAATACCTAACTTACCTTCTTTAATTAACCTTAATATCTCGTCATGAGATAGTACGGACATTGCGCCTCATTAAGGCCCTATTTTCTTAATTTATTTAACTTAAATTAATGGATTGATATGATTAGTGTATCCTTAAAATATCGAGAACCTATTGAGGAGGAAGGTACACTTGTTCCCACGGATATTTACCTCTATCTTTAGCGTCTCTAATTTCATTTAATTTCTGCATCATTACCTTAAACTCCTCATAACTAATCTTCCTAAACAATGGCCTAACCTCGCCAAGTCTTATACCTGGCCTTGGCAGTTCATAAGCATCTCTCCACATTGGTCTCCCGAAACCAGCTATAGACCATAGCTCTTCCATTGATCTCGGTATTACTGGCCACAGTGCCATTGATAGCGCCTTAACCATGTGCAGGGCATTAAGCATAACTGCTCCAGCCTCATCCTTTTTATCCTTGATTAATTCCCATGGCCTTCTCTCATTTAAGTACCTATTGCCGACCCTAGCTATCTCTACAGCCTCCATGACGGCATCCTTAAGTTCGATGTTTTCGTAATGATTTCCTGAGTTTCTAAAGTGTGTTAATGCTTCCTCCCTATAGTTAATATCTATATCTAACGGGCTTCCGCCTGGCACCTCTCCATTAAACCTAGCGGCTATGAAGGAGAGGACTCTGTGTATAAAGTTTCCTATTATATCATTTAGTATTGAGTTTATTATTTCAAGAGTTTGATGCCAAGTAAAGCTTGAATCCCTTCCCTCAGGTCTTTGATATATTAAAACAAACCTCCAGTAATCAACTGGCATTAGAGCTAGAGCCTCGTCAATCCAAATTCCAACTCTCTGGCTTTTACTGAACTTCTTGCCCTCAAAGAGTAGATATTCTGTCGAGGCTGTGGTGTATGGCATTACGTATGGGTCGCCTGTGGCCATCAACATGGCTGGTAGTAATATTACATGGAATGGTATGTTATCCTTGCCCACAAAAAATACAACCTTACTACCTGGGTCAAACCAGAATTTCCTCCACTCATTTTCATCATTATTACTTCTAAAATATTCTATCGTAGCTGATATATAGCCAAGCACTGCCTCAAACCACACATATATAGTCTTACCCTCAGAGCTTGGAAACGGTGATTCAATACCCCACTTATTATCCCTAGTAATGGCCCTAGGTTTCAAGCCCTCCCTAAGCATGGCAAGGCTCATCTGCCTAGCATTCTCGGGCAGGGCCTTATTCTCCTCTACGTACTTCTTAACCTTATCCTCAAGCTTTGTTAAGTCTAAGTACCAATGCTTCGTCTTAATCCAGATTGGTTTTGAACCACAGATGGCACATCTTGGATTTATCAAGAGTCTTGGCTCGAGTAGTCTACCGCAATTCTCACATTGATCTCCACGGGCTTTATCATAACCACAGTATGGGCATATACCAATTATGAATCTGTCGGGTAAGTATATCTTGTCCCTTGGACAGTAGGGGACCTCGTCTTCCTTTGTGAATATATACCTATTCCTTTGAAGTTTTAGGAAGAAATCCTTCACGAACTCCTTATGAACTGGCGATTCTGTTCTTGTGTAATTATCAAAGCTTATTTCCCATAAATCAAAAAGCTTCTTTATGATCTCGTGCATTCTATCTGTTAACTCCCTGGGCTTGATGCCTAACTGTAATGCCTCAACTTCAATTGGTGTGCCGTGCTCATCAGAGCCAGATACAAAAATTACCTCATCTCCCCTGAGTCTGAGGTATCTTGCAAAGACATCGGCAGATAGTACGGAACCGATTAGATTACCTAAATGTGGTATTGCGTATATATAGGGCCATGCAGACCCTATGACCCACCTCCTCCTAACATTTCCTGGTTGGTCATCCATAAAGTATGTAGTTGAGTAGAATATAAGTTTTAAGGATTTATCAAGTCAATTTATCCTAATTCCTTACTCAACCTTAATCTCAAAGCCTTTTCTACCTGTGCTCTTTTTCTTCAATTCCACTGTTAATACTCCATTTCTATACGCTGCTTTCGACTGAGTCGGATCTACCTCAGTAGGTAGTTCAATCTCTTTATAGTATCTCCTATCTTCATTCTTTGCGCTGATTATTAATTTCCTGCCATCTTCAGAAATCTTAATGCTTATTTCGTCCTTATCAACACCGGGCATGTCCATAACTACCTTTATAGAATCTTCCTCCTCAATAACATCTGTTAAAGGCTCAATATCTTCCTCAACAATAGGTCTTTCTCCCTTCGGTCTAACATTACCAAACTCTTTAATCCTTGGTTTGCCATCAGGGCCTATTGATATTTCAAAACCATAATAGTAATACCTTGGCTTACCCTTACTTGCCCTGCCCTCCTCCGGAACTATATTACGCAGTGTACTTTCCATCTCTCTCTCCATTTCCTTTTCTAACTCCTCAAAGTATCTCTGAATCCTCTTAAACCAGTTATCGATGTCTTCAAACCACGACATAACCAATAATATGAAGTCAAGTTTTCTTAATAAACTTTTATCGACTTTATTGACTCTCTAACTCAACCTCGGTACTTTCCTCGGGTTGAACCTTCCTTCTCTTCATGATTCTCGTTATCTCACCAGCAACTTTATTACGAACAGTCTTTGACTGTATGTCTGTCAAGTCAGTAACAATCCTCTTATTATTTTCAAAATCATCAGTGAACTTGTCCGGATAAACCTCAAGCAACCTCCTCGCGAGGTTCTTTATGTACCTTGGTCTTACTCGTCCCATCGAGTACTGTCTAAAAAGCCCTATTTTTAAAGAGTGCGGATCTTAGAGTAATTCATGATTTACTACTTAACTCCACGGCTTTATACTTTTATAAACTGAAATTCTTATGGCTTTTGTGGTTGTGAATATTAGTATTAGGGAGCCTATATTGAAGCCTACTTACTTCCTAACGGGTTTTGCTGGAATTGGCATGGTTGGTTTATTAGTTGTTCAGCACCTCTCTAAGACCCTCGATTGCCATAGAGTTGGCTTCATAGAGATGCCCAGAGAGCCGCCGTTCAGTGCCTATATATTCAGTGAAGATTTATTATCGGCACCCGGTGAGATTTACTACTGTCCAGGGCCTAATTTCACAATATCGTTGATTCACTGGAATGGGGATTTCATGACTAAGTATTCTCATGATGTTGTAAAAGCCATTGCCCGTTGGGTTTATATGAATGGATTTAAGGAAGCCATACTCTTCGGAGGCCTTGATAATAGGTTAAGGGGTGAAGATCTTGGTCAATTAAGGGTTGCCGTGACAACGGAGTACAGAAATAGATATTCTCTGGGTGGTGTTAAGCTTATGGAGTTAAATTACGTGATAATGGGGCCTTTAGCGTTACTCATGAATGAATTTGAGAGACTAAATATACCAGCTATATCCATATTACCATATGCGGAGCCTTTCCGTGCTGATCCAAATGCAGCTATAGTTGCCATTCAATTCCTCAAGGAGCTAACAGGAGTTGAGGTTAATATAAGTAGATTGAAAGAATTCGCAGAGATTATCGATAGGGAGATTAAGGAAATGCAAGAAAGAATGAAAAGAAAAGAGGGACCACCACACTATATATAATTATTTCTTAATTCACCATGTATACATTGAAAACTACTTATGATATTAATAGCCCATGATATTGATGTAAATAACTCATCCCGAGAACTAACTCCAAGGATCAATGAACCCTTGGGATTCAATTTCACCAATAACCTCCTCATGTCATCTTCATATTCAGACTTAGTTATTATTATTATGTCAGTGAAACCTCTCTGTATTAATGAGGTTAAGTACTCATGTAGTAGGTAACGTGAAAAAGATAATAAATATGAAGGCACTGGCTCAGGATACTCATGTTGTGATAATGGATATACCTCGCTTATTTCGTATGGTATTGGCCCAAGTACTGGATTATTAATGACAACATGGACCTTACTCAGCAATCCACTAGATGATAATTGATTAAGCAGCCAGGAAATAAGTGGATCCCTAATATATGGTCTATCTAAGTACTCACCGGGTAATATGAGAACCGCACATCCTTTTGGCGGTTCATAATTCCCAAGAAGCTTCTCCATATGCCTGATGATTTCAGGCCTATGAAGAGATTCAAAGGACACTATGTGCAATGCTCTCACACGTCCTGACTCGTTAGGCATAAGGTTTAGTAATCCCCTTAATCCTCTTCTCAAAGCTAGTAATGCCGATCTCACCCTTGCATCACCGCCAGCCTTTTCCTCGAGGTATTCCCACAAAGTGCCCTCCTTAATCCTAGCCTTAATCTCTTGGAGCTCCTCCCAAAGCATATAGAGGTTATGAACTGCTAGTAATTTCTCACGTTCAGACCTCCCCATACTCATTAATTCCTTAACTGAGTATCTCCTACAGACTGGGCAGTTGCAAGGTATTCTATCGACCTTAAGCTCGTTAAGCCTTACAGTTCTGTCTCTGAGTATTATCCTATCATCACGGGCGTAAAGAACGTAACTAGCTGAGTCAAATAAGTCAATACCCATAGCCACGGCAAAAGGCAGTATTAAGGGGTGTCCTGCCCCGAATAGATGTATAGGCTTTCCTGGTGGTACTCTTAACTTCACGGTGGTTATCATCCTAATTATTGTTGAGAAGTCATAATCTTCCAAGAGCGTTGTTGGCGAACCTATGGCATATATATCGAAGTCTAACTCACTCATCCTATCTGCTGCATAACTTAGTATATCGAGCTTATCACCACCTTGTATTGGGCCAACAATGAGCATCCTATGTTCTGGATCCCACTCCTTAAGCCTCAGCAAGGCTAATCTAGCCCTCCTAAGAGTCTCCTCAACCTCTAGAAAAATTGCCTCCCTAGGCCTACCCCACTGAGTTGGTATGTCCAAGATAACGCCTATGTCTGTGCCTATCTCAACTTCATACTTGAGTATCTCGTCAGATGAAACATCGACTTTTCCATACATTAATAATTGGTATGCACCTGAATCAGTCATTATTGGCTTATTCCAGTTAAGGAATTTGTGTATATTAATATCCTTGATTAAATCTCCATAATGTCTCTTTAACAGATAAGCATTAGTTATTACTTGATTAAAACCCGCCTCTTCAATTTCTTTCAATGATACGACTTGCTTCACAGGATTCACCACAGGAAATAATGCAGGAGTTTCAATAACACCTGACCTAGTCCTTAACTTACCAATCCTCCCAGCCAAATCCTTATCTAATATCTCAAACACCATCCTCAGGATACGTACATTGCTAACGTTAATAAACACAACTGGTCCTTCTCTGGATTAAAAATACCCAGGTCCCTCTATCCATAGCCTGGATTACGGAAGTTATTTTTCGTTAGTGTGGGGATTTATTAATGCTGGATTACTTGCTATTTATGCATAGTATGAAGACAATAAGTTTGAAGAAATGCTACAACAATTAGATAAATATAGAAGCTTCATAAATACAAATATATTCTTGAGATTAGCAATTATTTTTTAAACATTATCATAATCTTTTAATTAATTATTAGTTAGAAATTAGGCAACTAATTAATTAAAGTCAACGATTAATTATCTAGGTTTTTCGCTTCGATAGGAACTCATCAAATAGCTCCTTGACACGCTTGGCCAGCGGTCCTGAACCCTCAACACCCGCTGTAGTTACCTTAACATTACCTATCTGAACTATATTTGCCTCCTCTACGTACTTAACCATACCTGGGAAGTACTTATCTATGTACCTTGCAAATTCTCTGAGGTCTATGAATTCCTCCACGAGAACCATATCTATGATTGAGTGACTCATTATTAAGACCCTGGAAAATCTCTCATTCTTATTGTTAATGGCATCTACAAGTATTACGTTTAATGAGTTATCAACACCCACGAGTAGTCCCTGGTATGTCATATTTGTGGTTGTCGTTATTCTAACCTCCTTATTAATCATGTTGAGTAGTTCGGCGTTGAACCTCCTCACTGCATCAGCTAATAACGACATAACTGCCCAGCTTAGCATGGGATAAGCTTTTTAGTACTTTTCCTTTCTAAATAACGATGCATTTAAGCGCTGATTTCAGGGTTATTAATGTTGAGGAAACTAGTTACCAAGGCGTAGTTAGGCTTAAGATGGAAAGCCAATCAGGATTCTTCCTGGTCCTTGAGTATCCTAAAGATGCTGTTGGTGTTAATATTAAGCAGGGAAACAATATTAGGATTAGCATTAGCAATGATAGAGATCCTAATTATGTAACCAATTGGGACGTGTATATGAGTGGTGTCGTTTATTACGTGAGTGAAGGTTTAGTCAAAATATCGATAGGTGGCCTAATACTTGACATTAATAATTTTAAAGACGAGGCCAGGATTGGCGAGAAGGTTTACATCGGGCTAAAACTAATTAGGTAAGTGAAACTTTCAATAAACTCACACACCCTAGGGTTTAATTTAATAAATCCTGATTTCTATGGTATAGAAGCACGTGGCTTATTAAACCATAGAGTAACACATTACCTAACATGAAATGTCCATACTGTGGAAGTTCAAGAATAATTGAGAGAGATGGTCAGTATGTATGCATTGATTGCGCTAGCGTCTTAAGCTCTGTATACGTATACGATACGTACACACAAGCATCACCACTATATAATAGCGATGAAATCGATTTATCACCAATATGGAGATCCGTTGAGAGGAGCATTAAGAAGGACAATAGTTTAAAGCTCAGTATCTATAAGAAACTGAAAATAATAGACAAAAGGCTCAGGACAAAGCATGAGAGTTACTCAATATATAGGGCATATGAGTGCATAAACTTCATAGTCAGATCTCTTGGCATTGACAATACGTATGCCGAGGAGGCTAAGATAATTTTTCGTAAAATAATAAGTAAGGAGAGAATGAACAATGATCGCGTGAGGTATTATCAAGCGGCAATTGCTGCAGTGCTGCATGTAATACTCACAAACAACCTACCAATAAGCACAAAGCTCGTTATTAATATATGCAAATCAAGAGGCCATAAACTAAATTTTGAGACTGTAAGGGAGTCGTTAATGGCCATCGGCGTTAAATATAGCCTGAAGAATAGGGTATTGGCTCACGTTAAGTCAGGGCTCGTTAGATTATTTGGTGATCAATGGGTAAATCTCTATCCAAAGACTGAGGAATTCCTTAATGGATTAGAGAGATCGTTCGTACAATCAAAAAGTCCAATAAATCTAGCGGCTGCGATAATATATTGTGTAAGTAAGAGAGAAGGTCGTGAGCTAAGAATAGAGGACGTAGCAGAGGCTGCTCAAGTAAGTCCATTTACATTGAGAGATTATGTGTATAAACTATGCCCTTAAACTCTACATTTCTACCCCTTTATATTTCATTGAGAATAATTATTTAGGATTATCAATGTTAAGGCGTCATACTATTCGTAAAGAACGAGGAATCTCAAATGCCATGTTCATAATTGCTCACCAACTAATTAACTGCATGGTATGTAAGAATCTCAATAAATGTAAATTAGCAAAGTCCCTTGCTGAGATGGCAATAGAGGATAAGATAGATCCTGATATTATTGAAGCCGTGGATCGTTGCGGCAAGTTAAGCGTTAAGGATGTCCTTAGGATATCACGAAAACTTAACATAACAAACTCAATGGATAGATTCCTCCTGGGAGTCATTAAAAAGGTGGATCCTGATGCAGTTAAGCTAAGTTCATATAATGAGGGATACGTAATAGGTATAGGAGATTTTTTACTAATTATTAATAATGAGCCAAATGATGAACTAACGAATGACGCAATTAATATTTCACTTTCTTACAAATTATTGAATAAACTAAACACTGATGAGTGCTCAATCGTCATTGATAGGGTTTCTAATGAATATGTGAATTACTTAGTGCAGATAGTACGTAATGTAGTACCGAATAGTGATTATTCATTATCGTCATTAATCTCTGTTAGAGACCAATTTCTATCGCTTTTTATAGATGATAAAAAATACCGATTGGCCATCCTCCTCGCAAGCCTTAACCTAGGCGAATTAACTCCTTTACTTCTTGATAAGGATATTGAGGATATATACATAACACAAGACTCCGTGTACGTAAACCATATAAAATACGGCACATGTATCGTATTGAACATTAATTCACAAGTCATTGCTAGGCAACTATTAAGGTTAGCTAATATTAGTGGTGTTAGAGTTTCTACGGACAACCCAAGCGGTAAATTCGCAATCGATATTGCAGGAAGAAGGCTTAGAATTACGGTAGATAGGTGGCCACTTGTCGAGGGTATTGCTGTACATATTAGGCTTCATAAGAGGCCATTTACAATAAGCAACCTAATAAGTACAAATGCATTAAACATAACCGATGCTAGTAAACTTATTTTATCACTACGTAATGAGTACAATGTATTAATAATAGGCCCTCCATCAAGTGGAAAAACAACTCTTTTAAATGCGTTAGATATGGCAATACCACTAAACCTCAGGAGAATATACATAGACGAGGCAGACGAATCCCTCGAATTGCCAACACCCAGCGTTAAGGTTAGGTCAATAATCGGTAAGGCAGAGGAGGTTCTAAAGTCGTTACATAGAGGTTATGGTATATTAATAATTGGTGAATTAAGGGAGAAGGAGCATTTTGAGGCATTAGTTCACGGAGTTAATGCAGGACTCCAGGTATTGGCTACGACACATGCAGATAGCATTCAATCATTAATAAATAGACTGAGAATCTTTTCCCTAGATAATATTATCGATTTAAGCAAGTATATAATAATTATTATGGAAAGGGCGAATACGGAACGTAGAGTTAAGACGATAGTGTATCCACAAGATCTTATGTTTAATCAAGATCAACTGAATATTATTTCTAATATTATCATTAAATTAAGAAAAATTTACAATTATGTGGATTATGCAATTAAATTAAATTATGAATTAAATAGTATGTTCGTGAATAACTATGAGCATTAATGAGTATTTATCAGGTAATGCTAAAGCTAAGGCTCAGGAAGTTTTAGATTCTTTTGAAAAATCATTAACAATAATAATTGGAACTATCTCGATAGGACCGATTGCCTTATTTATAATATCAACACTTACAAGTCCTTATCTTTCGCTCTTAACACCCATATTCATAGCAACGGCCGTGTTAATTATTAAAAGGTTATTCTTAACCCTTAAGGTTAAGTTAAACTATGAGTTATTGAAGTCCATGAAAGTATATGATGATTTTATTAATAACATAATTAGCGGTAAGGGTTCAATATTGGTGGATGTTCTCGGTATTGAAGATTCGCGTAAATGGTTCTACGTACTTAGAGCATTAAATAATAAGGGTAATGACTTATTAGATTCATTACTTTCTAGAGAGTTGGAAGGTGATTTATCAATGACTGAGATCGGCCTAGCAAGGTATATACTCGCCATTAGGTTTGCAAGTGATAAGTTGACGATAAGCATGTTTAGGAGAGGTTTAAGGACAATAATGGTGGGTTACTACATACTTCTTTTCGCAATACCCGCGGTCGCGAAATCTCTCCAGTTGCTTGGCGTTCATTGGAACTTATTGTTCATAGTGCTAATTCAAGTGTTAATATTAATGGTTCTCCTCCTTTCCTTAAGAATATTCAAAAGGGAGCTTGGCATTGAAATTAATATTTCAATGTTTTTATTATTAGTCTTATAAGTATTTTAATGAGTATGGTATTACTCCATTGAGGAAGTTTCGCCTTTACCCTCTCCTCCGCCTTCCGTCTTCTCCTTACCGCTCTCAATCTTGCTAGCAGCAATTATCTCGTCAATCCTAAGTACCATTGTTGTGGCCTCTACAGCTGCCTTAAGGGCTTGTATTTTCACAGCTAATGGTTCAATGACGTCTAAAGACCACATGTCTGAAACCTTCCCTGTAAAGACGTTTATGCCGTACTTCCATCCATCCTCTTTACTCTCATGTATATGCCTTAGCTCAGTTAATGTATCAATGGCGTCAAGGCCCGCATTCTCAGCTAGAGTTTTTGGTATTACTTCCACAGCATTTGCAAAAGCTTCAACAGCATACTGTTCTCTACCACCAACCTTACTCGCGAACTGCCTAACAACCTTAGCAACCTCCATCTCAGGGGCACCACCACCTGGTAATACGTATGGCTCCTCGATTACATCAGATACAACACTAAGAGCATCGGTTAAGTTCCTCTCTGCCTCATCAACCAACCTCTCAAAGCCACCCCTAATAAGTATGCTAACGGCCTTTGGATTCTTACACTGTTCAACAACACCATCTTCTCATCCCCAACCCTCCTCTCCTCAACAAGTCCGGCGAAGCCCAGATCATTCTCAGTCATATCCTCAATATTCGTAATGAGCCTACCGCCAGTCGCCCTAACGAGCTTCTCAATATCGCTTCTCTTAACCCTTCTAACGGCCAATATACCAGCCTTGGCTAAGTAGTACT
>JZWU02000032.1:0-16279 GCA_000960865.2 Vulcanisaeta sp. AZ3 | reverse complement strand
CTATCTAAATAAGACATTGAGGGAGATGATTTATGATGGATTAAACCCGTTCTTAAGCGAGTATGTGAAGCCAATAGAGAGGGCGAGGGATCCTGAGAAACGTAAAGAACAAGTTTTAGAAATCCTCCAAGGCCCGCCAGCCGTAATATTAGCTCCGCATGGAATGCTCAATGGTGGTCCTATAATGGATTATTTCGTAAATGCGGCTGAGGATGAGAGAAACATGCTCATATTTGTGTCCTACCAAGCCGAGAATACGATAGGTAGAAGAATCCAGCAAGGCGAAAGGAAGATAGCCATTAGGTATTACACAGATAAGGTAACACTTGATATTAAGATGAAGGTGGAGTCGGTTCCGGGATTCTCAGGGCATAGTGATAGGAGGCAATTAATTAATTATGTAAAGAATATGGAACCCAAACCACATAAAGTAATGCTTGTTCATGGAGAACCAAGTAAGATAGTTAACTTAGCTCTAACCATTGAATTGCAACTAAAGATACCAACAGTCTTCATGAACAATGGCGAGACCATAAGAGTTATTTAATAAAGTCATTTCTTCTTACCGTAAACCACAAACATGATTATAGAAAGTAAAATCACAACCACGGCTAATAACACCGTTAATTCAGTAATGGGATTTCCCTGGGATTTATAATTAAGTGATGCCATCACATACATGGCAGCCGACCAAGTCAACGGTGAGGTAGTTGGTAGTGGATAACCAAGTCTCGGATCAACAGCTTCAGGTAACAAGCCATGTTGTGAATGCTCAACACACCAGTTAAGTAATTGCAGAGCCTCTGGGTAATTGCCAATATCCTCGTAGTACATGGCTAGGAATAATGTAGTTATTACCCAAGGTGGATCGGGGCCCGTGCTATCGTACAGGCTAGAATCATAGTGATAATCATCGACTGGGAATCTAGCTAGCCCGCCATTTATCATTAACGTATTAATCACCTTATCAATTGTACTCATGGCTTCATGGCTTCTCGGATTTATTAAGCCTAAGACTATTGGTAATATTGTTGATGAATCAGGTATGCCATTAGGTACGTATATCATCTTTGAACCATTACTTGTATATAATGTAGATTCCATCAACGCCTGGGAGTAAAAGCCCTTCGCATAGAAGTATTTTTGTATTGTTGAGTTGAGTTCACGGGCAAGCCTTAGAATCCAAGCGTTATTTAGACCTAAGGCTTCATAAATATGTGCAGCCGAGTATAGACCAAGATCATCAATAGCCTGCGTCCAGAAATTATATGCATAATTGCTCTCCCATATACTGAGATCCTTAGGTATCAAATCATCATTGCTTGCAATAGCCTCTGTCTCCCACCTCAATGACTTATTGATGCATGGAAGGACGGTCTCAAGAAATGTCTTATTATGGGTGAGCTCGTAAAACTGCCAAACACCAATCTGAAAGAGCCCCACGCTATCATATTCAGGTATGCCGAAGGTTGTGTCTGGATTACCAAACCAAAAGTTGTAACGTGTATACCAAGTACCGCTTGAGTTTTGATTACTGCACATCCATAACCAATACTTCTCAGCCTCCCTATAGTAACCAGCTGATTGAAGCGCTATGGCTGCAAAGGAGGAGTCCCTAACCCATGAGTAGAAGTAAACCGGCTCTGGTGATGCCACAAACTCCCCAGTCACTGGATTTTGATCGTCCATTAACAGTAATAAGCTTAAGTAATACTCGTTAAGTAACGCTCCGCTTAACTTTGGCTTCCTTGCAATACTAAGCCATTTACTAACCTCTCGATTATTAATACTTAATAAGTCATTAATGGATATTGTTTTATTGTTACCAATGGTTAATATTATGTATGTATGATTCCCACTGGCATTAATAGTTGTCCAATTGCCTATGGTACTTATTGATAGTTCTACATTTGAGTATATGTTCATTAGTAATGGATTCGTTATTACAATATCATTACTATTAATAACTTCATAGGTGTAGTTCTTCGGTAGGAAGACCTTTATGTAAGTGGTAACGTTGGATTTTTGGATTATGGCAATTGATGTGTAGTTTGGTGGTAACGCAATCATGGTTCTCCCCTCTGCTTCATCAATAATTACTGTATTGTTAAGCGTTAGATAGGCTGATCTAGTGGGTCCTGCGCCCATTATTGTTATGTTCATCTCCAATAAACCATACTTACCATAGAATACCTGGAGTATTGATGGCGGTTCTGCATGTTCTCCATTAAGTATTGGTTTTGGTATTGGATAATTTGTGGATATGTAGATGCTTAGATTATTCCAATTACTGAGTAGGAGGTAGGATGGTGATGATGTATTAGTGGGAAATTGAACCAATGTCTCTTGCTTATGTAGAGAGAGTATTAATAGTAAGGCACCAATTATCAATAACGCTATTCCAACAATTAGGTAAATACTCCTCCTCAGCACCCCATTACTAATTCTGCGCAGATTTTAAGCATATCTCACATGGGTTGCTAAGGATATGCATTTTAATGCTATTGCTAATTCTGCTTAGTTATGATTAACTACGTACTCGGTATTACGCTGGCCTTTGCTGCATCTGTATCTTGGGCTATATCACCAATACTATACCGAGTAGGAGCCTCTGGGAGCGCACTTGACGACCTTATATCTAATTCAGCAGGTGCCTTCATACTAGCCCTACCCTTCATCTTCCTTAGGCCACCACTTAATGTCTATGCGTGGGTCTATGGTATTCTCTTCGCAATTTTGGGACCTGTTCTTGGAACTTATGTATTTTTAATATCGCTTAGGTATGCTGATGTTGGTGTTGCCAATGCCGTGTCCTATTCATACATTGTTATATTACCCCTCTTAATGCTCATATTTAATTCCTCATATGTAATTTATCTGTTACCTGCAGCAGTAATAACCCTGGGCCTATACTTACTAATGGGTTCAGGTGGTGGTAGAGTTTATGGCTATGCGATGGCTCTATTATCGGCGGTACTCTACGCATTTTCGTTCTTAGCCCTCTACCAAGCCTATGATTATACTAATCCATGGGGAATTGTGTTCGTAAGAGGTGTTATACTCATGGTTGGTTCCTTACTCTTGAAGATTGTGCTTGAGGGTGTGAGGATTAGGTTAAGTAGTAAGGTATTTCTTGCTGGTTTAATTAGTTATGGTATTGGTGGTCCATTATATGTATTATCAGTTTATTATGCTGGGATTATAATACCAACACTAATAACATCTCTATCACCACTAATAACTGAGGCTTTAGCAATAATAAGGCTTGGTGAGCGCCTTAATTTTAGGATGGCTGTGGGCTTCACCATGGTTGTAATAGGTATTATTGCAGCATCAATTATGAATGTCTAGTAATTAGTAATTATAGCAACAGAGCTAGGTAATGTTTATTAAGCAATTAATGCTATTGCTAATCCATGGAGTCAAGTGCGAAAGTTATCGGTGAGTTCCTCAAGCAGAGAGATGTTTTACTCAACGCTAGTAGTTATGAAGAAGCAAGGAAGAACTTCCAATGGCCCCCTCCTGGTGTGTTTAACTGGGCGGTGGACTACTTCGATGGTTATCTAGCTGAGAATGCCGCAAATCCAGCACTCATTTATATAAATGATGAATTATTTAGGACAGGCGATTATAAGGCATTCAGTTATGCCGAGCTTAGGGCTAGATCAAATAGACTTGCCAATGCCCTAACTGAGCTTGGTGTTAGTAAGGGTGATGCGGTCATGGTCACGCTTAACAATAGACCTGAACTCTTTGAGTCCTTCCTGGCTCTGATGAAGATGGGTGCTGTAATAGCACCTGCAACCACGTTATTAACTACATCAGATATTGAGGATAGGACGGCTAGGGCTCATTTCAAAGCTATGATAGTAGATCCCGAGGTAACTGATAGGGTTAATCAGATCAAGGATAAGCTTGAAAAGCTTGGTGTAAAGTACTTCATAACTCTAGGCAGATCAAGCCCCGGCTGGGTTGATTACTATGAATTAGTGAACGGCAAGTCAGAGAACTTCAGAGGTGTAGAGACTAAGACCAACGAAACATTATTAGTTTACTTCACCTCAGGAACCACGGCAAAGCCAAAAATGGTAATACACACGCACTCAAGCTATCCCATGGGGCACTTAACAACCATGTATTGGATTGGCGTAAAGCCAGGTTTCAAGCACATGAATATATCCAGCCCCGGTTGGGCAAAGTGGGCTTGGTCAACATTCTTCGCAGCATTCAATGCTGGAGCGACCACGGTGGTGTACGACTATAGCGGTAAGTTCAGTGGAGCAAACCACTTAAAGGTTCTTGAGGAGTATAGTATTGACACCCTATGTGCGCCACCCACGGTCTGGCGCATGCTAATACTTGAAGACATGACTAAGTACAATCTGGAGAGAATTAAGAGTTTTGTTAGTGCCGGTGAACCGTTAAATCCAGAGGTTATCGAGAGAGTATATAAAACCACGGGGAAGCACATACGTGACGGTTATGGCCAAACAGAGACAACACTAATGGTGGGTAACTTCCCAGGAATGAAAATTAAACCCGGCTCAATGGGTAAGCCAGCCCCTGGCTATGACATAGTGCTTGTTGATGAGGATGGAAATCCCGTGAGTATTAATAAGGATGGTCATATAACCATTAGAACGAGCCCAAGACCCGTTGGGTTAATGGTTGGTTACGATGATGAGAATAAGAACAAGGAGGTCTTTAGACTGGGCCTCTACTTCACTGGCGATGTTGCATTTATGGATGATGAGGGCTACTTGTACTTCGTTGGCCGTGCAGATGATGTATTTAAGTCGAGTGATTATAGAATAGGTCCCTTTGAGTTGGAAAGCGATTTGCTTGGGCATCCGGCTGTTGCCGAATCCGCAGTGATACCGAGTCCAGACCCAATTAGAGGCTTTGTGCCTAAGGCGTACATTGTTCTTAAGCCAGGATATACGCCAAGTAGAGAGTTAGCTCATGATATATTTAAGTTCATTAGATTAAACATAGCGCCATATAAGAGGCCTAGGATTATTGAATTTGTACCTGAGCTGCCTAAGACTATTAGTGGTAAGATCAGGCGTGTGGAGCTTAGGGGAATTGAACGTGAGAAAAGAAATAAGGGAATTAAAGGTGAACAGGAGTACTTCGAGGATGAATTCCCTGACATTAAGGAGATCAAGATTTAATCAAGATATCAATAATTTTCTCAATAATAAAAATAGTCATTTACTTGATATCAATAAAGGTTAATATTCCTGTTTCTTAGGATTGCTGTTGTGAGGATATTATTGAAGTGGTGTGGATTGCCCTGGTGCATGTTTGTCGGGTCCTGGCTACTCAATGATTTAAAGCCTGTTAAGTACGTTAGAGATGCCACACCAATAGTGCCTCCAGAACCTATTGCTGAATTCGAGGTTGCTAATAATGATTTAATTAGGCAAGTTTTAGGTGAGCTCAGGCCTTTGGTCTCCTTGGCCTCCGTAACGGCATGGCTTAAGAAACTAGGCTTTAGGGTCTTTATACATGGCTCAGCAATACCTGAACCAAGTAAGGATTTCGTGAAGGCAGCATTAGCTGGCGGTGTTGATGGCGTAGTACCTGAGGGCTTCTTAAATGTTGAGGATGATATTATTAATATAGTATCTACAGGCTCAGGAGGCTCTCAGGTGAGTTATGCGGTGATTGATGCAATAAACCCTAATGTAGGTGTCTCTAAGCCTTATGGCGCCATAATAATCAACGCACCTCCAAGTAAGGATTGGTTGATTAGGGCTAGGGATTGGATCAAGGAATCCCTTGGCGCTAAGGAGGTCTTCACTTCCCTAGATCTCGCTTCATTCAATATTGAGTTCGTCAAGGAAATTGTTGGTATTATTGATGGCTTTATGATACTGGAGATACCTAGCATAGTTTCTCTCGCTATTGATAATCAACGTTCATTAAATGTGTTTAGATGCCCTAATTGTTACGTTGATTTTGAGA
Organism: Vulcanisaeta sp. AZ3; assembly: GCA_000960865.2. Classification (GTDB taxonomy): domain Archaea; phylum Thermoproteota; class Thermoprotei; order Thermoproteales; family Thermocladiaceae; genus Vulcanisaeta. The sequence goes on along the minus strand of JZWU02000032.1, from coordinate 10,309 downwards.
CTGAGAGTGAATTGAGAAAGTGCCCTAAGTGTGGTGGTAGAGTTAGGCCCATAATTAAGGCTTGGAGCAAGGCGCTTTCTCTAGACAGTGGAGTACTAAGGCTTAAGGGGCTTGATGAGTTGAGTATCATGAGACTTGAACCACCCAAAGTTATTAATCTTTAGGATAGATACCCTGTTTAGTCATTTCATGTTTGATCGAATTAAAGTAGCTAAGTACATGCTTGAGGATGAGTTCATAGGTGAGCTAGGTAATGATAGAGCTAGGTTGATACTACATGTTCATGAGGATAAACCTAATGAGGTGAGTTATGGGCCTATCATTGACTCTTTGGACTTACCTAAGGAACTAATTAATGAGCTTAAGAGCTTAGGTATTGATAGGTTGTATGATTTTCAGTGGAGGGCATATCAATCAATAATTAATGGCGAGAATACAGCAATAATGGCTGGTACAGGGGTTGGTAAGACAGAAGCATTTCTCCTACCTCTAATTACTCTAGCTATTAGAAAGGGGGTTAAGTCCATAGTGATGTATCCAACAAAGGCATTAGCTAGGGATCAATTAATGAGAATACAGAAATACCTAAAATCAACAAACATATCCGCACTTCCTTATGACGGCGACGTACCTAGTGGGGTTAGGTCTAGGGTATACTCATCACCGCCTCATATATTAATCACGAATCCCGACATGATTAGTGAGGCGTTAACGCATGTAGCTAGATTCAGGGACGTTCTCAGGGACCACAGTATTATTGTTCTCGATGATTTCCATATATACAATGGTGTCTTTGGGACACATGTACATTATGTCTTACGTAGAATGGCCAGGTTCATGAGGAATCCTCAGTACATCGTGTCCACAGCTACTGTTGGAAACCCCGCAGATTTCGCTAAAAGACTCCTAGGAGTTGAGGATGTGGTTCTCGTGCAGGGTCCTGAGGGCAGAAAGGGTATTACTAGGCATGTTTTAGTTAAGCCCATTAGTAGAAGTAGGCTTGCTGAAGCTGCGGAGTTAGTTGTGACTTGCGTTAGGAGGGGTATGAAGTGTCTCGTGTTTGCTGATAGTCATAGGTTCGTGGAGTTAATTAAGAAGTTGGTAGATAGGAAGAATATCAGTGATAAGGTTAGGGTTCATAGGGCAGGCCTAACAATTGAGGAGAGGCATGAAGTTGAGGATGGATTTAGAGAAGGTAAATACTTAGTCCTATTGGCTACACCAACTCTCGAGATGGGGATTGACATAGGTGATGTGGACGTGGCTGTGATGGCAACAATACCACCAAGTTACTCTAAGTACCTTCAGAGAAGCGGTAGGGTTGGTAGGAGAGGCCAATTATCCTATGTAATTCAAGTGCTTGGTGATGATCCAATGAGTACATACTATACCTCTAACCCCAGGGAGTTCTATGCCAGGAGGCCTGAGGATCTCTATGTTGAGGAAAGGAATGAAGATATCGCCAGGAGACACTGTCTATTAATGGCTTATGAGAAGCCCGTGAGGAGCGGTTCTGTGGACGTATTTTGTGAAGAGGTTCTGAGGATGCTTGTTAAGGAGGGTCTTATTGAGGTTAGGGGTAATTATTACGTTGTGATTGATAAAGGTCGTGAATTGGTTAAGACGATACATGGCATTAGGGGTATTGGTGATACTATTAAGATAATTGGTGAGAATAAGAGAGTCATAGGCTTTAGGGAACTCCCAATGGCATTGAGAGAACTCCATGAAGGGGCTATATATCTACATGGTGGTAGAGTCTATGAGGTTCAGAAGCTTGATCTCGAGACAAGGAGAGCATACGTTAAGAGACTTTCTGATGATTATGATCTATACACAACAGCCCTTTATCGCTCAGAGCCGAGGATTGATGATGTCCTTGAGGAGGGTTTAATACACTCGGTGCCTTATCAATACGCTAAATTGACAATTAAAGAGATGGTTCATGGATACCTAATCAAGAGATTCAGTAGTGGTGAGATTATTGAAAGAAGAGATTTAGAGAAACCAATAAGTTATGAGTTTAAGACTAGGGGCTTAGTAATATATGCGCCATTCATAACCTTCAGCCCCTTTGAAAACGTAGACACCATAGAGAGGGGTAAAGGTTATCACGCTGCTGAACATATAATAATTATGGTTGGGGAAAACGTAATTGGGGCAGGACCAACAGACATGGGTGGCGTATCATACCCAACTGGACATATAATAATTTACGATGCATATCCAGGCGGTTCGGGAGCTACGAGGATGTTCTTAAGCAAGATGGATGATGTGCTTAGGATATCGTTCGACATATTAACACATTGCACATGCATTGATGGATGTCCAAAGTGTGTCTACAGCCCATACTGCGGCAATGGCAATCACTATCTATCAAGGAAAAACGCAATTAAGGTAATAAATGAAATACTCAAGGGAACTCAGTCCAGAGTTTCCGAAATACCTACTGAGAGTTCTTACGATTGATGCATCATATGGCAATACGATATGTATACATTGAACGTACAGGTATGGTCAGCATAGACAAGTCCCGTGGAGGCTATTACATTTAGGGATTTCTGCGATTAATAATTGTTATTTTCCTTGTTACACTTAGGAATATGGGCATTAGTATTATTAGTGGTGCTACATATGTTATTATCCTGAACCATACATCATACGCTAGGTAATAATTACCTAACCCAAGACTATCCAATATATATAGGTTTACTAACTCCCCGATCCCTGCCGATCCTGGAAGCACCGATATGTATGTGAGTACTACATACGATATTGATATTACGATACCCGTGAGTAAATTAGCATTTATACCTAGGGCATTGAGGATCAAAGTCACGTTAAGCCCCGTGAGAACCCACTGCAGCACAGATAGTAAAAATAGAATAAAATAATCTTTTAACGATAATTTAATCCCGTAAGCCTCATTTTCATTAATTACTATTAATCTATTCATAAAGTTAATCCTAGAACTAAGAAACCTCAGGAACCCCTCGATATATCTACCAAGCCTCGCACTAACTATCGTTATGAACAACACAGCATAAGCAATCAACAATACCGAGGCAATTACTAACGCTATATAGGGAATAACAACAAGGTTAAGTAAATACAGCAGTAATGCCATTGAGGCTAACGTTATGGTGTCTATGGCATACCTAAGTGTAATACCCTCCGTGGCTCTTGTGGTCGGTAGCCCATTACTGGTTAAGTAAGCTATTGACACTGCCTCACCACCTATGTAGAAACCAGGCACTAGTAATGATGCGAAGGTTTGGGCAGCAGCTATTTTAATTAATTCGGGGGTACTTATTCTATGTCCAACACCCTTATTAAATATTATACTAAGCCTAACACCGACCAAGGCTAGTTGCACTAGGTAGATTAACTCAGATATTACAAGGTAAAGCGGATACCTAGGCAACTCATACCTAGCCTTGGCAAGTCCTGACCTTAGTAATATGACTATTGTGGCTATTATAACAACTATGGAAATCAACACAAATAAGATGGAACGATGCCAATCCTCACCACCAACACCACCTTGCCTATTCACCTCACCACCTTAATGATACAGCGCTTTTAAAGGCTCTATAATGAACCCCTAATTGCATGTCTGCTCCTAAAATGCAATAAATAATTTTACTTAAATACTATACTGTCAACCTTCGTAAGTATACCCTTGTATAGGAATGTAACCTGTCTAAGTGTTAAGTAGTAATCAAATTCATCAAGAGCGGATATGCCGTCTATTGGCATAATAACATTGTACCAATTTAACGCTGCGCTTCCCGTAGTGTGTAATACGCATATGTTTGCAACTGTACCAACTATTACGAGATTATCAGCATGAACCACATGCCTAAGTACGTAGTCTAGATCAGTACCGAAGAATGCATCATACCTACGCTTTCTAATTACTATATCATCCGGCATTGGCTTGAGTTCATCTATTATCTCTGCACCCCAAGTATTCATTACACAGTGTTCACCCCAAATCTTGAACTCAGGATCGTTCTTGAAATGCCAGTCCTGCGTGTATATTACTGGTACATTCGCATCTCTGGCCTTCGTTAGTAATCTCCTTATTGCCGGTATGGTAGCTTGTGCTGTTGGTACATATAGTTTGCCATTTGGTTTAACAAAGTCATTCTGCATGTCGACAACAATGACGGCAGTTCTTGAAGGATCGAGAGAAACCTCCTTAACCTCCATCTCCGGTACTTTTACATTACCTCCAATCTTTGACATTGCAGTATGCGCATAGCTCAGCCTTATATATTTGAGGCAGCAATTTTCTACCCAAGCTTAAGAAGTTGGTTTTAGATTATTCTTTGTATTTTAATCATAAACTGCTTTATCTTTGACACCACATTCTCAACATGCCAGACTGGGTTTACGAAAACCATGAACCAGCCCTTAGAACCCATTTCGAAGAAAGCAATTTTGAAGTTTGAGAAGCGGATTATGAGATATTGATATGAACCAAGGAGGTCATCATTGATTTTAGCGGTATGATCGACGAATTCTATTAAGGAGAGGAGGTTTTTGAGGGATTTAACAGTGAGGGTGTTGGGGATATGATAAATGATGGGAATGCCGTTTGAATCAATAATAGCAGCACCTACGATTACCTCACCATCAATAAGCTCGCTAAGCATCATCCGCTTAAGCTCTGTTTGAAGGGTCTTCTCAACAACTTTCTTGTCTGGAGAAACATAAATTACCAAGCTAATCCCCAAGAGAAAAATTACTGCAATTCTTTATAAGTCTTATCACTTCGCCTTATGAACTATAGACCTATCATTCCCAATATATATCATTATTTATGTTCTAATCTCTTGCCAGCCCTACCTAGCATCTCATGTGCCCTGGCAAGTTCATCACGAGCTAATGCAAGAACCAGGTTAATTTCACCTGCTAAAACAGCAGCCGCCACTATCTCGGCAAACTTAAGGGCATTAGACCCCGGGGGATTACCAGAACCATAAACCCCAAGCATTTGAAGCATCTCTCTCTGTGTTGGTAATCCTGTTCCACCACCCACAGTACCCACCTCAAGACTAGGTAATGTAACTGACACGTATAAGTCACCATTGTCCAGAGGTTCCATCCAAGTGATTCCCATGCTTGACTCTACGACCTGGGCGACATCTTGGCCCGTGGCTATGAATATAGCAGCTACGATATTGGCAAAGTGGGCATTAAAGCCAAAGGCGTGGGCTAATGCTGAACCCAATAGATTCTTCCTATAATTAACTTCAGAAACATCCTTAGCAGTGACTCCCCACTTCTCAAGCGTTGTTCTCGGTATTATTACCTCACTAACTACCGTTTTACCCCTACCAAGTAAGAAATTAACTGCATTAGCCTTTTTATCAACGCACATATTGCCACTGAGGGCTACTAACCTGGCCCTCGGGAAATTACTTAGTATGTACTTAACGGCTTTGTCCGTGGCTATGGTTACCATATTCATACCCATTGCATCGCCAGTCGCGAACCTGAACCTAAGCCATACATTATTACCAACGATAAATGGCTGAATACCCTGAAGTCTCGCATGCTTACTTGTTGATTCAGCAACCTCCCTGACCTCGTTGAAGTGCTCGTTAACCCAATTAACCAACTCAACAGCATCGATAATGCTAGGTACGGTGATGACAGGTGCTCTTGTCATTCCATCATTAATAACCTTGCTCCTGGCACCACCAGCCTCTGTGACTAGCTTCGCGCCTCTATTTACGGAGGCTACAAGAGCCCCCTCAGTGGTAGCTAGTGGTATGTAGTAAAGGCCATTTGCATAATCACCAATTACTCGTAGGGGGCCTGCAATCCCTATTGGTATCTGTGCGGCGCCTACTGTGTTCTCAATGTTTCTACCCACTACGGTGTTAAAATCAATTACTGTATTACCTACGTTCTCAAGCTTTACTCCAGTTGATCTCTCTATATAGGCCCTCCTAATACTTGTCGCCTTATTCGAATCCCCCAAAAGTTTATCTAATTCGTGAAGCTTTACCTCACCATTACCTATCTTAGTAAGCAAATCCTCTATGCTTAACTCCTCGACCATTAGCCTAAGGCATGCATAGGGAATATTTAAAAACTTCACATTTATGGCAAATGTTGGTGTTCAATACGTCAGAAGTATATGTCGTAGCCCACTCACTGGTATCTGGCGGTAGGCATTATGAGAAGGGGCTTAAGGAATTATTTGCAGAGGCGTTCCTAAAGACTCTCGATCAAGTTGGTAATTTAGACCTAGGTGCGATATACGTAGCAAACGCCTTCTCAGAGTTACTCCAGGATCAAAGCACTCTAGGTGCATTTCTATCTGACTATGTGGGCCTTAGGAACGTACCCTCAATAAGGATTGAGAGCGGTGATGGTTCAAGCGGAGTTGCCGTGCTTGAGGCTTATAACATGGTTAGGGCTGGCATTTACGATTGCGTTGCCGTTGTTGGTGTAGAGAAGATGCATGATGCAACGAACATTAGATTGAATAAGGCCTTGGCTACAGTAACGGATTATGAGTATGAGGGATTCTTCGGAGTGACTCCAGCAGCCCAGGCAGCCTTCGCCATGAGGGAGTACATGTTGAAGTATGGTTATGATTATGAGGATTTAGCGATATGGCCAATAAAGATGCATGAAAGGGGTAGTAAGAACCCGCTTGCTTATATGAAGAAGCAGGCCACGTTAAAGGACATTTTAGAATCTGAGGTAATTGCAGATCCGCTGAGGCTTTATGATGCAGCCCCTGCGGTTGATGGTTCAGCGGCAGTAATACTCTGTAATAAGCCTCTAAAAAGTGATGCCGTAATTAAGATTAAGGGGATAGGGATTGGCGCTAACGGTTCATACATAGGTCGGAGGGATTCATTAACTGAATTATTATCGGTTAGGAATGCAACAAACATGGCCCTTAAGATGGCTCACATAACCACAAATGACGTGGGCTTAATTGAGGTGCACGATGTCTATAGTATACTTGGAATGCTGGCCCTTGAGTCCATGGGCTTTGTGAGACCAGGTGAAACACCTAGGTTGCTTTCGACAAGTGCTTTGGATATGGGTAATAAATTAGTAGTTAATGCAAGTGGTGGACTTAAGTCCATGGGCTTTCCAGGCGGTGCTTCGGGCATGTATGAGTTAGTATTAATGGTTATGGAATTAATGGGTGTAAAGCCATTCGATTCCTTAGGTAAGGTTGAGCATGGTGTTGTTCAAGATATGGCTGGTTTTGATTTATTATCAACATCAATAGTACTTAGTAGGGTGAGCTAATATGGTAGAGCAAAAGTTATCCATACCCAGGTACTGGAGGAGGATGCCTCAGTACTACAGGCTTGAGGGGGTTCAATGCGTTAAGTGCGGTCGTATTTATTATCCACCAAGAGCGGTTTGCGAGTGTGGTTCTAGGGAGTTTAAGCCATATCCACTACCAAGCACTGGTAAGCTTGTGAACTTCACAGTTCTTTATTCAGTACCGGCTGAGTTTGAGAAGATGAAGCCATTAATAATAGGCGTAGTTGACTTGGGTGGAGTTAGAGTGATTGGGCAGATTGTGGATTGTCTAAATCCCGAGAAACTCACGGTAGGTATGGAGGTCGAGGTTATGTTTAGGATGGTAAAAATGGATGGTACATACGGCCTCATAAACTACGGCTATAAATTCAGACCCCTCGAGACTTGCTAAATCTCCTCAATATAGAAACCCTAACCTTAAACGAATCTCTCATCCAATCGCAATCGCTAGTACCTCCATGCGTACATAGGATGTATGATCTAATTATGAAAGCAAGGTCGGCAAGGAAAGACGCGCTCACATAATCCTCGGCACTCAATGCACGCATCATATTATCAACTATCGTGAGGTAAGTACTATTGAGATCCTGAAGCTCTAAATCAATGTACTGAAAATACTCACTGTTCACTTGTAAATTGCCCTTCGCGAGTTTAATATATTGATAATATGAATGAGCAGCAGATAATGTGGCTCCAGGATCAACACCATCAATAACATCTAAGTAAGGCTGGGCAATACCTCCACAAGCCCTAAGCTTAGACCGAATACTCTCAACGTTACTCTCAACTTCAACCAATGCCTTCAGAAACTCCTCCATTAACTTAATGACCATTACACGACACCCATCACTCACTGCCCGATCCCCCACTTCCGACATTTTCGACGTACCATTTCTTTAATTCCTCTATGCCTGGCTCTATGAGTGCTAGGCCTTTGTTTGGTTCTATCTCGAACCTCACCGCCTTGCGGTAATGGTTTGTTAGTCTTGCTTTCTTAATAATTAACCAACGCCTAATCTCCTTCTTTTCCTCCACTGGTTCAAACCACATGTGAATTATAGCGTCTGCCACATGCTCAGCCCCAAAGCCGAATGTCATGCCTGTGGTTGGTGCAAATTGATTAGTCATGAGCACAGTCACATTACTCCTATAAAGCCTCTGCCTAAGCCTATACGTTATTAACCTAGCCATTGATGGAGCATGACTCCACATGGGAGCTAATGAATCTATAATCACAAGAACATCCTTACCCCCACCCCCCTCACCAACCCCCAACGCCTCATAAGCCTTCTCAATACTTGCCATCACAACCTCCATAGATAAGGGCGACCTAGCCCTAGCCTTACCTTCACCACCCTCCTCGCTCTCACTAGCCTTAAGCAACTCTCTATACTGGCGGGCTAAACCGAATAAGTCTATGACTACGAGATTCCCCTTAACCTCCTTAACTTTACCAGTCAACACATCACTAAGGCTCACTGCATCGCTTAAGTCCACACTGAATTGCCTAGCTTGCCTAACAACATCAAAAAACCTAGTCTCTGTACTTACAAAGACCACTGGCATAGCATCTACATTAACCCCTGCTGCTTGTATGGCTAACACGCTCTTACCAACTCCAGGCTCACCAGTGACTAAGAGCCAATTACCCCTAGGAACACCACCAAGCAATGCATAATCAAGCCAATCAACCCCAAGACTAATTCTTCTAACTTCGCTCACACTATTAATTCTTATGATTTTACTTAAAAAACAATTGCAAAGTATTGTTCTGTTCTATTCATTAGTATACGGCCTAATAGTAATAAGACTGTTGTATTAGGTTCGTTACTTTCAGTTTCTCAAGTAATAATTTCGTAAACCTTAATTTGAAGTTAAATTTATTAACTTAAACCTTAAGTTTATGAAATAATGATCGAGAAAGCACTAGAGCTACTAAGGCAGGGTAAGATTATCTTCATTCACGACTCAGATAACAGGGAGGATGAAGTTGATGCCGTTATAAGGGCTGACTACGTAACACCATCCATAATTACTTGGATGAGGAGAGAGGCCGGTGGATTAATATGCTTTGTTACCGAGGACACGATAGGCAGGCAATTGGGACTTAATTTCATGAGCGAGTTATTACGTAATGTAGGCTTTGATGGATTAATTAAGAGACCTGGTTATGGTGATGATCCGGCATTCTCAATATACGTTAATCATATAAAGACGAAAACAGGAATTAGGGATAAGGATAGGGCATTAACAATAACGAGACTAGCAAATGTAGTAAAAATGATGAACGAGGGTAAAATTAATGAAGCTAAGGAAACATTCTATAGGGAATTCTACGCGCCAGGCCATGTGCCCATACTACTCGGTAGAATTGGACGCAGGTTTGGGCATACAGAACTTTCGCTAATGCTCGCTAAGATGGCTGGTATACAGCCATCATTGGTCATTGTCGAAATGCTCAGTGACACTGGTGAAGCAATGAGTAGGAGGGAAATCGAGGAGGTAGCAATGGGCTTAAATACGGTTGTAGTTGAGGGTGAGGATACCGTAAAGAGAGCCACTGCTATGGGCATTATTAACCATAATTAATCATTCAATAGCCCTCGTATATTATTAACGTATTATTAATATAACCCATGGCTTGATATTGTTTAACAGAGCCTTTTCGAAATTATCGAAATGTTTTATGTTAGTAAAAAAGTTATGTTAGATTAAGCGTATTGATACCGATATATTTGTCCGTTGCATTTCCAAGCGATGTTTTTAAATACTACCAAAATAACAAGTCTCTTGACCAATATGGTGTCTCTTGAGGATTTGGCTAAGAGGGAGTATGATGTTGAGGGTAGGAAGTTGAAGCCTACGAAGGTTTGGAAGGTACAGCCAAAGGGTAGGAAGGGCTTCGTAATGGCACTCTTCAAAACACCAGACGGAAAAACAATAAGAAAAGTAATAGCAAAAGTAGACGAACAAGGAAACATAACAACCTAAAACAAAA
>JZWU02000031.1:0-17721 GCA_000960865.2 Vulcanisaeta sp. AZ3 | reverse complement strand
ATTCATATCCTTGTCCTTATATTTTTATGGGTCTTTCTGAAGCGATATATTTATAAATCTGCGTTTTGATAATGACTACGTATGGTGTCTCTTGAGGATTTGGCTAAGAGGGAGTATGAGGTTGAGGGTAGGAAGTTGAAGCCTACGAAGGTTTGGAAGGTACAACCAAAGGGTAGGAAGGGCTTCGTAATGGGTCTCTTCAGATTGCCAACCGGTAAGGTTGCTAGAAAGGTCTTAGCCAAGCTGGATGAACATGGTAATATACTAACTTAAGGCCTTACTAAAGTTTCTTCCCCTTAAAAATAAAAACAACCTCCGGTTTCAGTAATTCCTTGAATTCTTATGGATGTGATGAGGCTTAGGATGAATGTGCATAATTACGATGAATTATTGCAGTTAATGACAAAATGCACAAGATGCAAATTACATCTAGCGAGGAAGAGAGTTGTTCCCGGTGAGGGACCTTTAAATGCAAGTATAATGATGATCGGGGAGGCCCCTGGAGAGAGGGAGGATGAAGAGGGTAGGCCTTTTGTTGGTGCTGCGGGTCAATTATTAACTAAGTTGTTGAATAGTGTTGGTATTAGGAGAGAGGATGTTTATATAACTAATATTGTCAAGTGTAGGCCTCCCAATAATAGGGATCCTGAACCTGATGAGATTGATGCATGTAGGCCTTATCTGGTAACGCAAATATTGATTGTTAGACCTAAGGTAATTATTTGCTTAGGTAGGCATAGTGCCAGGGAGGTTCTCATGATGGCAGGTTATCCTGAGAACCTTGTCTCGAACATAGGTAGCATTAGGGGTAGAGTCTTCAATGTTAGAATTGGTAATATCGAGGTTAAGGTATTACCCACCTATCATCCTGCCGCGGCTTTGTATAATCCAAGGTTGAGGAGCGTTATAGAGGAGGATTTGAGAAGAATTAAGGATATTAGTGGGGGTGGTGGAGGTGGCATTCTTGATTACATGAAGTGACACAGATTCATTTTTCTTCATGGCCTAAAGCGTGTTTTCTATAATCCTCCACAATCCTCTGACATAACCTGCTAGGTATGGTATTACTATTAGTAGGTTTATTAGTAGCATATGAGCGATTACCATCACAAAGGCTATGATTATGAGAATCGTCATCGTAATCTCGGGTAATAAGTTAATGCCTTCTCTAGCCCATTTCTGAGAACCCTTTGGTGTTGGTATCCACTCAAATTTATCAATACCTAGTAAGCCCATGATGCTCGCAATTGCTATTCTTGGTAATGCCATTACGTATGCCAGGTTTATTGAGTTAATCGCAAAGATATCTTTCCGTGGATTACCACCGTTTTCTTTATCAAGCTTTAATAATACGTATAAGTAAGTAATTAATGTTGGCATCACTAACACAATTAATATTGCAAAGGCCCAGAGGGGTATTGCGATTCCCACGATGCTCATTATGACAAGCATTAATATTGATAGTAGTTGAAGTACGTAGGCAAAATATTGGCTTAAATATAGTAGTACTGTGAACCCATGCCTCCTACGTAGAATAGCTAAGGAGTATTTCCTAAGTATGTAGCCTGTTCCAAAGCTCCATCTAAGTTGTTGCTTTACGAATGCATGATAGTTAACTGGCGCCTCAACACCAACAGCCACATTATCAATATACCTAACTCTCAAACCGTTGATGAAGAACCTAACTCCCAACTCCACATCCTCAAGAATGCTCTCGGGCCAGTAACCAATCTTCTTAGTTTCTCCAACACTCACTAGAGAACCGCTACCGAGAATTGGAACCCAATTAATTAACTTATTAAGAACCTTCAAAATTTTGAAGAATAGTAGATAACCGATCCATTGACCACGTGCTAATAAGGAATCGTCCTTGTTACTTACTATCCACCGAGGGACAAGGGCGCTTGCTGATCCTAGCATCGTCTTGAACTTGCTAAAGGCTTCTGGGTTTATGGTTGAGTCAATATCTAATACGAGCATGTAGTCATTGTTGTTGAGTTCAAGTCTTTTAATAACGTGGTTAAGGGCGCCTCCCTTATAACCTTGGGGCTTTTCTCTATGTATTACTTTTACACCATACTTCTCAGCGATGGCCTTAATCATGCTTATTAGTTCGTTACTATAATTATCGAGCACGTAGACCACATGAGCATATTGCTTAATCATTGACGCTGTGCTCATGGAATGCTCAATTAGGTCGAGAGGTTCGGATTTGGCTGGTATAACCATGGTTATTCTACCATTAAACTTCTCATTAATTTCTTCAGTATATCCAACATTATGTTCACTAATCTTAATCATCACTAATTGGTATATTATTGGGTAGAATGAGGCTATTGTTATTACGAGGTATATTATTACGATTATTGTTTCGTAACTAATGAGCATTAAGAGGCCATTAATTAATGACTTATAACTTATACTCTTTGGGCTAGGTTTAGAACGACATCAATACGAACGCCAAGGTCCTTGATTCTCTCGATCCATGAATTATCCATTGATATTAATACGGAAATACCTGCAAGTCTAGCCCCCGCATCCCTTATCATTTTGATAAGTGCATCTAGGGTTTTACCTGTCCTGACGATATCATCAACTATCAAGACTTCATCTCCTAATCCAAGTAATTGTTTTGGTAAATATAGGGAGACTCTGCGTGGCGGCGAGATTGTTACGTAACTTACCTCGTAGAACTCCTCAGAGGCTACATCCTTGTATTGCTTGGCTATGGCTAATCCTGCGTTTAATGCGTAGGATGCCATTACTGAGAGAGGTATTCCATCTGTTGCCGCTGTTAATACCTTATTTATTGATAGGTCTGAGAATACCTCCAACACCCTCCTCTGATAGAGTTTTAATATATATGGGTTAAATAATATGTTGTTTAAGTCTATGAACCCATCTTTTACGGTAATGCTCCTTCTTAGAACTTCCGTGAGGTTCAGCATTACCTTCAATCTATCCTTTATGATATCCACAGTATTTAAGGATGGCAATAAATCACCATTTGCATATCTACAGAGAATGCTCTCTGGTATGTCGAGAATTTGAGATAGCTCTCTATAGGATAGATTATATATTGACCTGACCATATTGATTAAATCCACAGCCTCTAATTGCTCATTAACCTTAGCGAGCCTCCTTCCGGTACGCATGCATTTGTCTATGTTTAAACAATTATTTAAAAATCTAATCATCTTAACTATTATGGAGTGTGTGCCCTTAATAATTATAAAAATATATCAAAGAAATAACTAATAAGTCATGATTTTCACTCAGGACGATGGTGAGGCGTATTATCAATGGGCATACAGTAATAAGGTTTTTATTGGAATAATATAATTACTATAATGTATGAGGAGTGAGGAGGGGAGGGGGGAGGAGGAACTTGAGCGAGGGGGTGTTACTGCGGAGTTAGTTAAGGGTAATGTGCTTAGGATTAGGTGGGTCACAGGTAAGACTTCAGCGGCTAGGTTGTTTGGTAAGTATGGTAGGGAGGGTAGGCCTGACTTCTTTAGGTTGCTCTTTGGCGCCATTGGTGGTAGTCTTAGGTCCCAATTTCCTGAGGATAAGGCCAATGAACTATTTAACAGTATTAGGAACTCTCAAAACTTTAAGGATTCTCTTGATGAGATCTTTGATTCGATGAAGAGATGGTTTTTCGATGAGATTGTGCCTAAGTATAAGCTGGAACGTGGGGATGTCTTCGTAATATCAACGACTCTGGAACTCAACATAGACACTGGGGAACTTAAATGGAATAAGGATGCGACTCAAGTAATTTACTGGATTAGGAGTGATAGGGTAGCAGAGAAGTGTAGGGAAATGGGAGTATCTATGGGTGCCAGTGGTGAGGATGTTGAGAAATTAAAGAGGGAGAAAGATGAGGCCTTAGGCAGGGTTAGGGAGTTAGAAGGAAGAATTAACGAACTGATGAATGAGAATAATAGGTTAAGGATGGAAAACGAGGATTTAAGAAAGAGGTTGGAGGAGATAAGGCAATTGTTAGGTCAACCGTAATAACCAATGAGGATTCCATAACCCACAATATCACTAGTATTTAATTTACTTATCAAGGTTCTATCGCTAACATTGGGCTTGGGCTCTATGGTACTATTTAACGCTAAAACTACAATTACGTATTCATGAGGAGGACCCGGCGGAGGGCAAGGTCCTCCATAACCTACTCTACCGAAGTCGTTGATGCCTTGATAACCAAGTCCAGGCACGTAGTATTGGTTTGGCACACCTTGCGGGATAGTAGTAGTGTTTGGTGGTATGTTATAGAGGGCCCAATGTATGAATACACCACTTGGTGCATTAAGGTCTTCTATAATTATCATTAAAGAGACTGTATTATTGGGTATGCCGATAAGTTTCAGTGGTATTGAGATGTCTGTGCCGTTACATGTATATTTTGATGGTATTAATGAACCGTTAGTGAATGTGGATTTCACAATTATTCTCTGTGCTTTTGCTGGAACTTTTACGAGACCAATCACGTACATCTGTGTCTTAGCTCCTTGTTGTATTAATACCGTGAGAACTACAATTGTGAGTACTGCAGCTATAGCTATGACTAATGAAATCCATATTAATCGTAATATTCTTCCCACACTTACTCTCTAGATAAAATACTTAATTAGGTTTCTACAGTCCGTAGCTAAGATGCCTCTTATTACCTTTAAACGTAGTGACTTAGAGGGATTGTTGGGTAAGTATTTTAGAAGTGAGGAGGAATTAGTGTCTATGTTGAATAGGCTTAAGGGTGAGGTTGAGGTTGTGTCTGGTGATGATGTTACCTTTGAGGCAACGCATGATAGGCCTGACCTCTTTTCCGTGGAGGGTATAGCAAGGATGCTAAAGGGATTGTTAAAGATTGAGCTTGGCATGCCCAGGTTAAGTGTTGTAAATAATGGGTTTAAGCTTATTGTTGAGGATGTACCTAATAGGCCATTTATAGCCATGGGTATCGTTCGTGATTTAAGGCTAAGTAATGAGGCAATTAAGCAAATGATCCAGTTGCAGGAAAAGTTGCATGCAACTTATGGCAGGGATAGGCGTAAGATGGCCATTGGCTTTTACGATGCTGATAAAGTGAAGTCTCCACTTACCTATAGGCTTGAGGATCTTAGTAGAATTAGGTATAGGCCCTTAGATAGTGAGATGGAGATGAGTGGTATTGAGATTATTGAGAGTACTGAGAAGGGTAAGGCATATGGTAGGTATGCTGTGTATAATGGGAGGGCGCCGGTACTAGTAGATTCGGAGGGTAGAGTATTAGTAATAATACCTGTATTAGGTAGTGAGGATTTCAAGGTCACTGAGGAAACTAGGAATGTATTGATTGATGTAACATCCACGGATTTAAGACTGGCTAAGTCCGTGCTTTCAGTCTTAACGTATAATCTACTCGAAAGGAGTAGTTCTAAAGTTGTTGAGCTTGTGAATATTGAAGCGCCATATGGCAAGATCCAATCGCCAACGTTAGATCCCTTAGAGTTCAGGGTCTCGGTTAATTTCATAAATGATTACTTAGGACTTGAGTTGAAGAAGGAGGACGTGATTAATTACTTATTGATGTCTAGACATGATGTTGTTGATCATAATGATGAGTTGCTAGTTAGGGTTGCTCCGTATAGATTTAGTGTTCTTCATCCTGTGGATATTGTTGAGGATGTGGCTGTGGCTTACGGCTATGAGAACATACCTAGGGAAGTACCGAGGCAGTCTGTTAGGGGGCTAAGGAATGCCTTAGGGCTTTTCACAGATGTCATTAGGGACGTAATGGTAGGTATGGGTTTTCAAGAGGTTCTTAATTACATGATGAGTAATAGGGACGTAATGGTAAGTAAGACTATGGATCAGAGAGATCTCGTTGAAGTTGAAAATCCGAAGTCTGAATTATACACAGTGATTAGGGATCACATATGGCCTCAACTCCTTGAGGTTATGGGAAGAAACAAGCCTCTAATTGAGAGAGTATTTAGGATATTCGAGGTTGGTTATGTGGCATCGTCAGATGCAAGTAGTGAAGTTGGGGTTAAGGAAAATCTCGTACTTAGTTATGCAATCAGTGGACCTGAGGTAACATTAACTGATGGATTATCAACTCTAAAGACATTAATGGCGAGTGTAGGCATTGATTATGTATTAAGGCCATGTGAATCGCCATCAGGGTTACCTGGCAGGACAGCATGTGTAATGGTTAGTAGTAGGGATGTTGGCTTCGTTATGGAGTTAAGGCCTGACGTAATAATGGCCTTTGGGTTAGAGTATCCCATAGCCATTGCAGAGATTAAACTAGATATGTTACTTTAAGGTTAAAGAATTAAACAGTATTTGTTAATATTCTGGGTGAGTTAGGATGCACGGCATTGTGTTTAGTAGGGTTGATGCTGTGTCGAGAGGCGTTTGGGAGTTATTTAATAAGGAGGGGGCTTTAAGGCACCGACTAACCGTCGGTGATTATGAAATATATAACTTAAAGGACCATGTTGCGTTCTTAGCTCTCAATAAAGATATCGTCTACCTTGATGAGGTTGAGGAATTGACATATAGACTTGAGGAGAAACCTAGGGAATTGATATTCGTGAGTCGACATTCCATGAAAAATCCGAGACCTATGTTCACATCTCACGTAACAGGTAATTGGAGCGTTGCTGAACTTGGCGGAAGACCAGACACTGTATCACTTGCTAACCCTCACACAATCACAGCATTCTATAAAGAGCTATGTAGGCTAAGGAGTGATTATGGGTTAGAGAATTTTGAATGCAACATAGAAGCAACACATCATGGCCCAACAATTACGTCAATACCAGTGACCTTTATAGAGCAAGGTAGCTCTGAGAGGGATTGGGCTGTTGACAAGGGTTGGGAGTTACTTTATTACGTTGTCAATGAGTTTCTCGAAGGTAAATTGATGAGCAATGGAGAACCTGCAATATCAATCGGCGATCTTCATTACCTTACTCTGGGCAATAGAGTGCTCGACGGTGAGGCTGATATTGGACATGCAATACCTAAGTACATAAGTCCTATCACCGAGGATATGATTATTAAGGCTGTAAACATGATGGTTGATAAGCCAGTGAAGGCCTATGTCAGTTGGAAGGCTCTTAAGGGGGAGGAGAGGAGATTAGTTAGTGAGACTCTTAATAGGCTAGGCGTTAGATTGGTGAAGAGAACTTAATGTATGTTGGTATCGACTTAGCATTACCTGGTAAAAGGAGGACTGGTTTTGGAACGTTGAATATTATTAATCATACATATTACGTGCGCACACTTTCGAATAAGAAAGAAGTAGTAGAGATGACATTAATGAATAATCCTAAGCTTGTTTGCATTGATGCACCCCTAGGCTTGCCTAGGTATGGTATTAATAGGTTAATTGAGGTTAAAGCAAGAGAAAGAGGGTTAAGGCTTATTCCACCCTTGCTCGGTCCTATGAGAGAATTAACCAACTACGGTATTGAGATAGCCAGCGAATTAAGGGATAGGGGGATCAATGTACTTGAGTGCCATCCAACATCAACCCTCAAGGTACTGAACATGAGTAAGCAAGAGTTTTTAGCCTTAATAACGTCAGTATTTAGAGGGCCGATGGTGAATAACAAGCATGAGCTTGATGCCTTGGTGGCAGCCTTTACTTGCCTTCTTCATAGTCATGGATGTACTGAGGAATTGATTGGTTATGAAGGTGAGGGTTCACTAATTATTCCTCGCAGTGATTGTGAACCTAAGGTGATAATTAATGGATGAATTGAGAGAGATTATAAGTAAGTATTGGGATTTAGTACTTGGAGTCTTTCACTTAGGAGTTAATTGCTGCGGTGATGACTGTATAGTTAGGATGTTAAACATAGAGCACATTAGAAACCTTGGATGCAAGGTATATGGGCTAATGATTGATAAGAGACAGATTGATGAGTTACTTCGTTACCCCTCAATCATTAAATCAATATTAGATAGAGGAATTAACAAAATCATCACATACCCTTGCATATCACAAGATAGGATTAACTTCATGAGTAAGTTGGGCTTCAAAGTAATTAACTACATCTCCAGTAATAATTGCCCATTAACTGAGGAAGTAGTTATACACCTAGATGCTTATAGAGTTATTGATTTGACAAATATGGGTATTAAGGTTTATGTACATCTATATGAACCATACATCAAGGACAAGCCCTCTTATGGTATTGTAACGGTCCTAGAACCTATTCTTGAACATTTAAGAAGATCTAACGTTAAGTTCTACCTAATTCTTGATGAGTTGTAAATATTAATGACCATTATTATGGTATTGATTGATCATATGTTTCATTTGTTTTATTACTAATCCTAATGTATAGTTCTTTAATTAATTCCGCCCATTTTAAATGCACATAATTGCCCTCATACTCAAGGTACATCCTATAGATGTGTTTCTTAGTCATTCTAGTGTATATTTTGCATTTTTGGCACCCGAGGATTACGTACATCGAGTTCTCGATTAGTTGGAGGTTAGAGCCACAGATTGGGCACCTCAAACTTAATTCCAACTTTAATGACTCCTCCGATACCATTGATTAGGTACTGAAATTGCTCGAATATTTAATAAACGGATAAAATGTTGACGTTATAGATTTGTTAAGAATAAATAATTAGCAGGTATAGTATATCGTTAATCATCAGAAGCATCATAACCCTGATAAAAACTTAATAAGTAATTGGATGCTCTAGTCAATTTTAGAGTTAAGATTCTGAAAATACGATAATTTAGCACTTTAACATAAGAAGCTACATATTATGCATTAATTAGATGAGGGATATAGTTTGAGGAGTTGAGGTTAGAATCGAGGGTTTTAATAGGGTAATAGGTAATAGTGTTATTTTACAGCGAGGTTGTAATAAATCATGCATAATAACTCTATGTCTTGTATGCTAGGTATACAGAGGAGTATCCCTTTTTCCACGGATAAGCCTTAGTAAGCTCATAGATTATTTAGTTTTTATTGGGGATAATCCTGGGGTTAATTGTTCAACTATTAGGGAAAGGGGATTAGATATAGGTAAGGGTAGGGGTGATATAACTAGGTTTTTCCAAAGAATTGGTCTAATAAGTGTTGACAAGGATTGCAATGTCAGATTGACTGAGATTGGAAACACAATATTTAAGGCATTAAATAATGATATATACTTGGCAAAGACATTAATGCACTTAATATTCTATAACGAAATACCCCATTATAAATTACTTATAATTACAGTGAGCGAGCGTGACTTAATAAGTCTCAATGAGCTTCATGAGGAAGTTAACCATAGAATAAGGGAATTATCACCAACCGCATGGCTTAATGACGTAGCCTTCAAGACCTTGATTGGATTAGCTGTGGATTTAGACGTAATTAAAGTAGAGGATGGAAAGGTGAGTATTAGATACGCTGCATCAGTTAGTGAATGCATTAGAGTATCAATAGTATCATTAGGTGGCCAGAGGATCTTACGTACTGACGAACTAAACAACTGCCTTAGGCGCATCTTTAACGGATTAAATACCGAACAACTTATCAATAACATTAGTGCAGATGGCTGTGTAGAACCTATAATTGCACCAAGCCGTACAAACCCTAAAGCTGCATATCTCAAGGTTTTGGATGAGAATTGCATAGTAAGGCAAGTAATTAAGGAAATTAGTAAACTCATTATGAAAACAACATAAGCAATGACCTCTGTAAAATGCGCAAAAATAGGTTAGTAACTTCATTTACGAATTCATCACGCTCAAAGGCGCTGTTGAGACTTAATTTAGGGTGGGACTACAAATAGTATTATTTTAGTTTATTCTAAATCTTATCATAAACACTGTACATAAAATATCAGCATTTCTTATTCTTCAGCTGAAATGCTACTATGTACTTATTATGCTTCTCTATATATATTGTACTAAGAATAACATCATCACCAACACTTACACACCTCTCATCCTTAACATTAATGAGCCAGCCCATGACTTTAACATTACCAACCCTGGCAATGGCTATTATGTATGGCTCAAAATCCTCATAACCCTGGGGCCTTGAATAAACTTTCGTGAATGTTTCGAGAACACCATCCTTAGGTAACTCAAACCACTCGACATTACTTGAACCACAATATGAACAATCAACTTGTGGTGGATAATAAACAGTACCACAATCCCTGCACCTTGTTGCATAAATCTTGCCTTCCTTGAGCCCATCGAAATACCTAGTGACTCCACTAATGGGTATTTTATGCTTATAGATCAGCGGTATGGAATCTATGGTTGGGCCCTCCTTCTTGATAACTCTTCTCTCAGGTTTTCTCTCAGCCATGCTTTATCGCCTCTTGAGTATAGTCACATAGCCATAGTGACCGGTACCACCAATATTGTGGGCGAGCCCTACGTACTTTTTTAACGGAGCTTGTCTACCACGTTCTCTCTCTTCCCTCAGCTGCTTAACTAATTCATAAATCATAGCTAAACCAGTGGCACCTAATGGATGACCCTTACCAAGTAGGCCGCCACTTAGGTTAACAGCTACCTTACCACCAATATCACTCTGCCCCTCCTCAATGAACCTACCACCTTCGCCCTTCTTGACAAAGCCCAAGTCCTCATAAGCCATTATCTCGGCTATCGTGAAGCAATCATGTACTTCTGCAACCTCTATATCCCTCGGCTCAATCCCAGCCCTCTTATATGCCATCTGTGCTGCGAGCCTTGTTGCCCTTAAGCTAACATAATCCTCACGCCTAACTATATTAGAGGTGTCTGATGCGTAACCAATGGCCTCAATCCAGACTGGTGCATCAATATGTAATCTCCTAATAACTTCCTCGTTGGCGAGTATTGCTACTGCGGCTCCGTCAGTTATTGCACTACAGTCGTAGAGCTTTAAGGGCCAAGCAATTGGCCTTGATCTTAGGACTTCATCAACGGTCACCTCAAATTGGAATTGAGCCTTCGGATTCTTCGCAGCATATTTTTGGTTCTTAACCCTAACGAGGGCGAGCTGTTCCTCTGTAGTTCCATATTTGGCCATGTGAGCCGTAGCATATAAAGCATAGTAAGCAGGGAATGTGGTTCCATAGAAATGGTACTCCCATAAATAATTACCGCCACGACCACCAACTGCAAGCGATGTTGCTGTGTCAACCTCATTCATTTTCTCAACACCAACAGCCATAGCAATATCAACAAAGCCGGAGGCAATCATATTATAAGCAACGGATAAAGCAGCACTGCCAGTTGCACATGCAGCCTCAACTCTAATTGGGCCCTTATCACTAAAACCGCTGTACTCATTGACAGGTACCGCCGGGTATAACTCGTATTCTCTAGTGCCGGCACTACCAACAACAGATATGTCAATATCCCTCTGTGTTAATCCAGCATCATTTAATGCCTCATCAATTGCTTCCCACGTCAACTCTTGTATCGTAACATCACTCCTAACACCGAATACGGATTGCCCAACACCGATAATACCAACTTTATGCATTGAAAGAGTCTATATTAGCTATGCCGTTAAAAAGTATTATCTTTCATAAATAATCAAAAATAATATAATGATCATCAATATATTATATATTATTATGGAATGTTCAATGGTTAAAGAAATTGATAATAACCCCTGGGTTAAGATAATTAGGATATACCCAACCCAGAGGGATAGAGAGTTCCTTAGGTATGGCAGGGTTTTGAGCAAGTATTTAGATAGTGATAGTGAGTAGGTAGAGTAAAGGTATTGAACCTAAGAGAATTGGTACCGGTAGGGCCGGTGCATATCTCTTGATGGGCAATATGTACTTAAAGGTTATGTAAAGACCTAGCATTATGCCGATTAATGAAAGCAATGATGCTGTTAAACTTTGGATCAGTGAGAAGCCATGTGTTAGGAATTGTAGCATTGTTAGTGATGTAAGAACTGCATATAGCACTAGATCTCCAACGCCAATTCCAAGGCCGTCCATATCGAGTATTAAACCCCTAAGGATTGGGTACTTACCCTCACCGTATTTGCTTAATTCCGTAACTATCCTACCAAGTAGACCTCTATAAACCATAACCATGTCGTAAATGGGTAATGCAGCTAGGAGTATGGCTAGAGTCCATGCTGGTAGGGCTATTGTGAATATTACACCGGCCATGGAGCTATAGGCACTTATTGCAAGGGCTCTAACCACAGTATTTTCAATCTTGATTGATGCATATATTATTAGTGCGCTGATTATTATCGTGAGTATTATTGGCGATAATGGGTAGTTAATTAATGGCCTTATTTCGTAACCATAGATGTATGTTGCTACGTAGAAAAATGTTGAGCTTATAATTACAATACCTAACAAAATGTCCTTCAGAGCCTCGAATGCCCTTATCGAGCCTCTCTTGATTAACCGGTATATTATATAGGTCGCAATTACCATTATAATGATGACCACTGCTACATTATATAAGCCGGCACTTGAGGTGTTTACTGATTGAAATGGTGGACCGGCAGGTACTTGGGTTTCGCCGATAATTATTAAGGCGTATATTAGCATAGTTGCTATTATTGGTGAAATCAGTGGTAACGTTACATGTGACAACTTGATAATAGATTCCTGCTTCCCTGACACGTGGAGAGCTCCCTATTATTTAATTTAAAATCTTAACTAACATATTATCTTGGTAGATTATTTATGAATTTAGAGAAATGAGTCCAATAGTTCCTTATTGTGCCTATGTCTTTCGAGAATAAGTCCCTTATGTCCTCAATGTTCATCAATATCATTGCTATTCTATCAAGACCCATGCCAAAGGCCAGAACCTTACTCCTCCTAATGCCAAGAGGCATCACCACTTCAGGTCTGAAGATCCCAGAACCCACAAACTCGATCCAACCAAGCTTCTCATGATAAGCATAACCTTCTGCCGAGGGACTTGTGAACGGGAAATAGGCAGGTTTAAACATAACCTTTTTCAAGCCCATACCCTTAGCTAAAGCCTCCAGAACACCTAAGAGGTGCTTGAAACTTAATCCTTCACCAACCACTATACCATCCGCTTGATGAAACTCCATGGAGTGCTTGGGATCAAGGACCTCTGGCCTGAATACACGGTCTATCGTGAATACCCTATATTCACCATCACCACGTTTATAAAGTGTCCTCACAGAGACCGAGGTTGTTTGAGTCCTTAGTACTAACCTAACGGCTCTACTTGGGTCCCATTTATAGCCCCAGCCTCTCGAGCCTGTTATCCAACCATCCTCATGTGTACGAGCAACCCTATTAATGAGATCACTATCTAGTAACTTACCTGTATTGGGGTGCTTTAGGAAGTAGGTGTCGTGTATTTCTCTAGCTGGGTGATCTTGAGCTTGGAACAATGCATCGAAATTCCAAAATTCAAGTTCTATGTGGGGTCCATAGACCTCCTCAAAGCCTAGTGATATGAAGACTTCCTTGACGAACTTTAGAAACTCCGCGAAAAAGTGTTTAGTGACTATTGGGACTTGTGGTGGTGGTATTGCTAAGTCGAATCTCTTGATAATCACGTTCCTCCAAGTGCCGCTGGTTATTAGCTCGGGAGTTAATGCTGTGATAACATTGCTTGACTTAATTAAGCCTTTACTGAATAGGTCACGTGCTTTATCAGTGATGCTGAGAGTAATGATGCTTCTCTCTCTAGTCTTGGCAATACCCCTTCTCACAAACTCCTGAATTAAGGGCTTAAGTTCCTGGGGTATTTCATTCTCACTTACCGGACTTCTAAGTAGGCTGAGCACATTCTGCCTGCTATCAATACTCGCTAACTTATTATTATCCACAATCTCAATAATACCTTTATTAATTCTCGCAACGCCTAACCTAACTAGTACGGAAACGGCGAAATTAACTTCATTGAGCGAGATATCAATACCGAGACCCTTAGCGATGCTTGGTACATCATTAATGGTAGGTTTGCAGTTACAATTAAGCAGCACCTTCATAAGCCTAATCTCTGGAAGACCAATCTCTAGGTACCTCTTTCCCTCCTCGGTTAATTCAAACAACTTACGAATGTCTCTATTGCTTATCAAGAGACCTAATCTCTCTAGCTCTGCGATATTCCTCATGAGAGAACTTGCATTAGTACCCAGGATGCTTGATAATTCATCAATATCCATAGATTTATTGGCATTAATAATTACTCTTAATATATCGAATTCCTCCTGAGGAAGAATTACCTCATCACTACTCATTTATTCGATTCGTAATGTGAATATACCTTATAAGGATTACTCATTAATAATGATCTCTTATTGCTTAGTACTAAGTATTAACCCTAATTAGGTATAAATATATAGTATATATAATGGGTAATGCTAAAAAACTCATAAGATATTTGTGATTGTATGGAAATAATAACGCTCGTAAAACTCGCTCTAGACACCGGACAATTAAGAACAACAGAGACAAAACTGGATCTTGATGCGACCCCATTAAAGATAAGTGATATTGATAGAAATGCCGTGGAAGAAGCCATTAAAGTTAAAGAAAAGGTTGGCGGTAAGGTTCACGTAGTCTCAATACTGAAGTACGGTCCAGTACAGAGAAGACAACAGGAAGCCGAGAGTTTGTTGAGAGAAGCACTTGCCATGGGTGCCGATGACGCCTACTTAATAATTGATGAAGCTTTAGTAGGTAGCGATCAATTTCTCACGGCTAAGGCCATAGCTGCCGCTGTGAGAAGAATCGGCACATACGACCTAATAATTGCTGGTGAGGCAACGATTGATGGCTATACGAGCCAAGTAGGTCCTAGGGTAGCTACGGAGCTAGGTATACCCGTTATCACATTCGTTAGGGAGTTGAGAGTTGAGAGCAATAAAGTGGTGGCAAAGAGAGATTTAGAGGATGTTGTGCAGATTATGGAGGCATCACTACCTGTCCTTATAACGGTTACTAGGGAAATAAATGTTCCAAGGATACCACCACTACTCCAGATTAGGGCTGCTATGAAAAAAACCATTAATAGGCTTAGCTTAGCTGATTTAGGGCTATCGCTTAAGCCCATTGTTGAGACAACCTCAGTAATGCCTGTGCAGGTTAGGAGGAAGGGTGTTATTATTAAGGAGGGTACTGTTGATGAGAAGGTTGATAAGTTGGTCCAGGCATTAATACAAGAGGGGTTGATAGCACCGAGGTGATGGTGGTGGTTAAGGCCCTAATCATAGGCTCAATAAATGACAGCGCCCTAGTAGGTCTTGCACAGAAAATTGAGAAACCTGAAATACATTACTTACTCATTGGTACTGGCGACACCTCACAGCTCAGTAGGTATGGAGTGAGCAAGGTCTATCAATTACAGGGGCAAGTTGACGAGCAATCCCTTGCCGAGACCCTAGTTGATTTAGTGAATAGAGAGGGCTACTCATTAGTCCTAGTACCGCCAACGAAATTCTTTAAGACCGCAATACCAATTACGGCCCAAAAACTATCAGCACCATTATTATTGGACGTGACAGACCTAAAGCAGAGCGGTAATGCATTCGAGGTTACATTCAATGGTATTGGGAATAGGGCCCAAGTCGTTGTCAAGGTCACGGATAAGGCATTCATTATCGCGCCACCAAGTAGGTTTAAGCTCAGTGAGAATCCCGTGAGTGCTTCAACAGAATTACTACAGCCTAAGATAATTAGTGCGGTTAAGGTGGTGTCTACGGAGGAGAAGCCTAAAGGTAAGGTTAGGATTGAAGATGCAGAGCTGATAGTATCAGTTGGTCGTGGCTTCAAGAAACAAGATGACCTAAAACTAGCTTTTGAACTAGCTGAGATACTTGGTGCTGAGGTTGGTTGTTCAAGGCCAATAGCTGCAGACCTAAAGTGGCTTGGTGAAGATCATTGGGTTGGTTTAAGTGGTCATAAAGTTAGGCCCAAACTATACCTAGCCATTGGCATTAGTGGACAACCACAGCACTTGGCTGGTATTATGGAGTCTAAAGTTGTGGTTGTGGTAAATAATGACCCAAATGCTCCATTCTTTAAGAACTGTGACTACGGCGTCGTGGAGGATCTTTATAAGTTCGTACCAGCCCTTACTAAGAAATTGAAGGAGGTTCTTAAGAAGTAATTTTAGGGGTGCTTTAATGATTAATCAAACATTACTCATCTATCTATTGTACACTCTGTATGCAATAAACATAGGCTTAATACTAACACTGATTATTAGGCTCTATAGGGAAGCCTCTCTAAACAAAGTTCCAATAAATATTGACAGACTTCTAGATTTTATTAGACATGAGGTTAATAGCGCCAAAAAGGGTGTTGTTGAGGTAATGCACTTAGCAATACTGGGTGGTGTGTCTCTATCAATGCTTTATACCTTGATTTACCCATGGGTATACCAATATGATGTAGTACATTACGTGATGTTTGGTATAGCTACACCATTTATAGTGGGGCTCATTGGTGCATTCATATGGAGAGTCCAAGTACTTGCTAGGTCACTTAGAGTCCACAGAGAGCTTAATGTCGATAGAGAATTCAGAACCGAGTCTATTAAACTTCAGGGTATATTAATGACAATAATACTCCTAACAACAACTACGCTGGTGATGAGTATATTGCCCACATTACTTTATGTCGATATTAAGCTCATAATTACAGTATTTGACTACTTATTCATTGTCATATTCTATGCAAAACCTGAAGTCAATCTATACATAACATTTGATAGGAACCTACCTAACATTAGAGTACCATTTAACATTAAGGATGTTATTGATGGTAAGGTGGATGCATCGCAGATAAGCATGGGCGTTGGCAAGATAAGTGAATTTGAGAATTACGAGATACATAGCTTTAGCACATGCGTTGAGATAGGCGCTTGCGAGGAGGCATGTCCAGCCGTAGCCGCTGGTAGACCACTATCACCGAGAGTTCTCGTGAGGAAACTTGCAATACTTAGAAACTCAGCTGGACTTGATACCGATCCATTTAAGGTTATTGGTGATGATGAGCTGTGGGCATGCACGACATGCGGCGCTTGTACGTATAATTGTCCTGTTGGTGTTAGGCACATTGATATCATAATGGATTTGAGGAGGAAGCTTGTGGAGTTGGGTAAGCTTGATCAAAAGAAGTCTAATCTATTGCTTAATTTATCGCAGTATAATAATTCCATGGGCATGCCAAATTATGGAAGGCATGAGTGGTTAAGAGAATTAGGTATTAAGACTGTTCAGGAAAATCCAAACTTTGAGTATTTACTTTGGGTTGGGTGCATGGGTAGTTTTGATAATAGAACTAGAGAGATAATTAAGGCCTTCATAGATATACTAAGGAGCTCTGGATTGATTGATAAGGTAGCTGTACTTGGCGATGAGGAGACATGTTGTGGGGATCCGGCTAGGAGGCTTGGTGAGGAGAGTAGGTTCCAAGAGCTTGCTCTTAATAACATAGAGTTATTTAAGAAGTACGGTGTTAAGAACATAATAACAATATGCCCACATGGATATAATGCCTTTAAGAATGACTATCCCAAGGTAGACCCATGGATGAGGGAAGTGAGGGTTTATCATCACGTTGAGTTCCTACAGGAATTAGTCAATAAAGGCATAATAAAGGTGTCGAGAGATAATATTGTATTCACAATACATGATCCTTGCTACTTAGCTAGGTATAACGGTATTGTTAACCCACAGAGAGAGTTAGCTGAAACGATGGGTAAGCTAAGGGAACCAAAGA
>JZWU02000030.1:0-18199 GCA_000960865.2 Vulcanisaeta sp. AZ3 | reverse complement strand
CTTGCAAATGGATTAGTATCACCATTCATGAGTTTCTTAGCCGCGGCAATAGGTGTACCTAGCCTAGGTGTTAGTATTGTGTCGTCTGCATCATCATTCTTCGGCGGTATCGTACAGCTGCCGCTAAGGCGTATTAGGAGCGCTGAATTACTGCTTAAGATATCAACTCTCCTTCTCGCGGTCCTATGGTTCATGATGGCTCTCCTTGCCTACGACAATCCAATGCTGTACTTAGCGATATACGTGGCAATAGCGTGTATTAGTGGGGTCAATTCCTTCGCTTGGTCCCTAGTGATGGAGAAATTGAGCAGAGGTAGTAGGGGTAGGGTTCTAGCTAACTATGCCTTTTACGGTTCAATAGGTGGTTTATTAGCTACGTTACTAACAGGATTCATGATTCGTGGCAATTACGCATTAATGCAATACGTATTCATGACCAGCGGGTTTTTAGTATTCATGAATGTCATCAACGTGTGGGGATTTGGTTTAAGAAATCCTGAGACACAGTTTGTGAGCAATCCATTACGTTTATTGAGAGGTAATGGTAAGCTTACGAGGTTTCTTCTCATAAATATGCTATTCGCCATGGTCTGGAGTTTCGCCTGGCCCCTATTTCCACTGGCTCAGCTTTATATTTTTCACATGAACCTGGAGCAATTAGCAATAATAAATCTTATTAGTGGCTTCTCTACAATGGCATTTCAGAGACATGTTGGTTCTTGGTTTGATAGAAATAGAAAATTAATAATGTTCTTAGGTAGGTTCCTGCTTGTAGTATTTCCGTTATCCTATGCTCTGGCACCGAATGTATACGTGATATACCTAACTAACACAGTGGCTGGATTTACAAACTCCGCATCGAATATTGCCTATATCTCCTTCGTTTACGACAATTCAGAGGATAAAAAGACGGCCATTATCCTCTATAACCTATTCTACGGTGTTGGTACTTTGATAGGTTCATTAACGGGCGGTGCTTTAGTAACCTTAGTCTCCGATCGCATAGGCTTAAAGGAGGGTGTTAGGATTATGCTTCTTGGTGATGCTGTCGCGAGGGCTGCCATATCCATGCTCTACATGGGTGTTTAGTGATTAAGAAGTTTTAAATTGGGACATTTAGTTTGTTTGTGAATGTTTACAGTATTCATAGTTGGCACAGCTGGATCTGGCAAAACAACACTTATCAATAGCTTTGCTGAGTGGCTTGAGGATAATCAGTACGATGTAGCCATAGTGAACCTAGACCCTGCTGTGGAATACGTGCCCTACGTACCGGACATAGACATTAGAGATGTAGTTTCCGCCAGGGAATTAATGAGAAAGTATAAGCTTGGTCCCAATGGTTCAATACTAGCAGCTATAGATATGCTTGCGGTGAGAGCTCAGGAGATTAAGAACCAAGTGATGGATGTCGGTGCCAATTATGTTCTCATTGACACTCCGGGCCAGATGGAGCTCTTTGCCTTTAGGAGCGTGGGTTCCGTATTAGTAAGTAGGCTTGCCATGGATAGGTCTGCCGTGGTCTTTGTAATAGACGCGACTCAAGCTCAAACACCCAGTGGTTATGTATCCTCAATGCTCTTAGCTCTATCAACACAATTTAGGTTTAATATGCCTCAGATAAACGTTATTAATAAGATTGACCTCTTAGATAGATCAATTCTTGAGGAAATCCTAGAGTGGAGTGAAGAAATAGACCTACTTAGGGAGGCATTATTGAGTAGTCAAGTCAATAAGCTTGAAACGGATCTAAGCATTAGAATAACTGATGTATTGTCAGCAATAGGGACTGTGCCAAAGCCAATACCAATAAGTGCCAAGACTAGCGAGGGCCTCGACACGCTCTACAGGACTCTCCATAATATATATGTTGGGGGTAGTGATTATGATTATCTTGAGTAAGAAACGCCTGTGCTTCTGAGCATGATATAACCAGGCCTTGGTTTGACCTTACTTATTCTGCGTAGGAATTCCCTAACCGCAGGCTTATTCATACTTGACCTGGCAACAACTATATCGAATTCCTCAAGCACTAAGGGCCTAATGCTTAGTCCCATGGCTAGTGCCTGTCCTGCTATTGCTATTCCATAATCTGCAATACGCCTCATAACCTTCTCAGTAACCTCTACGTGGGTCTTAACAACATCATCATAACCCCTAATCACTCTTCTCATCTCATCATAATCATATCCTGTGTACTTAGCAATACCATTTAGTAGTAATTCTGTTACTAACCTAGTGCCTGAGCCTGGGTTTCTATTAACCATCTTTAACCCCAGTATGTCCATTACGTCACCTATACTTAGGTGCGGCCTATGAACTAGCCCCAAGAGTCTCATATAACCCCTAATTAGGACCACGTTGTCCCACGCACCCATTGAACCTATATAGGGTACATTATACTCACCACTAGTTGGATCCAGTAGGTGTATTCCAGCAATATCAGCAAGACCCAGCATTACTAGGTTAAGGCCTCCCATGGAGCCAACCCAATGAGCATCTATACAGTAGCCTTCGTTTCTCATGTCCTCTATTATCTCTCTAACTATGCAATCATCACTACCGGCATATACAGTATCGCATACAAAACCCTCTGGATTCCAAGAGTATCTTTTCATTATTGACATATACGTACTCAGCACTTCTCTACCCTCATTTGTCAGTCTCATGCCGCCTCTATATCCCTTCCTAGAATTCACGACCTTAGTTCCAATTCCGTTCTCCAATTTATTAATCAATTCCCAAGCCCTTGAGTAAGGCAAACCAAGGTCCCTAACCACGGAAAGCAAGGAGCCTCTCCTATCTAGGCTCTCAAGGAGTCTCGCTGTAATACTATCCATTATTATCTTACCATCCCTCTCAAGAAAAACCTCAATCCTGAACCTTGGCTGACCCACTAAGGTTTAGGTTAATATTTTATTTATATTACTATGCCCCGCCACCTATTAATATAGGGAATGGTTTATTAGTGAGATAGGGGTCTGAATATTCCCTCACCATGATCGTTAAGGCATTAATATTAGATCTCGACATGACCCTAGTTAACACATTACCTAAGTTCCTGAGTATTGTTATAGAACATGCAGCAAAGTATGGTAAGAGGATCAATGTAAGTGTTAATTATTTACTGAGTATTTACTATAGGGATCCGTCATTGAGTGAGGTACTTCAGGAACTATCCAATGACTTCCAATTCTGGCATGAGTGCTGGCTCGAATATATGAAGAAGAGAGATTATGGGCAAGTATTTCCAAGAGTCTTAGACGCCCTCCGTGCACTCCATGATATGGGTAAGAGGTTATTAATAGCCACAGGTAGAGAGCTAGAGTGCTGGCGCATGACTGATGAACTTAGGTATTACGGATTTGCACAACTAATTGAGGGATGCGTGTCCCTAGGCGACTTGGGTCCAGGGCATAATAAACGTGACCTTATTAGGAAGGCCTTGGATATGCTTGGCACGGAGCCCCAAATGACTGTATATGTAACTGATCATCCAAGGGACATACTAATGGTTAATGGCTTAGGCACAATAAATATAGGCGTTGCCACATGGACTAATAATTTCCCTACAAAACTCATTATCAGGAGCGTCGCAGAACTGCCTAAGGTCATTGTTAAGCTTAGCCGTGATTACTAGCACGATTGCCCTCGTATAATTTACGGTTTACCATAATGCCGATGATCATGCCGAGGCCTAGGGGTAATAGGTATGCCGTGAGTATGTACCAGGGTATACCGAAGAGACCAGGTAGAACTGTTACATAATAAGGACCATATGTTACTGAATTCACATACTCATTACCTGGATACATAATCATTACCCTATAATTACCCGGCTTGTAAAACAGTATTGTACTCGTTAAGTTATTACTCGTGATTGGTACTGTGAGTGTATTCACAGTCTTATTACCTCTCTCAACCATTATTATTATATTACCGCTGACATAATTAATGGGTATATCTGTGGTTAAGTTGAGGCGGAATGTTATATAACCACCAGATGCGATTAAACCCCTACTTTCTTCATGTATTGTCATATTCAATGAAGCCTTTCCAATATTAAGCTGTGTGGTACTACTACAAGCCTTATAATTTATGTTTCCCGGCCATGATATGACAATATTGTATTGTCCAGGTAATTGTGGCGTGAATACATACTTACCAACCCCGCTGGAGTTTATGTACATTAAGCCACTGAAGGAAGAGCCTTGGCCTGTAATCAATATATTAATTCCCGCATTAATTATTGCAGGCTTCATAATACCTATTATTGATACACTATGGAATACCTCAGGCGTTCCACTTATCAATATTGATAATGTACAGAGCGCCTTATTCACAGTTAACGTTAGATTTGTTGAGCTCGGTAGATAATCTGGTGGGTTTTGATAATAGATAGTTATTATGTACGTGCCAGCCTGTGGTGGTGTCCATGTAACTTGGACTCGGCCATTAACTGGTGTGTAACTCCCTATGGTTGATGATTGCCCATTAATTACATAGCTAATTGTCAATGTACCTCCTGATATTGGTGGTGATAGCCATATGTTTATACTAATAGTGTTTCCATACATTATATTGCTACTGTTGGTATAGGCAATTATGTACACTGTGCCTGGTACGACTATGAATGTATAATTAACAGTAGCCCTCTGGAAATAAGTAGTGTTCGTGAAGGCAACAGTTAATGTATGATAACCAACACTATAATTAATTGGTAAGGAGTATGTTGCCACACCGTTGCTGTTCGTTAATACTGATGTTATGTAATTATTATCGACGTATATAAGCATTTGCTGATTTGATAACGGTCCTATTGGTGTTAATGCCTTAATAGTTATTGGTAAGCTACTTCCATAGCTTACGGGTGATGTTGCATTTATCGTAAGTTTCACTGGTGTTTGTACAACTGTAAATGCTAAGGTATAGTTCTGCGTCCATGTGTATCCCCCTGCATCAACATACACAGCCTTAAGCATGAGTGTTGCATTCCCTTTGAGGTAGGAGCCTGGTGTTATTGTCATTCTGATTTGAGTTGGTGGTTTAGCACTGATCGTACTAGTACTCACCTCGGAGTTAATCCCTATTACTACTATTGATACTGAGTCTATCGGTATTGGTGTCGCGTTGATTATACTAATACTAACTTGCTGTGGTAATCCACTGTAGAGTTTTGTAATCATACTACTCACCTTTATACCTGGTACTAAAGAAACCACCGTGAAGTGATAAGTGATGGAGTAACCAATTACGGATATTCTTAAAGACGCGTTATACGTACCCTGGGGTAGGGCAGGTACTGTTATATTCACTACATTACTCCCAGGCTGTAGTGTTTTTGACCCTTTGCTTAAGTAATTGCCAACATTAAGCGTGTATGTCATATTTATTGGTAATTGCGCATTATTTACCACAATAATTGATAAGGTATTATTTATATTGATGCCGGTATAGACCACAGTATTATTAATGACTGGTTCGGCGTATATTCCGTAGTAAAACGTTACATTACTAACCGATATGGGTGTCTGTGGATCTATGCCTAACGCCATTATTACCGCTTGCAATATCAATGCTGTAATTATCATTCCGTGAACTTACGGTGTCCCCCTTTAAAAACACTGCTAACCTGCTTAGGTTTATAAGTACGTTGTGCCCACTAATGATTGTTCATGGATGATAAATTTACAGTAATCACATTTGGATGTTGGTTAAATAAGGCGGATAGTGATATAATAATTACGAGACTTAAAGAATTAGGTTGGGAATACGTGGATGATGCTAAGCATGCTAATGTCATTATTGTCAATACATGCGCCGTTAGGGAGGAGGCAGAGAGGAATGAATTAAAGTTACTTAGTAGGTTAAGGAAGGAGGATCCTAATAAGAAGTTAATAGTGACTGGCTGCCTAACAAGGGTTAGGCCATCAACAATAAAGGAAATCGTACCAGATGCAATACTTGTAACATCACATGGTGCAGAGTTCATTGACGAGGTTGTTAGGGATTCATCATCCGATATTCATGTGTATAGTAATAGGCCAATGAGATACCTACCAACTTATTATCCTGAAATCCATGGACATAGATACGTGGCTCCAATACAAATTGGTTGCTTAGGTAATTGTAGCTTCTGTGTTACTAAGATTGGTAGAATGGGCTTCGGTATTGTCAAGAGCTATGATAAAGATAGCATAGTGAATGCCGTTAAGAACGCAGTTATTAAGGGCGCCCGTGAGATATACCTAACAGGTCAGGAAATAAGTGCTTATGGTCGTGATAAGGGTTATGACCTTGCTGATCTCCTTGAGGAGTTGTTAAGGAGGGTCGAGGGTAGATATATGGTTAGGCTTGGGATGATGGAGCCACTGGAACTAAGTCGAATATTAGATAGGCTCCTTGATATTGTGAGGAATGATTGGAGGGTTTACAAGTTCTTCCATATACCCGTGCAGAGCGGTAGTGATCGCATGTTAATGTTCATGAGGAGGAAGTATTCCGTGGAACTCTTCAAGGATATTGTGAAGAGGATAAGGTCAGTAATACCCGAGGCCACGATTGCAATAGACATAATTGTTGGGTTCCCTGGAGAGTCTGACGAGGATTTCTGGGCCAGTATTGAGTTAGTTAAGGAGTTGGGGATTGATAAAGTTAATTTGGCCCGTTACAGCCGTAGACCCTTCACCGAGGCCGCATACATGAAGCAGGTGCCTGAGCAGGTCAAAAAGGAGAGGAGTAAGGTGGCAACTGAGATCTTCAACAGCGTAGCTTTAGAGAGAAATAAACTGTTCATTGATAAGATTATGTGGGGTATAGTAAGCGAGGTTGATTTCAAGGGTAAGAATTACGTGGTACGTTCATACAATTATAAACCAATAGCCGTTATGAAGGCTGACGTAGGAGCCTTTGTTAAAGTCAAAATAACCAACGCCACGCCACAGAGATTATTTGGTGAATTAATAGAAAGTGAGGAGTTGGGCATTAAATATAGGGTTGACTCAAGGATAATAAGCGGTATGGACTTAATCTCATGAGACTACTCAATCCTCAAGACTTCCATGGGTCTGATCCTCGTTATAGCTATTAAAGATGGTACTGATGCCATGATAGAGGTGGCTATAGCAATGACTAAAGAGTATACATAGAGTGTTGGCAGTAGTATTACGGGTATTATTATTGGTACGTTCAACTTGATCATTATGTACCTAGCTAGATACGCACCCGCTATACCAAGGATTATCCCCAACACCGAGCCAATGACGCTCATTATTAAGATCTCAAGTAAGAAAATCATAATTACCTGTCTATTGGAGGCCCCAAGGGCCTTCAGTATGCCGATCTCTCTAGTCCTCTCTCTAACGTTCATTATAGCAGTATTAGCAACACTAAGCCCAGTTACGATCAAACTTAGGGCTATTATCACGATGAAAAACAAGTTCACCATAGATACGGCATTAGAGATTGAACTCAACACGGAACTCTGTTCGTAAATATTGGCGTTCGGGAAATACTTACTTAGAGCTGTGGCCAGTTGATTAAGGTATTCGGGGTTTTCCTCAGTCAACTTAATAAATATGGCATTCACGAAGCCCTCATCATCAAGGCCACTCTGTAACGTGGTTATCGATGTCACAATCATGTTTAAATGAAAGCCTAGGAATCCGCCCAATATACTACTGAAGGTTCCGGTGACTTTAAGTGGTATTACCTCAGTGCCACCTTGAATCCCCGTGAGTACTTGAACATATATAATATCGCCAATACTAAGATTATCCTTATTAGTCAATGTATCTTGTATTATCGCCTCACCATTACTCATGGGTAAGGAACCGCTCACCATATGCACTTCAAAGTATGAGAAGTAGTTATTCGGTATGCCAATTAACGTAACCGTCTGTCCATTTACCTGTGCTGTACTGAGTATTATGGCTGGCACTACATAAGCAACATGAGGTAATTTCGCTATTACTTGAGTCACAGCCTCAGGTATTGACACACTCTCTGAGTAGACCATAAGGTCCGTAGGTAATATATTCTCAACCTCATTAACAACAGCAATCTTAAAGCCGTAGGTTAGAGTCTCAAGAGTTATCATCAAAGCCACACTATAGACTATAGCAAGCATTGTAAGGATAACCCTCACCCTCCTACTACCAAGGTTCCTAATGGACATTGTAAGGAGAGTCCTTAAGCTCATGCAATCGTATAATCACGGATCGCATACTTAAAAACACTTCTAACAATAAGAGCCTAAAAGAAATCCTTTAATAATTATCGTGAGGCTCCCCACTTAAATATCTAAAAATAAGTTAGGCAATGTTATCTGTAGCCTTTTATCGAATTAATAGTCAGTTTTCACCTCCCTCGTCATGAATACAATCAGACTGATAATCCCTCACCACATTATGCTTAATAATACGTCTCTAATTAAGCTTTCTGACTTCATGATACTAAAGTAAAAATATAATTTTAATAAGAATTAAGAAAATGCTTAAATAGTACTTTGGAGAAAGCACTTTCTCGGTTCGTATGCCCAAGAGGGTATTGGTGGTTGGTGGTGGTGTTGGTGGTGTTGTTGCTGCCAA
Organism: Vulcanisaeta sp. AZ3; assembly: GCA_000960865.2. Lineage (GTDB taxonomy): Archaea > Thermoproteota > Thermoprotei > Thermoproteales > Thermocladiaceae > Vulcanisaeta. Next base: position 9,611 of record JZWU02000030.1, on the reverse strand, counting down.
GAGAATAGCTGAGAGAGTGAGCGGTAGGGCCGATGTGGAGATAACGCTCATAAACGATACAGATTACTATCTACTGCCACCATTACTTGTGAATATAGCATTCGGCGATATGGAACCTAGTAAAGCCCAATTGCCTCTATCTATGATTACCAAGAGGGGAGTTAAGGTCGTTAAGGCCACCGTAACTAAGATAGATCCCGACAATAGGGTTGTAGAGACTGACCAAGGAAAGTTCAACTACGACTACTTACTCGCAAGCCTAGGCACATCCTTCGACTTCCAATCATACAATCTAGGGGTTGGTTATCACAACTTCACAATTGATGGAGCATTGAAGCTTAAGGATGCCTTAAAATCATTCAATGGTGGTAAGGTTGTACTCTTCACGCCAGAGCCTGTTTATAGATGTGGTGTTTACCCCTTCGAAATGGTTGCTCAACTTGATACCCTCTTTAGGAAGAGGGGTATTAGGGATAGAGTTGAGATAACGCTTCTACATCCTTTTGAAAAACCAATACAGCCCCTGGGTCCTGAGGCCGTTAAGATAACGGAGGAGACCTTTGCAAGGAAGGGCATACATTACGTTGGTGGTATTAAACCTGAAACAGTTAATGATAAGGAGAAGGTGGTAGAGCTAGCTAACGGCGAGAAATACAAATATGACCTCTTAATCGTGGTTCCACCATCAAGACTTCCCAAGCCATTTGAGGATACACCACTGATTGCAGAGACACCCGTTGGTAAGTGGACTGCCATAAATGTATATACTGGGAGGAGCCTTAAATATGATGATGTTTACCTACCCGGTGAGCATTCAATGCCATACATTGGATTGCCAACAGCAGGTGTGCCCGTACACTTCACATCTCTCGCCAGTGCCACATTAATAGCAGGTGAAATAATTGGTGAACCCATAGAGCCCGCACAAATAAATGCTATGGCATGCGCTATGGACTACGGTGATTTAGGCATGATGTTCAATTGCGACGTAAAGCTTGATCTTAATAATAATAAGGCCGCTTGGATAGGTAGTTGTTATAGCATATTGACATCACCACTTGGTAGGTTAATTAAGGATCTATTTTATAAGACCTGGCTTGCAACAACAATGTGAGGTGAGTCGTCATGGCACAGACTCAACAAGTTGAGAAGAGCCCGGATGAGAAACTTGCAGAAGCACTGAATATACTTGTTGAAAATATTGATGATGTGAGAGGCTTGCTTGATCAATTACTTGAATTGAAGAGAAGCGGTGTTATTGATGCGTTAATGATCGTAGTTAATAGGTTTGACGAGGTACTACAGTATCTATTCCAAGATCCCGCTGTGTTTAAATTATTGTCCATATTAGTAGATGGCAGTCTACAGACGATGAATAGATTAGATACTCAAGATGTCCTTAAGTTGAAGGGTTTGATGCAAGATCTGGGTGGGTGTTTAGGTAAGAGTATTGATTTAAGTAATGTTCAGCCGGTGGGTGGATTATTGGGTCTTTGGAGAGCCATGGGAGATAAGGATGTACAGAGGGGGCTTGGCATTGCACTAGCCCTACTAAAGGCTCTGGGTAAATGTGCCCAATCGCAGCAATCTAAGTAAGAAGACGCTGTCAAAGTCTCAGTATTAAAACCCTTGCTTTATCCATGAGTTCCATAAGATTGCCATTACTGTATATCCTACAGGTAGATATGAAATCATCTGCCAGGCTTGGTGTTAACAAGGGCATATGGTGCTAGCGAAATCAGTAGTGATAATGATGATATAATTATTGAGGTCTCCATACCATATATTGAGGCAATTAGGTATGTCATATATGGAGCTAATATTCCGCTTAATTGCCATAGGGTGTTAGCTGCGGCGGTGGCTGTCGATACAAACTTCCTATCGACGGATACCGCTATAAGTGTTGATTGCATTGGCGTAGTTATGAACCTACCAACACCGAGCAATGCAGCCAAGAGAAATACGTAGGGCGACTTAGGAATTAGCGCTATTAATACGCCGCTTAGTGAATAGACGATTATATCTATGAGGAGGATATTTCTGGCGCCAACTACATGGGCTAATTGACCACTAAGTGGCATTGCTATTATCCCTGCTATTGTAAATATTGTGAAGGATAGTGATGTATAAGTGATACTGAGGCCCGAGTCTACGAGGTAGTCATAGAGCCAGTAAGCTATGACCCAATTCATGTATAGTATGAAAAATCCACCTAAACCTATTAACAATACATTCCTATTCCTAAGCGTACCAAGTGCCTTGATAATACTCTCGGTCCTCGTCTCATTAATACCTCTCAGCATGACTATATCAATAATACCTACTATGGTTGTCATAATGCCAATCACATAGAACACAAACTTAATTGAGTAGTAAGCAAGCGGTGGCACGATAGCCGCAGCAATCATGAAGGGTAATGCCCAGGCTATGGCATATATACCCATGGCTCTCTCAAGCGTATCACTGAATAATTCCCTAATTACCTTAACAGAAGGTGCATACTCAAATCCTGCAAAGAACCCAATAATTGCTGATAACAGAATCCATGAGCTTGCCGAAAACAAGCCATAAAGCATGTTAGTAATACCCGATAATATTAACCCAATACCCATCACCGCGCCTACCCCTACTCTATCAGCCAATAATCCACCTATTAACTGAGCTATGACATAACCAATGAAGAACACAGAACCAACTAATCCAATAATATAACTACTAACTCCGCTTCTAAGTATGAATGGGGTTAATGGTCCCCAAAAAACCCTAAGTAACAACGACATTAAGAATGATGTGGAGGCTAAGGTAAGCCCAACCCATCTAAGCCTCATTAAGGAATTCATCGTATTAACCCCTTATTTAATGCTTATTCATTATAAGTAATAAAATGCGCACATTAAAAATAGGTTTTTAAGCGATATGTTGTACATTAGATATTGATGAAGGTTCAGGTTAAGTTTCTTGCTTCGTTATATGATGTTACTAAGGTGCTCAAGGCAGAGGTTAATGTACCTGAAAATGCCACCGTTAAGGATTTAATTCAAATAATCGATAAGGCAATAAGCCCTAACTTCTCAAGAGTTATCCTTGATGATAATGGCAAGCTAAGAGATCAATATGTAGTATTAATTAACGGTAGATCAATAGACTTCCTCAAAGGCTTAGATACGAAATTATCGAGTGAGGATGAGGTTACGTTTTTACCACCAGCCGGTGGTGGTTAATTTTAATGGGTTAAAGCCTTTAAATGTCTATGAGTTGCTTTCATTATTTTCATAGTTCTCCATTAGCCATGAGGGTGATGATAGTATTGCTACGTAACCGCCGAAGGTCTGAGTTAATGTTAAATTCTCCTCAACCGACTTAGGCATTACGAATAGCTCCACGTCTCTTCTACCTCTAAGCATTACTGTTAGGTTCATGATCTCCTCCTCACCAACATCTTCACTAACAATAACAACCTTTGCAATACCCTTCTTTATTGAGTCTAGAACAGCATCCTTACCATATATTAAGTATTCAGGTTTCTTCACAGCTAAGTACATCACTTCTTCCATCAGCTTCTTAGCCTTAACATACTCAGTCTCCTTAAGCTTATCCTCAGCGTTCCTAATAGCCTCAAGAATACCACCAATATCGGCACAACATGCCGACACTACAGCTATGACCTTATCCTTAAGTCTATAATCAAGACCGTCTTCTTCAAGGAACTCCTCTTTAGTGGGTCCAGGACCTGCAACTACGATACCCTTTAGATTCGGAATATCATTAAATATCTTATTGACTCTCTCAGCAACGAGCTTATAAAAGGTCTCCGCCAAATGCTCCGTCTGTCGTTTATACCTCAGGGCTGACTGCCCACCCGCAGCGTGCTTATTTGGTACAAAGAATTGAACCTTATCAGCAATCTCCCAATGATTACCCCTCAGAAGTGCGATCACAGCCTCTCCTCTCTCAATAACTATTATACCATACGTATCGCTACTCTTTACCATGGACTCAAGTATTTCCGTATGAAATGAAGTATCGCATATATACTTGAAAATTGTTATTTGTGTTGGCGGTATTAGGGCATAGAAAACCCACTCATAATTACCTGGGTTAATCATATGAAAGCCTCCAAACACGGCTAATCCATTCTCAGGAGCCTTGGATATCCCCTTAATTGAGTTTATTATCCTCTCGAGAGCATCTTGAACATGAGTCCTCGTAGTCTTATCCTTAATATTACTGGCTAAGGCCCACTCCTGTCTAAGCATTGATACAACATCGGGTATAGGCCTATTGCTATTTATGTATAGGCTTATGAGTGTTGTTGCATAACCTCTATACTTCTTAAGTAGGTTTATTACCACCTTCAACTCTGAGAAATCCTTTATTCCAGTACGTCCACGAAATGGTGGATGTTTCTTTATTTAAAAACCTTTTGTTCTAGGTAAAACGATAAATCAAAAGGCCTAGTATGCCTAATCAAAGCATCTCTAAAGCCACGGCAGTGGCTCCGCCAGTTCCATGGCATAGAGCCGCTACCCCTCTCCTACCACCTATGTGCATTAATGCCGATATTAATGTAGTCACGATTCTCGCGCCGCTAGTACCGAGCGGGTGACCTAGGGCTATGGCCCCGCCGAATATATTCATCTTCTCATAGGGTATACCTAGTTCCCTATGGGCGAGCACGTTCACAACGGCGAAGGCTTCATTAATCTCAAAAACATCCACATCGCTTATTGACCAACCAACTCTATCTAATAATTTCCTAATTGCATAAATCGGGGCTTCGGGAAATCTCCAAGGTTCTAACATATGCCATGAGTAACCAACGATTCTTGCGATTGGTTTTAACCCCAATTCCTTAGCCTTATCCATCGTGGTTATTAATAACGCAGCTGCTCCATCTGAGAGTTGTGAGGAATTACCTGCTGTATGAAGTCCATTAGGCCCAAAGGCAGGCCTTAGCTTAGCTAGTTTCTCGAGAGTCGTATCAGGCCTTATCCCCTCATCCCTATCCAGATATACCTTTTCCCCATTTATTACGGTATCCATAGGCTCAAGTTCACGGAAGTACTTATTCCCAGTGGCTTTCAAGGCTCTCATTTGGCTCTCATACGCCACCTCATCAAGTTCCTCCCTAGTAATTTCATGTTCCATAGCAACTTTATCTGCTTCCTGACCCATGAGCATCATGTTTGTCGGGTCTGTTAGGCCATCATAGACCATCAGGTCCATGAACTTGAGGTCCTTATTAATTAGATGCTTAACTCCCCACCTAACCTCATGGCTCAAGGCCAATGGTGATGTGCTCATAGAGTCGGCACCACCAGCTACTACCAAGCTCACATCGCCAACCTTCAACGCCCTAACAGCCTCAATTATCGACTGCATACCTGAGGAACATACTCTATTAACTGTGAATGCACTAACACTATTAGGTAGACCTGCCAATAATGCGGCAAACCTACTGAGGTTTTGCCCCATGCCACCCTGTAGTGTTGATCCAAAGATGATCTCATCTATTAACTTACCATCTACACCAACCCTGTTAATCAAAGCCTTAATAACTTCAGCTGCGAGGTATGGTGTCTTAACGTTCTTAAAAGCACCGCCAAACTTACCAATAGGTGCCCTGACAAAACCAGTAATTACAATTTCCTGATCCGTACTCACACATTATAATCAATAATTCATGATTTTAAACCTTAATCATTCCATTATTTATTAATTAGAGGTTAGACTACAGACGAATAATTAATAGACGATTAATGAGACATGGAGAGAAAATGCATTAAATAACTGCCTTGGGGCATCCTTGATGGACATACTTGAGAAACTTCATGGACTTTATGGGCGTGAGATAGATAATCAGTTAATGAAGTACCTAAGTAAGGATGTCAGCGAGGATTTTAAGGACGCAGTAGTCTACCAAATATCCACTGGTGGTAAGAGGCTAAGGCCCTTAATAACGTTAACGGCAGCTAGGGCTTGTGGTGGTGATTACAAGGATGCGTTACCAGCCGCCGCAATAGTGGAGCTAATACATAATTACTCCTTGATCTATGATGATATAATTGATGAAGCAATATTGAGGAGGAACAAGCCGACGGTTAGGGCTAAGTATGGCGATAATGCAGCGATACTTATTGGCATATGGTATAGAGAGGCCATTGAAGAAGCAATACTTGAAACGAGAGATCCGCAATACTTCGCAAGAGAGACGGCTAGGGTTATCCGCGAGATAGATGAGGGTGAGAGACTAGACATATTACTTGAGTATGCTGGTCGTAAAGATCCATACTTCACAGAGAATAAATTAGGGCCTAAATTACTGAGCAATTGGGAGGATCTATACGGCATGTATACTAGGATGATTAGCCTAAAGACAGCAGCACTAATCAGAGCTGCCGCAGTCTTCGGAGCTATGTCAGCCAATGCATCCCACTGCATAAATGCTATGACTGACTATGGCACATACCTAGGCCTGGCCTTTCAAATGCTTGATGATGTACTAGACATATTTGGCGATGTTAGGAAGTTTGGTAAAGAGATTGGTAAGGATATTAAGGAGCATAAACTAGGTAATGCAGTCATTGTGATGGCCCTCAAGGACTTAGATACTAAAGATAGAGAGGAGCTGCTCGATGTATTAGGTAAGAGTTCTGTAACTAATGATGATGTTAAAAAAGCTGTAGAGATAATATCGATGACGAACGCTAGGGAAAACGCATTAAGGATGGCAATGGAATTTGCAGAGAAATCTGAGAAAGCCTTAGCATCATTGAATAACAATGAGTATGTAGAAGATCTTAGAGAAATCTTAAGATTCACAGTAACCAGGGAGTTTTAAGGATGAACCTCTATTTAATTAAGCTTGGAGGTAGTGCAATAAGTGATAAGTCGAGACCGCTCAGCTACAGAGAAGACTGGGTTAAAGACCTAGGTAAAGCATTACTTGTTCATTTAAGGGCAGGCAATAAATTCGTATTGATTCATGGAGGAGGTAGTTTTGCCCACCCGCTTGCCCTAGCCTATGGATTGAGTAAGTATAAAGATCACGAACAGTTAGTTGGGGTTTCCCTAACATCAGCAATACTTAATTACCTAAGCATGAAGATCACAATCACACTAACAAGCACAGGCCTGCCCATCTACTCACTTAGGACTGGATCCATCTACGTGATTAGGGACAACAAACCACAACTGCTTATTGATGTAATGCACATTATGGAATTAATCAATAGAGGTGTAATACCGATGCTTTATGGAGACGTTGTACCTAGCGATGAAGGCTTCTCGATAATAAGCGGAGATGATATAATGCTTGATCTTGGCATTAGATTAAGGCCCACAGCCGCAATATTCCTAACTGACGTACCCGGAATACTAAATAAAGAGGGTGGTGTAATTAGAGAGCTACGTGGAAGACCTACTATTAGTGAAGAAGATTCTAAGTACATTGATGTAACCGGTGGATTAACGAGAAAGGTACAATCAGCCCTTGAGTTAGCCAAATACGCTGAGACATACCTATGTGCAATTTGGGACTTGAAATCCATAGATAACATAATTAATGGCAAAGGACCCATAAATTGCACAAAATTCCTCACCTAATAAGTAAGTCACAAAAATAAAGTATGAAGATACTTAATTAGAATCTCATGAAGATTATGTCCTGGTATTAAGACTGAGTAACTCCTTTAGATATGTAGAATTATTTAGTTGCGGGCCATATATCACACTTGTCACATTATTATGCGGGCCTATCAATATAATTATTGGAAAATAAACACGACTTGCATTAATACCAAGCTCCGTGAGCATTTCTGGTAGTAATGCGCCATAACCCACTATGATGCCCTGAGTACTTGTAAGATTGTTCCACAGTGCTGTAGTAATTAGGAAGTTTGTGGATTCTAGATTAAAGCCATCACATAGTTCATATACATAATTATCGAATTGCTGAATCGCAGACGAAGAAGCCGGAGCCTGGGTTACGGGTTCTGGAAACACCACAACTATGACTTTATAGTTTCGATAGATCGAGGCATTATACAATAAAGGCCATACGCTGCATGTGTCGTGTATCAAGTATGGATCGTTAACTATTAAGTACATCGCCAATGGCCTTGTATTATTTACTAAGCCCAGCGTCATGGGGTTTATCATTGACATATTATATGGATTTATTAACGTGGATAACATGTATCGATTAATAATTGTTGCGTTAAGCTCCACTGGCTGAATATTACTAATTGTTGCTCTATTTATTATGCCTGGCAGGAATTGTACTGCTATAAATACTGCCTCACCAAAGATCACTAAGATTAATGCTATGTAGAAAAACCTTCCCCTACGCCTTTGCGACTTCTTCCTTTCTTTCGGCCTTGACATATTGGCAGCCTCGACCTATGAATTAAAATTTAGTTATTAAGGCTAACTCTCTCCTCGGAATAAATCTTAAAATTACTAACAATTAACGCACTACGATGAGAGCAATAGCGCTTCACGGCTTCGGCTCAAGCCCTGAAAAGATAAATTGGCTAGTAGGACCATTAAGGACGCTTAACCTAGATGTATTAGTTCCATCATATAAGGACTTTGGGGATGGTCTTAACAAGGTTAATGAGATTGTGAGAAGCAGCAGTGATTACTTTATAGTTGCTGGTCACTCAATGGGCGGTACAATTGCCTTACTCACCGCATCCACTATGGAGAGAATTAATTGTGCAATTTCCGTATCAGGACCAACAGATAGGTGGGCTCAGGTAAGGTGGTTAAGTGAGGGTGAGCCCGGCAGTATTAGGCGGAGAACGTATGAGGAGTTACTAAAGATTAGTAGCGAGCAAGTATCTGAAGGGTTCCTGAGGAGGACATCTCCAATTAATTACCTTAAGTCTGGCTTACCGCCCATGCTATTAATTCACGGGATCAATGATGAGTTAGTTAATATTCAACAAGTTGAGAGCTACTATGAGAAGGCTAAGTCACTGGGCAATACCATAGAGCTCGTTAGGATTGAAGGAATGTCACACACGCCTAGGGGTAAGGATATTAAGGTCATCGCGAGAGTAATTGAGGAATTTATAAGAAGATACTGTTTTTAAAGAAACGTATCATAAAATATGTACTAATCAGCCACATATGTTTCTAGGTGCGAGTCTTCATCTATGTAGGGAACCTTGACGACTCTGTGTCCCTTATGTAAAGGTAATAATGATTTATGGACCGCTGTCTTGCAATCAATGCACCAATAAAAATCCTCTTCATCCATACTGATCTCTTCAAAGAGTGGACATTGCCAATCAGTCATGACCAATCTCATGTAGAACGGGCTATCCCTATTCATGCACATGCCTATATTGTCACGTAACTCATGAAGTCTAAAGTACCTGCAATTCGAACATTTAATCTCCATAATTATACCCATTATTTTACTTATTACTAGAATTAATAAATTTATCGCTATGGCATAGTAATACCTAATAATTATTATAAATAATTTATGTCTATAGATAATAATGCTTATAAAATCCATCAGAAGGATATAGATGCAGCATGAAGTTAAGAATTGTGAGCGGTGATGATATTGATAGGTTATTGGACTCTCGTGAAAATGC
>JZWU02000029.1:0-19817 GCA_000960865.2 Vulcanisaeta sp. AZ3 | reverse complement strand
CCCAAACAGCCACATCCCCCGTATGTAACCAACCACCACGCCATAACTCCTTAGTCCTCTCAGGATCCTTAAAATACGCTGGTGTTAACCAAGGAGCCCTAACCACAAGCTCGCCCATTGTTTTCCATCCTTAGGCACATCCCTACCTTGCTCATCAACAACCCTAACCTCAACAAACGGAAGCGGCAACCCAGCACTCAGTATGAGCTCTATTCTCCCATCATCAGGCCAATTCTTCATGTATGGTTTCTCATACGTTATTGAAATGACGGGTGCGGTTTCTGTCAACCCAAAGCCCTGGAGCACGGTAATACCACGTTTAGCGGCCTCATTGAGTAAACTCCTCGGCAATGCTGAACCTCCAACAATGAACTTCAAGCCCTTTAAATCATAATTAGGCGAATCTGGATGATAAAGTAAGTTATAGAGTATCGTAGGTACACCATTCGTCAATGTAACCCCCTCCTCCTTAATGATCCTTAAAATCCACCCCCACTCAAAACGTCCAGGATAGACCTGCCTAATACCAGTTAAAGTTGCTATATATGGTAGACCCCAGGCATGCACATGAAACATAGGAACTAGAGGCATGGCTGTGTCATATATATTAGCACTTATCGGCGGTATTGTGATTGCTAGTGCTACGGATATCGCATGAAGAACTAATTGCCTATGGGTGAAGTATGCGCCCTTAGGCCTTCCTGTGGTTCCTGATGTAAACATCATGGTAGCTACAGTATTTTCATTAAGCTCGGGGAAGCTGTAGGGCCTTGCATCACGTAATAATTCCTCATACCAATAAACTTCAACGCCATCAAAGTTAACTTCGCCATGTTCAGACTTATCGCTCATGATAACAACCTTTCTAATACTCTTAATGAGCGATGATGCAACCCTCGCCAACGGTATGAAATCCTCATTCACGAATAATACCTCATCTTGAGCCTGCATCATTGTGTATAGTATGTCCTCAGGAGAAAGTAATATATTGACCGTATGTAATACAGCACCATACAAGGGTACCGCAAAATAAAGCTCGTAATATCTAATGGTATTCCAATCAAGAACAGCAACCCTACTACCAAACTTACCAACCTCACCCTCTTTGACACCAAGCTCCTCAAGGGCAGAACCAAGCCTCTGAATCCTATCCCACTCCTTAGCATAGTTAGATCTAACCACAGGACCCCCAGGCGGCGCATATACAAGCTCAACACCAGGGACTAGCTGAGCTGCCCTGCGAATTATTTTATCTATTGTTAATTGATAGTCATAATACTGCAGACTCATCACTCATATTACCCACGCATTAGAATAAAAATATCGCGAATATATTGACTATATTTATCATAAAATAAACGACAAAGTCTGAATTAACCTCTACAATTTCATCTTTGTAGAAACAATATAATAATTATCATAATGCCTCCCAACCCTAATTGCACCCTGATTTATAACCTCAAACCCCACACCTACAACCTCCCTAGCAAGCTCATCACCCCTATAAAGCCTATAATACCTCTCCACCCTACCACTAACCCCATAACTCCAAGGCAAATAACCCTCACAATCACCAATTAACCTCATCCGCCTAACCAAGTACTCCGTACAACCCCACACCGTAACCACAAACAAACCACCAACCCTAAGAACACGCCAAACCTCACCAAGCAAAACACCTACCAACTCCCTAGGTATGTGGTGAAGCGTCGCCAGTGATACGACTAAGTCTATCGAACTATCCTTAAGCGGCACGTGAGTTCCAGAACAATTAACCCACTCAATACTCAATCCAGAAGCCCTTATCATGCCAATGCTCAATTCACAACCAATGTAAAGAGTGCCGCTGAGGAATTCCCTCATGAGATTTAAATTACCACCAGCACCAGCCCCAATATCCAGGACAATCTTTGGCACAACCCTGCGAATGAGATCACCCACCCTAACCAACAACTCCCTAGCTAATAACCCATCCTCCCTAGTTCCTGGGTATACCCTAGAGATTAGGTCATAGGTCCTCCTAACATCATTAAGTCTTTCCATTTACCACGAATACCTTTAACACCTAAAATCACTAAGCTTAAATTTTTCCTAATGTTCTAGGTTCAATAATGCTGTTTTCCATAATCATTGTTTCAATTTTCAATTAAGGACCTGTGGGTTTAAGTGTTTATGCCGCTGCTGGTTCTGTTTTTTAGCCACTCGAGGTCGCGTGCATTGATCCACTTACCATACTTAATAACACTAATCATATTCCACATGATTAGACCGGCCACTATGTGCTTACAGACCTCGCCCTTAATTACTGAGGCCTCGCAGGTGCATTTTGCTCCGTAGGGTCCTACGGACACGTAGTAATAAATGCCGTCCCTACTCTCTGAGGGGACTCTAAGTCTTAAACCGTTGATTTCTTTCCCGTTATCTCTAATGTCGATTATTGTTGAACGGCTCGCCAGATTATATGAGTCTAGTACTCTATCTACTCTCCAATTTATGGTGTTGGCTAATTCTAAGAGCCACTCCTTAAGTCTCTTGTTTAATTGATTCACTAACTCCTCATTCAATTAAGATCACCAATTAGTATTTTCGAGTATTTCTATGAATGCTTAAATTAATACCTTTCTAGATCTGGCAGTATTATGATTGAAAAGGCCTTAAGTGAGGAAGGAGTCAATGGGTATTCATGGCAAGTTCTAGGTAGAGTTCATCTATTACGGAGTTCCAGTCGAAGAGTAATGTATCACCAGTAATCTTCAAAGCCTTCCTGGCAGCTTCATGCAGTCTCCAACTAACCTTAAGGCCGCACCTACCGCACACCACACTAACCCTACCCCTACACTCCTCTAGGAGCAATGCACCACCACATCTAGGGCATTCGAGATTAAGCCTAATCCTCATCAATTACCCTTAAATGTAAACGCCTATAAAAGGCCTCCTCACTTATTAACTAATGAGAACGTTAAAACTTTCACTAAACTAGCCATTAATTAGCTTCGAGAACTCTCTAGCCACATCCTCACTCTTACTAACAATTATACTGTACCTCCTATCCACGCTCATTACCTCATCACCAAACATCTGACCACCAAGCACATGAGCATGGGCACCCAAGGCTCTGGAGATAACATAGGCCCCAGCAACATCAAATATCCTAAGCCTACCCCTTAAATCTAAAAATGCTAAGAATCTACCCATCGAGGCCATGACCATTTCCAAACTGGCGGATCCAAGAGCCCTTATCTTAAACCTACCAAACTTATTATACGCCTCTCTCAAACCAATCATTATTTTCTCATCTGAGTCAGGTTCCACATACATGGAAACCACAGGCCTATCAATATCACTACTCAAGTCACCCAAGTCATCCCCCCTCGCCTCAAAACCCCTCGGCCCCCCATAGTATAGGGAATCTCTTGATATGTAATATACTACACCATCACTTAAATCATTAAACCTAAGGGTATTACTATGTCTGCCCACCGCTATTGAGACTGAGTAGAATGGGATCCCAAGTACGAAGTTTAAAGAACCATCAAGCGGGTCTACCACGAAGTGATATTCAGGCTCATCATCACCAACCCTAACTATTCCCCTCTCCTCAGTCTCAATAACTGCATTCAATCTCTCATTCTCAACACCCCTTATTATTAAGTCTTCAACCTCCAGGTCAATTCTCCTCGATACATCCGTGGCGCCCCTCCTCATTATCTGCCTATAATCTAAGTCCTCAGTTCTTGATCTGATGAATGAACCTGCCTTAATCGCCAAGTCTTTAATTAAGGATTCTAGGTTTATCTCCACATTGGTTCAGGATGATTGTGTTAATTTAAAAATCCTACCTTAGGCTAACCCCTGAGTAGGAAGTAATTCTTTAACTTATTGTTCTCAATGATTAAGTAAGCCATCCTAAGGACCCCCTCTGAATATTCACTACCTGCATTCACCACAGGCACCTTAACCCCAGCCATACTCTTTACATAATCAATGCCTGGCGCTTCATGCACATGCCCATGAAGACCTATCAATGGCGAATACTCCTCAATCAACTCCCTAACAGACTTACTACCAACATGAGTCCTCATAACCTCACCACCCCTAATCACAGGCTTGAAATCCTTACTCAATTGATAAGCCTGGTCGATTAATGTATTGTTTGGAGGATCATGAATTACTAGGAAAAGCCTATTGAGCCTTGACTGATCCACTTCATGTATAAGTTTCTCAACCCTAGCCCTAAGCTCCTCCTCACTAACCTCCCTAGGTGTATGCCAAGGTGTTGGAGTTGAGTATCCAAAGCCCAGGAAGTAATAGCCATTAAGCTCTACAACATCCTCATCAATGGGTACCAAGACCTCCGAAGCCCTCCTCCTAACATAATCCGCTATCTCCGGATAATCATCATTACCCGGCATTAGAAGAAGCTTCATCCCGGCCTCCCCATACCTAACCTCCACCTTCCTCAAGTCCTCCTCCAAGGCCTCTAACATCAATTTAACAAATGAATCCCTAACCTTCTCTCTACTGCTTGCTAACTCATCATACCCAGCCTTATCAACAACCATTGGATAATAACCCCTAGCCCTAAGTTCCCTAATTACATTATTTAACTCCCTATCACTAATAGCCTTCGCATCACCAAAAACATTAACTGAATACTTACTAATACCACCGCCAATATCAAACTCCCCATCCTCCTTAACAATTGGAATCAGAGCCTTACCTGTCAAATCACCAGCCAAAATAACTAAGTCAGCCTTATAGTATTTTATAGCATTAGATAACTTCCCAAAAGCCACGCTAGACCCATGCAAGTCAGATACAAGTAGTACCCTAAGCCTATCCACGTATGTCCACATTCCAAACAATATTTAAACCTAACTAATCACATTACTCTTGATATTACGATTATTGTTTAATTAAATAATTAAACAATCACCTACCCAACGACCTACCTAACTCCTTAATAACCTCACTATACACAGAATCAATATTAGCCCTATTCAGCTCCAAAACTCTAAAACCAAACCTCTCCACAAAACCCCTGACCTCAGTATTATACCTATATGCCATGAATATTGTGCCAACAAAATGAACACTAGGCACAACCTCCTCAAGAACCCTCAGGAAATTTCTATCCATTAACTCCATCTTACCAATCTCATCAACGACAACCAAGGAACTAGGCTTAGCCGCAACAATAGCCCTAACACCAACCTCATCCATGGCTCTAACATTCACGTAATATCTACCAACCATAGGCCCACCCCGAAACAGGGAGGTGTGGGCTAGCCAATCTTCCCTATTACCATGCACGTCTGCAATCTTAAAGCCAATCCTTCTGCCTCCTTCTCTAACTTCATATGTTATAAACCCAAAGACCTCGATGCTCAGGCTTTTTGCATAATCAATAACCCTCCTGATTAGGGTTGTCTTGCCTACACCAGGCGGTCCTGTTATTAATATTCTCAACACTTAGGTAATGATTGTAAGGAATTATAAAGTAGTTCCTCCGCAAGATATATGAATTAACCCTTTAGAACTATTTTTAGGGTAATTACCCTATGGTTGAGGAGGAGGTTAGAAAAGTAGTGCAGGCCGGTAGGTCGTCATTGTCGATAACAATACCTAAGAAATGGTTATCCTCATTAGGTATTAGCCCTGGTTCTCATGTACTCCTTAGATTCATGGGTAATTACATAGCTCTGACACCGCTTACTGCTTCAGTTAAGGTTGAGGGTAGTAATGTGATTGTTGTTGATATTGATGACCCTGAATACGTACTTAGAAAGTTAATTACGCAGTACCTGAGGGGTGTTAATGAGGTTAGGGTTAAGTTTAATGGGCATGCAGGCATTAAGGGTAAGGTTAGGGAGTTAGTTAGGGAGAGGATTTCAGGGGCCGAGGTTCTTGAGGAGGGTTTGGACTACATAATTGTTAGGTTTATAATGCCTACGCCGGAAATACCGATTAAGCGATTAATAAATAGAATGATGCTCGTAGTCCTTGGAATGGCTAGAGACTCCTTAGAACTGCTTAAGGGTTCCGATGGTGATCCTGAGGATATTATTGAGAGGGATAATGAAGTTGATAGATTATACTTACTCGTGGAGAGGTTGGTAATGATGGGATTAATAGATCAATCAATGTTATCAAAACTCGAAGTCAGGGATTCAAGAGAGCTCGTGGACTCTCTAATGGTTGCTAAATCCATTGAGAGGGCAGGTGATCATGCGTGGAGAATAGCGCAAATAATTAATGAGGCATCTAAGATATGCTGCAAGTTAAACGAGTCCCCAATAGTGATTGATATTATTGATCTCGGTCTCATGGCAATAGGCCTATTTAGAAACACGGTCCTTTCCTTCATAAATGCTGACCTTGATGCAGCTACCAAAACCCTAAACATGAGGTTAGAGATGAGAGCCAGGAGCCTCAATGCCATAGGTAAAATTTACGGTAGCGGCTTACCTGTCGATGTTGGCGGTAGGTTAATGATGATAGTCGAGAGCATTAGGAGGATTTCGGAGTATGCCTACGATATTGCAGAACTAACACTAGATACCTACGGGTGAGCGTCACGAGTACGGTTAATATATTCAATAAGCACGCCTTGGATTATGACGATTGGTATAAGAAGCATGAGCTTGTGGCGGAGGCAGAGGTTAGGGCTGTTTCTGCATTGAGAGTTAATGGGTTTGGCATGGAGGTTGGTGTTGGTAGTGGCTTCTTCGCAAGTAAAGTGGGCATACCATTGGGTCTCGAGCCAGCCCTTGGCATGGCTCGATTAGCAAGGGATAGGGGTGTCATGGTAGTGGCTGGTGTAGGTGAGCTTATGCCGGTTAGGGATTCATCACTTAATTACGTTGTGGTTATAGTCACAATATGCTTCCTAGACGACCCAAGAAAGACAATTCATGAAATTCACAGAACACTTAAACCAGGTGGATATTTAATAACGTGCATAGTCCCGAGGAACAGTCAACACGGCAAACTCTACATGGAACTTGGTAAGAGAGACCATAAATTCTACTCGGCAGCACACTTCTACACGGTTAATGAGCTGAGAGAGTTATTAGAGAAGGTTGGTTTTTCCATTAATGATAAGGCAGTGGCAGTGTTGTCTAGAGGAGTTGGTGATTATTATGAAGAGCCTCAATACGTAAGTTTATCCGAGGCTGAGAATTACGGCTTTACATGCATTAGAGCTAAGAAGACTTAAGGAATAGCCTCTCATTTATAATGCCTTTAAGATACTCACCATCTCCTGTAAATACCTCAGGCAGTGACTCTAAGAATTGCGAGACAATTTCATGCAGTATGAGGTCTAAAACTTCACTCTTACTGAACCCCCTCAACCTTAAGTAATTAATCATATCCTCATCCAACGACGCATCAGCAGCACTGTGCCTAGCCCCATTAACGTCACCAGTATCCACCATTATTATCGGCACAGAAGCCGCATAGGCGCCCTCATTAAGCACGAATACCTTACCTTCCACATTCGTATCACTCCACTTACCGCTCTCGAATATCCTACCCAAGGCCCTGTGTATCACGAAGGCCTTATCCTTAGCAACACCGAGGACCCTTGAAAAACTTGAACTACTCTCACCAAAATGCATAGCATTCACTTGATAATCAATCCTAGAATTGCCGAGACCAACTTCGAGACTCAGATGATTAAGCCTCGAGGATTTACCCTGAAGTAAATAATCCTCCCTGTGGTGATTCATAGAACCGCCAATCAATAACGATCTAGCCACCACATTAGAACCATCATTGGTAATAAGCTTAATATTCGTGAATCCAGGCGACTCATCACCTATGGAAACCACGAGTAAATTCAATAAAGAGTTCTTGCCCAGGTATATCTCAGCAGTTGTTGATGAACAACCACCATCATTAACTATGTAAAGGCCCAGACTAGCCTTAACGCCATCATTAACTACCACAGTGTAATGCGTAGGAATTAAGGTTTGCGGTACCTGTGAAGTGCCGATTAATACTCTCACTGGCTCCTTAAGATCTTTCGTCACTTCAATATAAGCACCACCGAGTAGGTTAGCCACATGCCTTGCTAAAGCCTTCGACTCATTAATATCTATAGACCTAAACAAGAGCTTCCCATAGTCCTCGCCCAAATCACTAAGATCCACAGCCTTAACCCCCTCGGGAAGCCTAGCTATACGTAATTGGGCGTTTATTGAGGTTATGTTAGCCTCATACCAATCAACCCTAGGACTAACACCATTAATCACCGAGGGATTTGGATCGATGCACCTTTCAAAATATTCCCATTGAGTATAGTACTTAACTGATGGAGAATCCCTAATCTGCTGATAAGGCAGCTTAGGCAGAAGCTCCCTAGCCCTCCCTCTAAGCTCGTCAAGCCAATTAGCGCTCATAATCAAACACGCTCAACCAACCTTCGACAACTTACCAAACTCAAGCTCAATAACTCTATTTAAAGTCATTGCATACTCAGTGGGTAGCCTAACCACAATGTCCTGTATGAACCCAAGAACCACAAGACTCCTAGCCGCACCCTCATCAAGACCGCGACTCCTCAAGTAGAACAACTTATCCTCACTAAGCCTACCAGTGTACGCCTCATGAGTTACTGTGGCAGTCTCTTCAAAAACCTGATCATGAGGTATCGTATACGCCTTCGACTTATCATCAAGTATGAGCGAATCACAAGACACGGAGGACTTGGCATGTTTAGCTCCCTCCCTCACGTAGACCAATCCTCTATAAACCACAGTACCACCATTAATACTAATACTCTTATTCACAATCTTGCTCGAGGTCCTAGGCGCATCATGATACGCCTTAGCCCCATTTTCCTTCCAAAACGGCCCATTAGATATGGTAACACCAATTATACTAGTCTTGGCGCCCTCACCCTTAAGCACGGTACTTGGATACGTATAACTAACCTTACTACCAAGACTACCCTCAACCCACTCAACCGTCGAATTCTCCATAGCAACAGCTCTCTTATTATTAAAATTAATGATATTCCTACTCCAATTCTGTATCGTATTTATCCTCAGATGAGCGTTCCTCGCAGCATAACCCTCAACCATACCATCATGAAAACTAAAACCCCTATAAACAGGAGCAGCACAACCCTCAAGCCACTCCACAGAGGCGCCCTCATCAGTCACAATCAACGAATGCTCAAACTGACCCTCACCAGACGCACCAATTAAGAAGAAAGACTCAATAGGCATATCCAACTTAACGCCTGGTGGCACGTATATAAAGGTACCACCGCTCCACAAAGCCACATGCAAAGCGGAGAACTTATGCTCACCCGGCGGAAATACCCTCGTGAAATACTGCTTAACGAGATCTGGATACCTCTTAACAGCCTCATCTATCGTAGTCACAACAGCCCCCTTTTCCTCAAGGTACTTCTTAACGTGAAGATAAACAACCTCGGAATCAAACTGACCAAGCAAACCACCTAACACCTTAGCCTCGAGGTCAGGAAGTCCTAGAGTCTCGTAATACCTCCTAATCTCACTAGGTACCTCGTCCCAGGACTTAGCACGCTCAATACCAGGCTTTGCATAAGTCACTAACGACTCCAGATCTATCTCCTCCCTTATCGGTAACCACTTAGGCTCCGGTAACTTCTCAAATAACTCAAGCGCCCTCAATCTCAGTCTCCTCATCCAATCAGGCTCACCCTTAATCCTACTCAACTCCTCAACCATATCCTTAGTAATCCTACCCTTAACAACAGCCTCCCACGGAACTTTCTCTAATTCAGGGCCTAATAGTTCATCAATTGAGCTCTTCGTAATCATACCCTTCAGTGACTCTACCGAGCTATCACTCATTAGTGTCACCGAAGGTGAATAGCGTATCTACTTAAAAACCATACCCAGAAAATCAACTATAATAGACCATACAACCAGCGAAATCCATCAATAATATTAAGCCCACCGCACTAAGTAGATCGTTATTCAACATAGAACAGAAATAAGTATTGGCGTGAGTCGAAATGCTTACATAGACACTACCGAAAGATTTTTAATCAGTGTCACAATGCTAATGCCAGGACCATCAATGGCAAAGCTTGAGGTGGTTAACCTAGACGTTGAGGTTGACGGAAAGAGAATACTAAACAACATAAGCCTAACTGTTAATTCAGGAGAGGTAGTCGCAATAATGGGACCAAACGGAAGCGGTAAAACAACCCTCTTTCTAACCATAGCTGGACACCCAAGGTATAAAGTAGTCAATGGTGACATCAAGCTCGATGGAGAATCAATACTCAAGCTATACCCAGAGGAGAGAGTGCAGAGAGGCATATTACTAGCACTGCAGAACCCAACACCAATCCCAGAGGTAAAACTATCAATGCTAATAACAGCAATGCTAACAAAAAGGCAGGAAAACACATAACAGACCCACCAACACCACAAACCCTAACAGAAATGACAAAACTAACCACAGAACTAGGACTAAAACCAGAACACCTAACGAGAGGAGTACACGCAGGATTCAGTGGAGGGGAATCAAAAAGAGCAGAAATGCTCCAACTGCTCATGTACAAACCCAAGGTAGCCATGCTAGACGAACCAGACTCAGGACTTGACGTAGACGGAATAGCCATAATAGGAAAATCAATAGCAAAACTAGCCCAGGAGGGCACAGCAATACTAGTCACAACACACCACGCAGAAATACTACACTACGTAAAACCAACCAGAGTAATCGTCATGTCAAGAGGCACAGTAGTACACACAGGCAACGAAGAAGTAGTAAAAACAATAGAAGACATGGGCTACGAAAGATTCTTCAAAGAAATACTAAAAATCAATTAACGAAACAATCATAAACAACCACACAACCCCGAAGACAAACCTAAACCCTTATCACGTTACGCACAGCCAAAGACCTAATATAATCATCATCATAACCCAACTCTCTAAGTATCTCCTGCGTATGCTCCCCAACCCTTGGAATTCCCCTATCAACTAATGAACCCGGTACTGGAAGCCTCGGCACCCTTATGTCCCCTCCATCCCTCCTCACCCCCTCCCATTCAGGAATACCCGAACTCATTATGTCAGGTATGCTCATTAGCGGTGCTGCAGGTATGTCATTACTTATGAGTAGATTTAGGATATCTTCAAGCCTATACTTAATAATCACAGATTGAACCATCCTATGAACCTCATCCCTACGCCTAACCCTCTCCGCATTACTACCGAACGCCCCAGGATCTAAACCAAGCACCCTACACAGCCTTACCCACCTCTCATCATTATTAACTGCTATGTACACGTATCTACCATCCGCCGTTTCAAAGAGTTCATAGGGGGCCCAGAAGGGTAATTTATCACCAGTGCCCGGGAATAATTTACCCAGGGTTTGATAAGCTATTATATAATAACCAAGCCATGCCACACTACTTTGATACAGCGTCACCTCATAAAAACCCGGCCTATTATTAAGAAGAGCCCAAAGCACATTTATCACGCAATACATCCCAGCACCCATGTCAGTTATTGACGCAGGTAACCTACTCGGTGATGAACCATTACTCCACATAACACCACTTATAGCCTCCACTAACGTACCAAAGGCCGGCCAATCCCTATACTCACCCTGAGGATACCCCTTTATAGAGCAATAGACAAGTTTAGGATTCACCTTAAACATTAAATCCCTACCAAGACCCAATCTCTCCATTGCCCCTGGAGCAAAGTTCTCTATAAGCACATGAGAACTACCCAACAACCTCAGAAACACCTCCCTACCCTCAGCACTCCTCAAATCAAGAGCCAAAGACCTCTTACCCCTATTGAAATACACAAACATAGAATCTCCCAACACATCATCCCTCCTAGTAGGATCACCACCAATAGGCTCCACCTTAACAACATCAAAACCCAATTGAGCAAGGACCTCACCAGCAAAGGGAGCCGCCACAACATGACCCAACTCAACAACCCTATACATCATGCCCAAGACAGCCCCTCCCTATTTAAACATTAACAATTTAATAACTGTATATTTACAATACCGCAATTGGCTAAAACTTAAAAATAGACCTGTAGCAAATTGACAATGGTCTCAACACCTAGTTATGGAATGAATGACGCCTACAAGGTTGCAATCTCCGCAAACCTAGGCTGGGGCTTTGAACTCTACGACCTACTAACATACATCTACGCAGCTCCCTACATAGCCCCTCTATTCTTCCCAAGCACCAGCTACATTGCAAGTCTACTCGAAACCCTCCTAGTGCTTGTACTTGGCTACTTCGCCAGACCAATAGGTGCAATCATCCTTGGACATTATGGAGACAAACTTGGCAGAAAGACTACCTGGCTCGTATCACTCCTAGGCATGGGATTATCCACAATACTCATAGGCTTCCTACCCACATATGCCGTTATAGGCATTGCAGCCACAGTACTCCTCGTAACCCTAAGAATCGCCCAGGGCATATTCCTAGCTGGTGAATGGGCAGGTGGAATGACAATAACCGTGGAATTCGCACCACCAAACAAGAGGGGATTCCTAGGGGGTATATCCAATGCAGGGGCAGCCCTTGCCTCAATCTTTGCAGCAGCAGCTCTAGCCCTAACCGCAGTCTTCGCGCCCACCAGGGAGGCAATGGTATCCTACGGTTGGAGGATACTATTTTGGTTCGGCATTGTCCCACTTATGATTGCACTCTTCGTGAGATGGAGAATAGGCGAGAGCCTAATCTGGTTAACTAAGGCCAAGCCCAAGGTAGAGAGGATCCCTGCAGCCACGGTATTCAAGAAGTATTGGCAGGTAGTGATTATAGCAACCCTCGTCATAATCGGAGAAGCATTTATATACTATAGTACGATAGGCTACCTCGGGACATTACTACCATTACTAAAATATTCCTCAATAGCCGTACTCTACGCATCCTTAGCTACAGGATTGGCCTGGCTTATCCTAGGACCCTTCTTCGGACTACTCAGCGATGCCCTAAAGACCAGGAAGAAACTACTCATTGCATATTACGCAGCCGCAGCAATAACAATTTACCCCATCATGCTCCTCTTCACCCTACACTCCATTACATACCTAATCCTAGCATCCATACTACTAGGTGCCGTCTTCTCCTCACAATATTCCGTCCTACCAGCCTGGCTCGCAGAAATGATAGAGACAAAAGTTAGGTACAGCGGCATAGGCTTCATAATAAACACTGGCGTAGCCATCAGCTCCTTCGCACCATTCATCAGCACATACCTACTCGCAACAATAGGCCCCACATACGGTGAAACCCTAGCAATATCCCTAGTAGGCATAATAGGCGCTGTGGTAGCGCTCATATTCGTATCATTCTCAAGAGACAGAGCCGGAGAACCCCTCGAATAAATCCAGGTTCTCTTTAAAATCATAATTTCATCATTTACATCATCACCCCTATTAATCATACATTGCATCAAATTAATGCTCAAAAAGGAAAAGAAACACGCATGATTAGTAATAATGGACATTCACGTATTGATTCACGGTAGGGCATACGTAATGGGCAACGTGAAAGAGACATACATAGGAATAACAAAGAACCAAATAACATACGTCGGAAACAAACCAACAAAGGCAAGTTACGTAATCGACCTACCAAACCAATACATAATCCTACCAGGACTCACCGACATCCACGTACACCTCAGAGACTTCGAACAATCCTACAAAGAAGACATCGAATCAGGAACCCAAGCAGCACTAGCCGGAGGCTTCGTAGCACTCGGCGACATGCCAAACACAAAACCACCAATAAAAACAATAGAACTCCTCAAAAGGAGAATAGAAGAATTCAACAAAAGAACCAATATACACATTAGACACTACTTCGGAGCACCTCAAGACCCATCAATCCTAGCCGAGGCTAAGGATGCAGGAGCCTATGCAGTGGGTGAGGTATTGCCTGAGGAGGTTAATGAGTACGGTGGTGATCAATACCTAGACGCATTGTTCAAGGAGGCAGCTAGGGTTGGCATACCAATAATCATGCACTGCGAAGACCCAGTAATACTAAACCAATACAACGGACCAAGAGACTTCAAATACCATAACGAAATAAGAAGCCCAAAGGCAGAACTAACCTGCATCCACAACGTAATAAGACTCACCTATAGACACGGCACTAAAGTACACATAACACACATAACATTACCACAATCAATAAACCTAATAAAATCAACAAACCTAGACATAACCTTCGACGTCACACCACACCACATACTCCTAAGCCAAGAAGAATGCCTAGCAAGAGCAGACAAACCAAGCCACTGCAAAATAAACCCACCCCTCAGAGACGAAGCTACTAGGAAGGAATTACTAGCAATGTTCCTAAGAGGCGAAATACCAATCATAGCCAGCGACCACGCACCCCACGCTCAATGGGAGAAGGAAAAGCCTTACGATGAAGCACCACCAGGCATTCCAGGACTAGAAACCACAGCACCACTACTACTAACCCTATGGCACAAGGGACTATCAACAATAAGC
Organism: Vulcanisaeta sp. AZ3; assembly: GCA_000960865.2. GTDB lineage: Archaea > Thermoproteota > Thermoprotei > Thermoproteales > Thermocladiaceae > Vulcanisaeta. Next base: position 5,291 of record JZWU02000029.1, on the reverse strand, counting down.
ACCGTAGTAAGAGCAATCCAGGAAAACCCAACAAAATTCCTAAACCTCAACATAGGAATCAAACCAAGCTCCTGCGCAGACCTAACAATAATAAACACAAAGGCAAAACACACAATAGACCCAACAAAATTCAAGACAAAAGCCAAATACACACCCTTCAAAGGACTAGAGGTCGAGGTTGATATAGCCACCACAATATTACACGGCAAAGCAGCCTACATAAACACAAACGCATTACCAGGAAACATAACAGAAACCCTCGAGAAAACACTAACAGAATAAGAAACCCAAGACCTCACCACAACGAGGCCACGACCTAAAACACAACATAAAACTAACACATCCCTGATCACAACAGTATTAATCTCACCAAATCACTAAAACAAAAACCATTAAATCACAGTAACCCTTCAAAATCACCCCACTAACAGACTCAATAATGCATTACTTAAAGAATCAATGCATACCCCTCAACAACTTAGAAAGAGCCTTATCGTTGAACCCAACCTTATAAAGATACTGAGAACCCAACGTATCGCTCACATAACCAACAAGCTCCTCTATAGGCTTAACCCCAGGAACCAACGCATAATACCACTTAAACAACGCCTCAACACCAAGTATCTCATAAGGATCCCACCGAGCCACAATCTTCGCCTTAACACCACCAACAGAAAACTCCTTATTAATCCTCTCAACCCTACTAGACCCCACAAACCCCAACTCATTAACCAACTCACCAAACGTCCTAAAATTAGTAGGCTCACCAATAACAAAGAAGGGACTCTCAGGCGTTATCTTAAGATAATGCCTACACCCCTCCATAGGCGCCCTATTACAAAGCTTAACCACCTTACCACCAGAGTAAGCCTCCAAAACCCTCTCAACAGAGACAACAGAGTCAGGCTCATAGGAACTAACAACAACAAGCGCATCAGCCCTACCCAACAAATCCACAAAATCAGACTGAGACGCATCCATCGGCGGCAAATCCACAACAGCAACACCCTCAAAATCCCTAGGAGGCGCACCCTGCCTAACCTTAACAAGCCTTGAAAGCTTATTAATACCATCAACAAAATCACTAAGATAATAATAAACCCCACTACAAACACCTAAATTACACGAATAATCAAAAAGCTCATGAGCAACACCCCTAAGCGACAAAACAGCCGAAACACCAAGAGCCACAGTACTCTTCCCAGTCCCACCCTTAGCACCACTCGTTATTAATATCAACATACGACAAAACAACCCCAGCCAGTATTTTAATTACTTTTGAGCAAAACCTAGGGTAAGGGTAATTAAGGGGTTAACTAAGACCATGATTGCTGACACAATGAATGAATGAATTCTGGCAAAAATACCTGCACCCAAGACTAACGGAGATACTAACCAAGTACGGATATGAAGAACCAACACCAATACAAGAACTAGCCATACCCAAAGTACTAAGCGGCAACAACGTACTCATAACAGCACCAACAGGCAGCGGCAAAACAGAAGCAGCAATGCTACCAATAATGAGCAAAATACTCGAACTAGGCACCAACGGCATAGCCGCAATCTACATAACACCAGCCAGAGCACTAAACAGAGACGTAAACATAAGACTACAAAACATGGCGAAAGAACTCGGTATAACCACAGCCGTAAGACACGGAGACACACCAGAAAACGAAAGAAGAAAACAAGTCAAGGAACCACCAAACATCCTAATAACAACACCAGAAACCCTACAAGTAATCCTAGTAATGAAAAGCCTCAGAAAAGCCCTCAGAAACATTAGGTGGGTCGTGGTTGACGAGGTTCATGAATTAATGAATGACGAAAGAGGAACCCAATTATCCATCGCCCTAGAAAGACTAACAAACACAGCCGGGGAATACCAAAGAATAGGCCTATCAGCAACCATAGGAAACCCAGAACTGGCAGCCCAATTCCTAAGCGGCACCAATAGAACAGCAGAGATAATCAGCACAGACATCACAAGAGACATGAACATCGAAGTAGAATACCCAGAACCCACAGAAGACGATGAGAAAATAGCCAACGAACTAGACACAACCCCAGAAGCCACAGCAAGACTCAGAAGAATCAAAGAAATAGCAAGCAAATACAACACCGTACTAGTCTTCACAAACACAAGAGACGAAGCAGAACTACTAGGCCACAGACTCGCAAAACTCATGAACAACAACACCGTGGGGGTCTACCACGGATCACTAGACAAAGAAGAAAGAGAAGAACTCGAGAAAGGACTGAGAGAAGGCAAGGTCAAGGTAGTCGTCACAACATCAAGCCTCGAACTCGGAATAGACATAGGACACATAGACGCCGTAATACAATACTCAAGCCCAAGACAAGTCACCAAACTAATACAAAGAATAGGCAGAAGCGGACACAAACTCGGTAAAAAAGCCATAGGATACATAATAACCAGAGACACAGACGACTACCTAGAATCCCTAACAATAGCCAAAAGAGCCCTAAACAACCAACTAGAAACCGACACTGAATACCACGAGATAGCCCTAGACGTACTACACCATCAAATCGCAGGAATAATAATCGAAGCCAAGACAGAAGGAAGAACAATAACAATCAACGACATACTAAACACAACAAAAAGAGCACACCCCTACAGAAAACTAACAAAAGACCAACTACTCGAGGTACTTAAATTCATGGAAAACAACAAATTAATAAGAATCAACGAAGACGAAACAATAACACCAAGAAGAGGAATACACAAATACTACTTCGAAAACATATCCATGATACCAGACGAAAAACACTACAAAGCCAAAGACATGATCACAAACAAAACCATCGGACAACTCGACGAAGAATTCGTAGAAACCACAGAAACAGGCACACAAATAATACTAGCAGGAAAACCCTGGAAAATGATAAGCGTAGACCGTGAAAACAACGAAGTCATACTAGAACCACTCAACGAAATACTAAACGCAGTACCAAGCTGGATAGGCGAAGAAATACCAGTACCCACCGAAATAGCCCAAGAAACCTGCCAAATAAGGCAAGAAATAATAAACGAAATAATAAACAACAAAGACCCAACAAACACCCTAACCCAATACCCAACAAAAAACACACCAGAAGAAGTAAAAGAAGAACTAACACAACAAGCAAACACCGAAGTAACAAAATTCACAGACACAATAAACATCGAATGGAGAGGCAAAGACATGATAATACACACATGCCTCGGAACCAAAGGAAACCAAGCACTAGCCCTATACCTAACCAAATACATAACCGATAAATACAAAACAACAGCAACCTACGTCACAGACCCATACAGAATACTCATAACAACACCAATAAACACACCACCACAAACAATAGAAGAAGCCCTAAAACAAGACTGGCAACAAATACAAAAAACACTAGAAGACGCCATAAGAAACACAAAACTCTACAAATACAGATTCATACACGTAGCCAGAAGATTCGGAGTACTACCAAAAGAAAAAGTCGAAGTAAACATCGAAAGACTAGCCGCAGCACTACAAGACACCGTAGTCGACAAAGAAACCATCAGAGAAATACTCATAGACAAAATCGACACAAAACCACTCAAACAACTAACAAACTCCATAAGAAACGGAAAGACGAAGATAGTCATAATAAAAACACAGGAATACACACCAATAGCACAACACATAATAAACCAAGCCATGAAAATAGACACAGCAATCCAAGGAATACCAACAACCACAATACTACAACTCCTAAAAAGAAGAATAGAAGAACGAGAAATAACAATACTATGCCTAAAATGCGGATGGCACACAACACTCAAAGTAAAATACATACCAGAAAACCCACAATGCCCCAAATGCCACACAAAACTACTAACCGTACTAAAATACGGAGAAAACCCAGAAAAAGCATACGACATAGTCAGGAAAGCAAAAAAGAAACTACCAATGAACAAGGAAGAAAAAGAGAAATGGAATGAAATGGCACAAACAGCAAACGCAGTACTACAATACGGCAAAAAAGCCATAATAGCCCTAGCAGCCCACGGAATAGGACCAACAACAGTAATAAGGAAAGTCCTAGCAAAAGCAAACACAGAAGAGGAACTCTACCAACAAATCCTAGAAGCAGAACGACAATACCAAAAAACAAAACCATTCTGGAACGACTAACCACGAAGAAAAAGCTTATAAAACACTAAAGCAACAAAACCCTCCGCGCAATGAATTCCCAAGCAAACCACCCGGGGAAAGCCCGGGCGGAAGCTTGGGAAAGATCCAACCCCAACCACACCAACCAAACCCAACCTCCGAACAAACCCCATCCCCAAGAAACCGGTTGATCCTGCCGGACCCGACCGCTATCGGGGTGGGGCTAAGCCATGCGAGTCGTACGTCCCGGGGACCGCCGGGGCGTGGCGCACGGCTCAGTAACACGTGCCTAACCTAACCTCGGGAGGGGGACAACCCCCGGGAAAACTGGGGGCCAATCCCCCATAGGGGATGGGTGCTGGAAAGCCCCATCCCCGAAAGGGACCACGGTCGACCCACCGCGGTCCGCCCGAGGATGGGGGCACGGCCCATCATGGTTGTTGGCGGGGTAATGGCCCGCCAAGCCGAAGACGGGTGGGGGCCGTGAGAGCGGGAGCCCCGAGATGGGCACTGAGACAAGGGCCCAGGCCCTACGGGGTGCAGCAGGCGCGAAAACTCCGCAATGCGGGAAACCGTGACGGGGCCACCCCGAGTGCCGCCCGAAGAGGGCGGCTTTTGCCCGGTGCAAAAAGCCGGGCGAATAAGCGGGGGGCAAGTCTGGTGTCAGCCGCCGCGGTAATACCAGCTCCGCGAGTGGTCGGGGTGCTTACTGGGCCTAAAGCGCTCGTAGCCGGCCCGGTAAGTCGTCCCTAAAATCCACGGGCTCAACCCGTGGGCCGGGGACGAAACTGCCGGGCTTGGGGGCGGGAGAGGCCGGGGGTACTCCCGGGGTAGGGGCGAAATCCGATAATCCCGGGAGGACCACCAGTGGCGAAGGCGCTCGGCTTGAACGCGCCCGACGGTGAGGGGCGAAAGCTGGGGGAGCAAAGGGGATCAGATACCCCTGTAGTCCCAGCTGTAAACTATGCGGGCTGGCTGTTGGGTGGGCTTAGAGCCCGCCCAGTGGCGTAGGGAAGCCGTTAAGCCCGCCGCCTGGGGAGTACGGCCGCAAGGCTGAAACTTAAAGGAATTGGCGGGGGGGCACCACAAGGGGTGAAGCTTGCGGCTTAATTGGAGTCAACGCCGGAAACC
>JZWU02000028.1:0-21913 GCA_000960865.2 Vulcanisaeta sp. AZ3 | reverse complement strand
TTGATGAGAGAGGTAGAGTACTGACGTATGGAGAGCTTTACGATAAGTCAGCAAGACTTGCCAATGCATTGAGTGGTTTAGGTGTTGGTTATGGTGATAGAGTTGGTATAGTCATGAGTAACAGTATCGAAGAAGTCATATCACTCTTCGCCACTTGGATGCTGGGCGCGTCTGCCGTAATTATAGATCCACTGACAGTGTCCGAGGACTTGGAATACCAATTAACTGATTCTTCACCTAAAGTCGTCATTGCTGATGGTGATGTAATCGGAAGGGAGGGATGGTTATTGTCAAAGTTTAAAGTTGTGGGTGTTAACTACTCAGGTAATGCTATTAACTTTAATGATTTGTTAAGTGGTTCATCGCCAGAGTTTAAACCGAATAATGTAGGTAGGAATGACATCGGCTTGATTTACTTCTACGCAGGTATTGCAGGTAGGACAATGCAGGTATGGCATACATACTTCAGTCTATACTCAGGGCCTTATGCCTTCGGTGAGTCCATTAATCTAGGCCCTAGTGATGTTGTCCTTGTAGCCGTTCAATTAGCCCACATCCTAGGATTAACGGAATTTCTATCATCATTTGTTAGGGGTTCTAGGGCAGTCATAATGAGGCACTTCAACATTAATGATGCACCTGAATTCATTAGTAAGTATGGTGCGACTGTCTTTGCTGGAGTTCCGTTAATGTTCGATCAATTATTAAATAATAAGAGCCTAGATCCAGGAAAGCTATCAACACTTAAGATAGTTCTCTCCGCAGCTGCCCCATTATCACCATCAACACAACTAGGTTTCTATCAGAGGTTCAGTATTCCACTCGTGCAGTTCTATGGGTTAACCGAAGCCTATGTACTGACTGTACAGCCTCTCCAGTATAAGGATGTGACGGGCACTGTTGGTTCTGCCATACCTGACGTAGAGTTAAAGATAGTGGATCCAAATAACCCAAGTAAGGAGTTAGGCATAGGTGAGGTTGGGGAGTTAATGGTTAAGGCACCGTGGATTATGAGGGGCTACTCAGACCCTGAGGATACTAGGAAGGCTTTCTTCAATGGTTGGCTATTGACTGGAGATTTGATGGCGATGGATGAGAGAGGCTTACTTTACTTTAGGGGTGTTAAGAAGAGGATGATTAAGTATAAGGGTTATCCAATATTCCCGAGAGACCTAGAAATAATATTGATGAAACACCCAGCCGTTAAGGAGGTATTCGTAACGGGTGAACAGTCGGAGGATCCATCTATTGGTCAAATTCCCGTGGCTTACGTGGTCCTTAAGGATGAATATAAGGGTAAGATTAGTGATAAGGAGTTAATCGACTTTGTAAATTCAAGGGTTGCATTTTATAAGAAACTCAAGAAGGTTTACTTCGTTGATAAAGTACCGAGGTGACATGAATAATGAAACTCTAATTTTAAAATCATTGTTTTCTCCATATTACCTCACCAATATCGTTGGGAACCTTATAACCAGGTAACTTCTCAAGTCTCTCCTTAAACTCTGCGTCCCTAAGCATGTTTAAGAATGCCCTCACGCTATCCTTATCTAATCTATCAATTGGTATTGCAAAATCATAATACTCCCAACCAAGGGGTATGAAGTCAAGTCCATACATAGCAGCCGCAGCTCTAATACCAACACCAACATCAGCTTTTCCCTGAGCAATAGCAGCTGCCACAGCTGTGTGAGTCCTAACCTCATAGTAATACCCAGGCACGTTCTTAACCAAGTCCTCAAACTTAATATTCATCCTATTAGCGATCTCCCTTAGCTTTATATCAAATAGGAATCTCGTTCCAGCACCTTTATTCCTATTAACAACCCTAAGGTTAAGCCTAACAATATCCTCAATACTACCCACACCCCTCGGGTTCCCCTTAGGCACAATCAATCCTTGTTCCCTAAAGTAACCCCTAATGAGCACAGCATTATCTACATCATACTTAACCATGTAAGGCACGTTGTACTGCCCAGACTCCTCGTCAACTAAGTGAAGTCCTGCAACGTCAGCCTCACCACGCTTGACGGCGTAAAGACCACCCATCGAACCCACATTAATCACTCTAGCCTTCACGAAGCCAGGCAGCATGGGTATTAATACGTCAAGTCCTAAATCGTGGGAACCAATTATGTAGAGGTTAGCGGGCATGTACTGATGAGTAAATAATACTACTTCAACTTCATCTCCACTATCCATATACTCCATAGTCTCAGGAATAACCATAAAACCATCTGCAAAAGCCAAAGTACTAATCGCCCCAGACTCAGCAGATAATGGATAAGCCACAACCCCGTGTCCTATATCCACAAGACTAACTGGATAAAGAGCCCTTCTACCCTTCGCACCCTCAGCCCTAATTGCAAGTTTAGCTCTCACCTTAACTTCATCAACACTGGTACATAGCATCTTAGCCAAGATTGGCTTAACTATTATGTTAAATATCATCAAAGCAGAACTTGGATATCCAGGCAAACCAATCACAAGCTTTCCCTCCCTAGATACTGCAACAACAGTGGGCTTACCAGGCTTAACCTTAAGCCCATGAATAATTATACCAGGGGGCCCTACCTCATCAAGAACACGATACGTCAAATCCGCAAGGCCAGCCGACGTACCTCCCGAGAGCAAGACTAAATCACTCACGCTTAAAGCCTTGTCTATTATATTTCTCATTTCATTAATATCATCCTTAACAATACCCATAATCATTGGTTCAGCGTTCATGGACCTAACGGCATGCGATATTGTATACGTATTAATATCGTAAATCTTGCCAAGCCCTAACTTACTGCCAGGGCTTACCAATTCATTACCAGTCGATATTACAGCAACCCTAGGTCTCCTAAACACCTCAATCTCCTTTAAACCAACCGCAGCCAACAACCCAACCTCCCTCTCCCTAATCACAGTACATCTCCTAAGTATCAACTCACCCACCATAACATCCGAACCAGCAGACATTACATTCTCACCAGGCGTTACCGAACGAAATACAGTTAACTCATTGCCAACCCTCTTCGTATACTCAACCATAACCACAGCATTAGCACCAGGCGGCATTGGAGCCCCAGTGGCTATCTCAACAGACTCACCACGATCCACCCTAGGTAACTCTTCAGCACCAGTCTCAACATTGCTAATAACTCTGAGCCTAATTGGGTTAAGCTCATCAGCACCAAAGGTATCCTCAGCCCTCACGGCAAATCCATCCATGGTAGACCTATCGAAAGGTGGAACATCAATTGGCGAGTAAACATCCTTTGCCAAAACCCTACCATAGCTCTCCTCAATACTAATAACCTCAGTGCTCAACGGTTCGATCCTAACAGTACTAAAGATCTTATTTAATGCCTCCTCGGGCGTCAATAATTCATGAAATATTACTCTCTTACCAACCTCACTCATCATAAGCCTCAACACATATCTAAATAAAAACATTGAGCCCTATAGTGCAGAGAAATAATTTGAGAGCAGTGCTTAATAAGGTTCTTAAGCGAAGCAACACCAGTCATGGCACGACTAATAAGTAAGTGGCTAGTACTAATGCTCATGTTCTCAGCAATAGGATTATTCGCATCATCAATCGTTGTATACACGTACTACTATTTACATGAAGCACCACCACTCTGCACAGCATTTAAATCACCATTTCCAGGAGTAACAATTGACTGTGTCCGTGTACTCTCAAGCAGCTATGCCGACATTCACGGCATACCCCTGGACCTACTTGCAGCCATTTGGTTCACGATAAACATAGCCCTTGTACTCACTTATGATGTTGGTCCACAACGACTAGCTATTATTGCCATTAAAACATTATTTTACTGGAGATTCCTAGGTATAGCCATAGTCCCCTACCTAATTTACGTAGAGACATACATACTACATGCACTATGCATTTACTGCACAATAATGCATATAATGATAATAATAGACTTCACAATAGTAACAATTTATTTCATAAAGTTCAGGATCCCACCCGCGAATATCCATAAAGTATCTCAGTAATTGCCTGCACAGTATCCTTAATACTCCTAAAGGAATAAGTGGGCTTTATTGCGGACAAATCTAAACTCCACACATTCCTAACATAACTTAACCTATTATTCCAATCGCCAATAAATAATGTAGCCAGGCCGCACATCGATGGGTAATATACATCGAATAATGGATTATCGCCAACCATAATAATACCATCCCTAAAGAACTCACAGCAATTCTTTGGGCAGCCAACGATATCCGGAGTCCTAATACCATCTACGAATTGAGAGAAACCTAACCTCTCAATAACTATAGACTGATACTTATACCACCCATTAGTAGCAATAATCACTCCATAACCAAGGCTCTTAATCAACTTTAGAAACTCCATCGATCCATCATACGGCTTAAACTCCATCACACGCCTCATTAACAACTCCTCAATGTCAACATTAACCGACACACCAAACCTACTCGCCACCTCCATAAATATATAATCCCAATCGAACGCCTTAATACTAAACCCACGCATCAACTCCATATTCAACTTCTTAGCCTCTTGAAACACAACCCTCCAATCAATCCCAACCTCCTTAGCTATAACCTCACTAGCATCCTGAAACACAGGATCCCAAGCCTCCAATGGCAGTAATGTTCCATCAAGATCTACAAGGACAAACACATTAAGCCATAAAAGCAAGCCTCATTTAAGGAGTACTGACTCGTGAAACAATTAGTTTCATAAAAGTTTCACATATTTCTCCGTGTCTCTACGGATAATTCCTTATTAAAGACCTAAATCCACACCACAACGATGAGGGGTAGAACTACAGGAATGAGAAACGGAAATACAAGAGGTGCATTAATGATAATAACAATACTGGCAGCAATATTAATACTAACCATAACAATAACTGTAACCCCACTCCTAGCATCAAGTACAGGTAATAATACTAATCCTATAAATACAAATAGTACTAATATCAACGCCACATCCACAACAAACACAACATGCACCTCAGGACTACTAACCGCAATACAAGCCAACCTCTACGTAGATGACATGTGGCTAACCAGGATCGGAACTAACATGAGCAATCTAAACATGACAGGCCTACCCAGCCTAAACCTAACACCATCAACGCTTCAAAACATAACTAATTACTTCATTAGTAAGGGTGAGTGCTTACTAGCTTTGCAATTCCTCGTCCACCTTAGGCATCAACTCGTCCATGCATATGTACTTAAGAAACATGCAGAAATAATGAACGCCACATTAACATATAGATTATTATTACTTAACAAAACATTAACAAGACTTAAGAAACAAGGATTATTAAATAGTACAGAGGCAAGTGAGATCTATAACATATTAAGTCAGTTAAAGCAAGCCTTAACCAATGGTAATTACTCCAGGGCGGAAGTAATTCTTAGTGAGTACAAATCATTAATTAACAACATAACAAACCAATACTATGAAAAGCAAAAGATAGGTCTTGCCAATAGGATTGAGCATGAGCTTTGGCATTACGTCAAGCAATTAATAAAGAGATCTACAACATTGAATGAAATACTAATGAATTTAGGCGTCTTAGATCATGAACTCAGTATGTTTATGAATATCACAGAGTTTAATATAACAAGCATTAAGGAACTGCATGAGCTATACAAAGAATTATTCAAGGCGCATCAATTAGTACAGGGAAATGAAACAGCACAAATACAATTATTGCAAGCACTAAAGCACGGTAAGGGATTCAATGATTGGCTGAATATAACACAGCAATTCACGCAGAAGGCAAAGGGTTGGCAGCATCACAAGCATGATAGCCGTGGTAGGAGTCATAAGCAGTGTAAAGGCTGAGATTTCTAAATTTACGATGAAATAATAAGTAATGCTATATTTAAAACAATTCTTTCTTCTTACTGGGAATTAATAGTGGAAAGATTTTTAAGCTATAGTCGTATTAAAACGATTCAAAATGATGCCTATTATGCTTATCTCAGTAATGATATACTTAATGGGAAATGGTTCACTAGTTAATATTAATATTACTGCTACACACAACGTTGCTCTATTAAACATAACATTACCTATCAAGCCTATGGGCCCTATAATTGTTCAAAGTTCAAATGGTTCATCAATACCAGCAATTCTCATTAATAACCGTCTCATAATACCTGTATTTGGCAATGGCACCTTCGTGATTAGGTACGTACCATTAGCGGTTCAATCAGTTAACGGTTATTTAATAATAAATGTATCTTCACAATACCCAGTGAACCTATTCATAAGTAATAATGTATTATTAACACAATTACCAACTAATTTAATAACGAACTTCACAAAGGTTAATAGCGGTGCAATACTGCAATTAGCACCAGGTAATTACTCAATAGGTTTCATTCCAGAATTATGGTCATCAAGAACCACGAGTGCAAATATTACGAGCACAAGTCGCTCAGCACTGCAGCATACATTTCTATATAATATTATTATACCAGTCATAATAATCATCGCAGCAATCTCAATACTAACTTACGTACTTATCACTAGGCATAGGGGGTCTAAGGTTGATCCAGTGATTATCGAAGGCCTAAACCCAACCGATAGAGAGGTTTTGGGGGCATTGGTTGATATGGGTGGTGAAGCATACCAGGTTGATTTGCAGAAAAAGTTAGGAATGCCTAAGGCAACATTATGGAGAGCTATTAGGAGGCTTGAGGAGGCAGGTTATGTGCGAGTAATTAGGGAGGGCAGGATGAATAGGATTAAGCTAGTTAAGAGGCCTGGACCTAATTAATCCTTATCACGCAGTATTAATACACCACGTGAATTGCGATTCCTTAGTTCATCAAGAGCTTCCGTTGCTAGTTTCATGGCTTCCCTGCCCTTCCTGGCAATGCCAACTCCAATTCTCACGCTGTATAGGTTAATCAGTGGTTGTAGGTCTTCCTCCCTTATGTGTGGTGGTATTATGGATACGATATTATCACCACCTAAGTATAGAGTTAAACCACCATATACCGCAAAATATAACCTAACTTGACTTACAATACTCCATACATGTTCATACAATAAGTAGCTTGAGGTTGCCTCTGTGCTTGATGTTGAGTCCATAAGGTCTATATGGGCAATACCCACTGGATCATTATCGATATCATCAACAATCGATTCCCACGGGCCGGCCCTAAGGGCAAGCCTAAATGCCTCTCTCTCAGCAACCCTTGGATTCTCATGGACATAGGTACCACTCGAGGGTGGGACTGGACTTACTTCACCCAATGCCTTGACAGCTTCGATTATCTCCTCAGCGTTAATCCCATTAGTAACTGCAAGCAAGTAATCATATCTGAAGGGATGGGCCCATGCACCTAATTTTGAGAAAATATCAATTAACTTACCATGTACCCTAGCTTGAATGCCTTGAATTACATGTTCTCTATCATATCCGAGACTTTCAGTCCATTCCCTATATCCAATTAATCTTATTATTGTTATTTGAACCAAAGGTTTATCACCGTCAACGTAATTAAACCATATGTTTAAAAACATAACCTTACATACCGCCCTAATTCATTAAGGCTTAAGGTATCGAGGTCTTACTTTTTAACTAAAGGTAGTAAGGATCTCTATGAAAATTAACTTAAAATATCAGTAAATCAATACTATGGTGTATGAGTTTAAACGTTATAACATTCGATGCGTACAACACATTGATAAATTACGGGAAGGAATTAATAGAGGAGATAGCTGGTAATGTGACGAATTACCTAAGGTCGCTGGGTATTGAGGTTCAATTTGACCATGTTCATGAGGCATATGTTGGGTTAGATAGGGAGATTAGACTTAGGAGAGTGGTGGAGATGGTCTATGTACCACCCATGGATAATGTTAGGACCTTTCTAGAGAGGTTGGTGCGTAAGTATAATGTGGAGCTTAATGAGAGAATGGTTATGGATGTGAGTAACATAATTGCAAACACATTGCTAGAGTCTAAAATCGTAAAGCCCAATGAGGATGCCCAATACGTACTTATGGAGGTTAAGGATGAGGGGTTTAGGGTTGGTGTTATATCCAATGTAATTTTTTGGAGTAGTTCTGTAACAAGAAGGTTACTCGATAAGTATAGCCTGAGTAAATATATTGATGTTCAAGTTTATGCTGATGAGGTTGGAAGAGCGAAGCCTCACCCGGCTATCTTTGAGAGGGCTTACTCATTGTTGACTCATGGTGTTGAGCCTGATGTTGCAATTCATGTTGGTGATGGGTTTAAGGAGGATCTCCTTGGGGCTATTCTTGATGATATAATTGGCGTTTATATTGATAGGGATGGTAAGTTAATCAGTGGTGGCAGTCCTGCCGAGTTCATCAGGTGTAGGGCGTATGGTATTAGAAGGTTGAAGGAGGTTTTACTAATACCTCACTTAGTATCATCTTGCTCATAAATACAAAAGAAAATAATTTAATCCTACTGTGTAGTGCAGAGAGGTGTGGCGGTACCATTTAGATGCATGCCAAATTGCGGTTATTGCTGTACGATATCTCCAGTGACCGTGTTTCCACATGAGGTTATTATACTCAATAAACTAGCTAAGGAACTTGATGTGAAAGATCTAACATTTAGGCCTGGCTATGTGATAACTGATGTTAGGAATGGAGTTAGAGTGGCTCTCTCATATCTAATGCAATTAAATGAAAAAGGCATATGTCCTTTCTTAGACAATGATGATAAGACGTGTAAGGTGCATTCGTTATATAAGCCTCTCACTTGTAGGTCCTTCCCATACCTACCTAGAGTTATTAGGTATACAATAGATCCAGAATTAAAGATTGTGGATTTCACGGTTGAGTTCGTAGTATCAAATTTATGTCCGGTCATAAAGAATAATTACACAATAGATGATTTGGACGAAATTATACGAAATGTGAGAGTAGCGGTTAGGGTAATGCCTAAGGAGGTTAATGCTGCGCAAGAGGCGGTTAGGGTTAGGAAGATATATGCAAATGCACTAACGGCGCTATGGAGGGCAGGTTATATCGAATTAAGGGGTGATGGTGGTAATAACGTTAATTGGCCAATAGTAAATGCCTTTGAATACATTAGAGAGTTCATACCTCAATTAACCCTTGAGCAATTAGTACCTGGCATAACAAGGGCCTTAGGAAGGGTTAGTGATTAATTTCGATTATCCGATATCGATTTAGAGAAAGGTTTATATTAAAGTTAGAAAGTGACATGATTGGTATGGAAACCGCTATCAAGGCCATTAATCTAACAAAACGTTATGGAAACTTCACTGCTGTTGATCATGTGAATTTCGAGGTTTACTACGGGGAAATATACGCATTCCTAGGACCTAATGGTGCAGGGAAGACAACCACGATAAAAATGTTAACCACAGCAACTAGACCAACGGAGGGAACAGCAATAGTCAATGGATATGACATTATTAAGCAGCCCACCAAGGTTAGGGAGAGCATAGGTGTTGTACCTCAAGAATACACGGCCGATGAAGACCTCACCGGTTGGGAAAATTTAATGCTTGCAGCTGCCCTCTATGGAATACCAAGAAGTGAAGCCAAGGAGAGAGCAATGGAGCTTCTAGACATGGTAGAGCTCTCATATGCAGCAGATAGGAAGGTTGAGACGTACTCAGGTGGTATGAGGAGGAGATTAGAGATAGCCATGGGTTTAATCAATAGGCCTACCATATTATTCTTAGACGAGCCAACACTAGGTCTCGATGCCCAGACAAGGGCCGCTATTTGGGACTATATACATAAATTAAGGGATCAATTTGGAACAACAATATTCATGACAACACACTATCTAGAGGAGGCTGATCAGTATGCAGAGCGAATAGCAATTATTGATCACGGTAAGATACTGGCTGTTGGAACTCCGAGGGAGTTAAAGGAGAAGATTGGTGGTGATGTTATTATGATAGAGGTTGATGGTAATGTTGATATTGCCAAGAGGACTATTGAAAGTATTGAGGGTGTCTCTGGGGTTAACGTAATTAATGGGAAAACAATAGTGCTTAAGGTTAAGAATGGGAACACCGCAGCACCAGCAATACTCGAAGCATTAAGTAAGTTGAGCATAAGAACCACAAGCATAACCATTAAGGAGCCAACAATGGATGAAGTCTTCCTCGAATACACAGGCCGCCGCTTAAGGGATGAAGAGGAGAGTAGCGAAGGTTTCATGAGGTTTAGGAGGACCATCGCCAGAGCTAGGAGGTGATGAGGATGGCATCACGCACTAATTTACATCCATTACATGGGCTTTGGGCATTAACAAATAGAGAGTTAAAGAAGTGGTATGGAGCGCCAATAATATTAATAATATCATTAATACAACCCATAGTCTGGTTAGCTTTCTTTGGTAAATCCATGAACTTTATCTCCATGTTCGCAAGTGGCCTTAATATACCAGGGCTCAACATACCTAAGCAAGTGATTGATGAGATAGCCTCTGAGGTTCTTAAGGTTAATTTCGGAACGACGGATTACTTTTCATTTTTAGCCGTTGGTATGTTATCATTCATAACTCTATTTGCGTCATTACAAAGTGGTATGTCAATTGTTTGGGATAGGAGGCTGGGTTTCCTTGGTAAGTTATTAACTACTCCGGTTCCTCGCGGTAGTATTATAATGGCTAAGGTACTTAACTCAACGATTAGATCCCTGGTCCAAGCAACCATAGTCCTATTAATAGCCATACTCTTAGGCATGAAATTAAATCCAAGCCTAACACCGCTCGATATAATAGGCACCTATGTGGCGCTGGCCTTGATGTCCATGGGCTTCTCATCACTCTTTGTAACACTAGCATTAAGATCAACCTCCTGGGAGACGCAGATGGCGATCATGAATCTACTAAACATGCCGCTTATGTTTGCCAGTAATTCGTTTTATCCAATTAAGGCAATGCCCTGGTGGTTAAAGCCCATTGCTTACATCAATCCTTTAACCTACGTGAATGACGTAAATAGGCAGTTATTGCTTGGCATTACTGGGCACCCATTACTTGACTTCGCATATCTATTAATCTTCGCAGTAATATTCTCGGCGCTTGGGATAACTTTATCATGGAGATACCTTTCTGAGTCGTGAATTAAAGTGTATTTTTGAATAAGTAACCTATTAACTCATCTAGAGTAAACACCCATGTACTCCGCCGTGGCGATTACACTATTTTTTATTATCCTCAAAACCTCATCCTTAGTAGCCCTCTGCCTAATACTTGGTGCATCATTAAGTGCATAAAGCCTAAAGAAGTACCTGTGCGGTTTATGACCACGTGGTGGACATGGCCCACCATAACCGACTCTACCAAAATCATTAATTCCTTGAATACCAACCCCCTCAACCACTGGACTCTTCGGTACATTCTCTGGCAAATCGCTACGGTTTGGTGGTATTCCATATAGGACCCAGTGTGTGAATACGCCCATTGGTGCGTCGGGGTCCTCCACTATTAGTACTAGGGATTTCGTACTAGTCGGCATGTTGGTCCATTGTAGTGGTGGTGAGATATCCGCGTCATCACAAGTGTACTTCTTAGGTATTCGTTCACCGTATTTAAAGGCTGGGCTTGTTAATTTGAATGACATACATTACTAATTTTGGATATAGCTGTATTAAAGGGTTATTCACCATGCATAATACTTCCTGATTAAATAATGATGGAGTAATAATGCTTATAATTATCTTCTAAATAGTTAGATACCATGGTTAGAATAAACCTAAGAAGTGCCGAGAGGTATCAAGGGGTCCTAAATGCACCGCATAGAGCATTTCTTAGGTCGATTGGTTTTGATGATGAGGATATTGGTAAACCTCTCGTGGCAGTTGTTGCTGCATGGAGTGAGGCTGGTCCCTGTAACATACACACGCTAGCCCTAGCGGGTCATGTTAAGGAGGGGGTTAGGAAGGGCGGTGGTTCTCCATTGACCGTGCCTACGATAGTGGTTAATGATAATATTGGCATGGGGACTGAGGGCATGAGGTACAGCTTGGTCAGTCGTGAGGTAATTGCTGATACAATAGAGGCGCAAATAAATGCTCATGCATTCGATGGCTTTGTAGGTATTGGTGGTTGTGATAAAACAACACCAGGCATATTAATGGCCATGGCAAGGCTCAATTTACCAGCTGTTTATTTATATGGCGGCACTGCCGAGCCTGGGTTCTATGGTAATACAAAATTAACAATTGAGGACGTCCATGAAGCCGTTGGCGCTTACTTGGCTGGTAAGATTACTGAGGATGAGTTATATGAGATAGAAAGAAGGGCTCACCCAACGTATGGTACGTGCGCCGGCATGTTTACAGCAAATACAATGTCAGCAATGGCTGAGGCCTTGGGCATGGCATTACCTGGTAGTGCATCGCCGCCAGCCACCTCGGCCAGGAGGATTATGTACGCTGTAGAGAGTGGTATTGCCTTAATGAATGCCATGGAATTGGGTATTAAGCCCAGGGATGTCATGACTTACGAAGCCTTTGAGAACGCAATAACGGTGCTTATGGCCATGGGTGGCTCAACAAATGCAATACTACATTTGCTTGCCATTGCCTATGAGGCTGGTGTTAATCTAACGCTTGATGATTTTGATAGAATATCGAGGAGGACTCCATACATAGCAAGCCTAAGGCCTGGTGGTGAGTACGTTATGGCAGACCTAGATGCTGTGGGTGGTGTGCCTTTAGTCATGAATAAGTTACTTAAGGCTGGGTTACTAAATGGTAAGGCTCTCACGATAACAGGTAAGACAGTTGAGGAGAACCTAAGGAACTACAAATTCCCTAATGTTCCCCACGACCACATCGTTAAGGAAGTCAACAATCCGATAAAACCTTGGGGAGGTATTAGGATATTAAGAGGGTCGTTAGCGCCCGAGGGTGCGGTCATTAAGGTTGCGGCAACGGAACTCATGAGGTTTGAGGGTAAGGCAAGGCCATTCAACAGTGAGGAGGAGGCCTTCCAAGCAATTAGGCATGGTGAGATTAGACCTGGCGATGTTGTTGTAATTAGGTATGAAGGTCCCAAGGGTAGTCCAGGTATGCCTGAGATGCTTAGGGTAACTGCGGCCATAGTTGGTGCTGGTCTTGGTAGAGATGTTGCCTTAGTTACTGATGGTAGGTTTAGTGGCGCTACACGCGGTTTTATGATTGGCCATGTATCTCCAGAGGCCTTTGTTGGAGGCCCAATTGCCATAGTTGAGGATGGGGATAAGATACTCATTGATGTTGAGAACGCACGCCTAGAACTATTAGTTCCAGAAGAGGAGATTAAGAGAAGACTGAAGAATTGGCAACCACCGCCTCCAAAATACACAAGGGGTCTACTAGCCAAGTATGCATCTCTAGTTACATCAGCCTCGATGGGTGCCGTAACACTACCAAAACCCTAATGTATATTCATTAATTTTCGTAATAAATCCTCAATATTACCCTCATTCTTT
The DNA here is from genome assembly GCA_000960865.2 of Vulcanisaeta sp. AZ3. Lineage (GTDB taxonomy): Archaea > Thermoproteota > Thermoprotei > Thermoproteales > Thermocladiaceae > Vulcanisaeta. The sequence continues at coordinate 8,449 of JZWU02000028.1, read as the reverse complement.
AGAGCCCAATGATTAAACTTAACTATTACTCTCACAACATCATCACCATCATCAAGCCTCATAATACCATTATAAGCCAGTTGCTTATTAAACCTAAGATACAATTTTTCACCATCAAACCTACTCCTTAAACTCGCAATTATTATCTCCTTATCGAGTTGATCAATTGATGATAGTATATACTTCACAACAAGTATCGACTTCTCACCCCTAAATTGAACCTTCACAGTCCTAATAGGATTCCCATAATGCCCCTGTCCATCAATAACATTAACATTGGTTTCATTCTTTAGATCAGGCGGTACTAAGTTAAGTAGTGCTTTTACAACCTTAACCTCATTCTCCGTTGCATGAACATGGGTACTAAGTTCAATACTATCCACAAGATTCATGATTAAGGATTATCAATACTTACCACTTAATAATCTTTAGTCAAGACAATCCTAGGGATACTGCAATGCGCATTTCTCCGAATATCTGCCAACTCATCCTCAGTTACATCACCCACCCAAGCCTCAGTGACCATGTACATACTCTCATCCTTAACACCCCTAACCATGACACACATATGCAAGGCACAGACCTTAACATAAACATACCTAGCATTAAGCTGCTCCTTAAGCTCATCGGCTAGTCTCTTAGTAAAACGCTCTTGCAGCGTCGGTCTTGCAGCCAACCACTTAACGTACCTAGCAACCTTACTCAATCCAGGTACCTCACTATTAAGTGGTTCATAGACCACGGTAGCTGTGCCAATCACAGGTAATAAGTGATGCTCACAGATCGATGTGAACCTCACATCCCTAACCATTATACGACCAATATACTTCTCGCTCTCCATTGAAAAGAATTTCACCTCTGGAGGTGGTTCCCTTAAACCCCTTGTTAACTCCATTAATGCATTCATAAACCTCCTAGGGGTCTCCCTTAAGCCCGGTCTTTCTGGGTCATCGCCCAGGGATCTAATTATTCTCTTTACATATTCCTCAACCTCGGTACCGCCATCATGCAACTCATCATTCACAGATATCAACGAACCAAGCTTCTATTTAAAAATTAGATATTTCTGATGATTAAAAATAAACACTTGTTAACGCATTCTCCTAAACGAGAGCACCACGGATGTTGCAATAATCACTGTACTCAATAATGCTATTGCATAGTTAATATTAATGGCCATACCCTGTGACCCATGACTTACCGCATTATTATTAGTGGTCCTCGTGGTCTCATTAAGTAATTGCATTAGGTATTGTGTGTTTACTACTGATGGCATGTTTATGATGAATGTCTCCTCAACATCTACATTAATATCCACCCCACTGTTATTAATACTCAGGTATGCAAGGTATTGGTTAGCAAGGGCTCTCAACGCTAATAGTTTAATTTTATCCTCCGCAATAATACTACTTAAATTATCCTCATAGCCACTTACTTTAAGTAGATACTTGAGGGTGCTAGTTTGGTATGTTGCCATGTTTAGGTATGTATTCAATAATTGATTTGTTAAGTTAATTAATTCATTATGCAATGCATATAGATTTCTTGAAATACTTATTATTAAGCTCTCGCTTTCGTTAGCTGCAGCTATTGCATAGTTTAATCCCTGAATAGCTTGATGGAGTTGAGTCTGTGTTGAGGATAATTCACTTTGCATTGCGCCTAAATTAGTATATACTTGATTGAGTATTATTAATGAATTCTCTATTTGGTTTATGAGATTTATCGTTCTATTTATCTCAGCCCTTATAGTCTCATTACTTATTGACCCTGCAATTTGCTGTAGGTTAGTCTTCAACGTGTTTAGTAGTGTTATGTAAGATTGTTCGTTATTTACAATGGGGCTTAGAGAATTCCTTAACTGGAATAATACGTTCGACTCAGCATTGATTACTTGCCCCTCAGCCGTGAGTGCTAACTTAAGCTCAATTAATTGAGCTTGCAATAAGCCCTCGATGAGTAATGTAGAGTTTATTAAGTACGCTGATGAGCCGAGGACATCTGCGGTTTGATTAAGTAGGGCTATTAATCGTAGGAACTGAGTTGTATAGTTACCCGCAATGCCTGATGCATTTGTTATGGTATTAGTTAAGGACCTTAATTGATTAATTGATGAATTTAGTTCATTTATTGTTAAGGTGATAGAGTTTATTGATTCATTAAGGTCTATACTGGCTTGAACGGTGATTGGATTTATCCTCACGCTTTGCCATGGCCCCATATTATCAATGACCATGCCTAAAGACATTGAGGTTGTGTTTTCCGTAATGAAAATCCAAGAATTAATCTCATACCCAAGGATATTCTGGGTTATTGTGGGTGTAACATTATTTTCATAATAAATCCCTGACTGCTTCGTGAGCGTGATAGTGGTCATTATTTGAAACGGAAGTAGGTTTGTTATATTAATGAGTGAGTTTATCCTTGTGCCAACGCCACCGCTAATCACGGTGGAGTTCACAGATGATTCATTGACCAAGACCTTATAGTTTAAGAGGGCTATGGGTAATACCGTATAGACTGGTTTAAACCTAACCTCAAGTTCCTCCTCAGAATATGGTTGTAGGTTAACAACCCAAGAAACCACATTATTGGTAATCTTTGTTGCTGTTGGCGATATGTAAATTATACTTGAATACTGCGGTATTCTCATTGAAACATTGAGTGGTACTGCATATGGCCCATTATTATAGAGCATTAGTGAATATTCAATGTAATAATTCGATACTTGCCCATTAGGGCTTAGGTAAGTTACGTAATTAATTGTGAAATAACCCGTCAATCCGTCACTAGCATATACCGTACTACTTATCATGAGCGCCATAATCAATACAATGATTAATACATGCCTAATGTTCATTATGTAAAGTTAAACTCACTACTAATTAAACCTACCCGCTGGATACTCCGTTCATAAAGTCATCAATGAACTTTCTCCTCCTTTCTACATCACTTATATCCTGTCCAAGCCTCCTGAGCCTCCTCTCCTCGAGATCTAAGATCCTAAGGTATGAATTAACAATAGTGTTCGGATCAACCCTTAACCTACCGAACTCCTCCCTAATCCTCCCAAGATCTTTCTCTTCCATCATCCTACCACCCCTTAGGTAAATTATTCTAGTGCCTATCGAGGCAACCTCCATGTTATGAGTTGCAATTATGAAAGTAACGCTTAGAGCCCTATTTAATAAGCGTACTAAGTCGAGTATCAAGTACGAACTGGCTAAATCAACAGATCCCGTAGGTTCATCCATTATTACGAAGGATGGATTATTAGCCAACGCCCTGGCAATGGCAACTCTCTGCTGCTGACCACCAGATAATTGATTGGGCTTGTTGTTCATAAATTCACCAACTCCAACTAAGTCCAATAATAACTTAGCCTTCTCTCTAGCCTCCTCCTTAACATACTTACCCGTTAATAACATAGGCAGCATTACATTCTCAATGGCAGTTAATTGAGGTATCAGGTTGTACTGCTGAAACACAAAACCAAGTCTCTCAAGCCTAAACCTAGATAGAAAGTTCTCATCGGTATCGGTCACGTCAATACCATCTATAATCACTCTACCACTTGTTGGCCTATCCAACGTACTAATTATGTTCATGAGAGTCGTCTTACCCGAGCCACTCGGCCCCATTACCACTACAACCTCCCCGTTTCTAATCACTAAATTAATGTCGATAAGAGCATCAATATACACGTAATCACTCAAGTAATACCTCTTACCAACATTCACCAGCCTAACAATCTCTCCGTCATTAACCACGGGAAATGATATTTATTCCCCATTAAATGCCTTATGGAGGGATGAAATTCAGGAATATTCGTTCAATAATGATAATCATAATATGGCTATTAATGATGATATACCTAGCGCACTACGCTGCCAAAGTATTCGGCGTACTAACCTATGACGAAACACAATTAATGCCAAGCAATATAGAACCCATGGTAGTTAGCCACATAGTTAATAAATACATAGGCACACCTAACAAAACAACTATCGTAGTTGTAATCAAGCTAGATAATGAATCCACAAGTCTCATCAATAGACTAAACTATGTGGGGAATGTCGTGCGTTCAATAGATGCACCTAACGCATCCTTGATTGATCTATTAACCGTGTATAACGATATTTACTCGAAGTATAATGAAACGGTGATGAAAATTGCTGATAAACTTATGAACAACTTAACAAGAAATACCTGGAATCTATATTGGTCTTTAAACAATGAATGTTCCTCAATCCTAAGGTTAAATAAGGAATATTACTCAGAGGTCTATAATATCTCAAGCAATATTAAACGCGAATTAAATATAACCATAATTTACGAACAAATGCTCTATAACCAAATTCAAAACTACTACATAAAACACTACCCAAACGTAACATTAAATGCCTTATTTACCATGACGACGAGGAATTACGTGAGCAGATATGGTTATAGTGCCTATGCGTATGAATTATCCAACATAACCCTGAGAGAGCTCACAGAGAAGGTTGGCAACAAGCCCACGCCCTACCAATTGCTTAGCATAAATATAACGGGGCTTCTTCTGAATAATTATGAGAGGTTAATTAAGGAGTATCCAGGACTTAATTCATTAAATAACATTACAAGTTATGTATATCAATCATTTATTAATCGTGGTGCAAACGAAACATTACTTAAGCTTGCTGTGCTCATAGGACCACAGGCAAACATAAACCTACTTAAGTTACTTATGATTAATGAGTACATAAATAATACACCAGCGTTATTAATACCATACTTAAATCAATTAACCTGCAATAATAATCCCTCTATTGTCTACTCTGTAGTTAATAATATTAACTCAAGCATAATAAACATAATAACTCAAGAAAAACCACCACCAAGCATATTCAATCTACCCAACAACATAACCAAGGATTTCCTCAACAAAACATACACAGTAGCCCTCATAACAACACCCAGTAACTACGAGGACATGCTCTACAACCTATTGGTAAGGAAGGATTGGATTTATCCTGTGAGTACTAACATAATTCTCTATGAACTTGAGAAGATAGTCACCAGTGATGTGGACATAATCGATAAAACCACGGCAATCCTCGTATTCCTCACTATGATATCAATGCTCGGAACCCTAATAGGCCCAGTGGCATCATTAACTCTCCTGGGCTTATCCTACCTGGCATCGCTCGGCCTATTGTATGGCTGGGCTGTGAACTTCAAACTATATTATTTGACGGTGTATATGATAGCTCCCATAATATTTGGGATAGGCATTGACTATAGTATGTTAATGCTAAGTAGATATCTTGAGGAGAGAATTAAGGGGTTCAATAAGGACGAAGCATTAAAAATAACCCTATCAAGGGTTAGGCCGACAATCCTAACAAGCGCCTCAGTGGTTGGTCTCGGTCTCGGTAGCTTCATTATATCGAGGTATGGATACATGCAGGACATCGGCATAGGCTTTATAGTAGCGGTATCACTTACAATAATAGCAACAGCGCTAGTACTACCAGAGGTTATGAGGCTTCTCGGTGATGGATTACTATGGCCCATGGGATTAAGGGCTAAGTCTCTCGAGTTAAGGACTGCCTTCTTATCAAGGATGGCGAGATTTGCGGTGAATAGGCCGAGGACTGTGTTAGCCATATTCTTAGTAATAACGGCATTAACATTGACATACCTACTAATGAACATTAACATAACCACCGACCCAGTTCAAGTAATGCCGAATACACCAGCGAAGATCGGCCTCGATATATTAATCACTCACTTTAGGAATTATGATCACTCAACAGCGTACTTAGTGATTTATGGCAATAAATCTGCAGCACTAACCCTACTAAGGGAGGTAAGGGATCAGGGCTATGTAATAAATGCAGCCTTATCATACAATAATACCGACCTATACATAATAACGGCCATCGTAAATCAACAATCACTATCAGACAAGCTCATACCCATATACATAAGCCTTAAGGGAATTGCCAACGAGATCTCAAGGGAATATGGTGCCAGAATACTCATTGGTGGGTCTCCATCGTATAAGTATTACTTCGTGCTTGGCTTTGAGCATGAGTACTATGGGCTTATTCTCTATGTTATGATTGCTGTGAACATAATAATACTCACAATATACATGCGCTCAATAATGATACCCCTAAGGCTCGTGGCAACAGTGCTTATGAGTATTACCTGGTCATTAGCCCTAACAATAGCGGTATTTCAGGGCTTAATGGGTATAAAGACCTACTGGTTACTGCCTGTGATATTAATATCATTGCTACTTAGCGTGGGTACAGACTACGACTTATTCATAATCAGTAGGTTCAAGGAGGAGGTCATGAGTGGTCATGGTGATAGGGAGGCAATAGTGAGGGCAGTGGAATTCACGGGGCCTGTTGTTACTGGTGCAGCTCTAGTTCTTGCGATGGCCTTTGCCTCTTTAGCTGTTTCAAGCATTTATATACTTAAGCAGGTCGCCCTGGCTGTCGCCTCATCAGTAATTATAGACTCTTTCATAATTAGACCATTACTTGTACCAGCAATAATAGTCCTCCTCGGTAAATGGAACTGGTGGCCTTTCAACAACGCAAAATAATTAAGCAACTAGGAAATTATAAACTGTATCATGAGGAGCAACTACATAGTATATTTACCATGGCACGTGAGGTTTGATAATAATGAGAGATATACAATACCACTACCTTTAATAGTAAGTGGGTCGAGAGATAATATCTTCATTATTAAAGTGCCTCATGATGAGATTGACACTGTAGCAAGAGGGTTCCTCAGTAGAGGATTTAGGAGGGCTTTTCCTACCATGAATAAGGGTGAGGCTTATAGTCTATCAATGAGGATTCACGGACCTTGGGAATTGCACGTTAGGATATTTAGTGATGGTCGCATAGAGTCTGAAGTTGAGATTAGTAGGGAATATATTCAGCACCTAACTGGTTCTAGGTTCAATGTTGTTTACGAGACGTTAGAGGCATTGAGGGATTTTGTTAGTGATAGGAAGGTGTGTATTAAGCCACTGGGTAGGTGTATAGATGAGGTCTTTGAGAATATTAGGGTTGAATTAAAAGCACCAAATACTTTAATTCCCTGGAAGCCCGTAATGGCAATTACCGCATCATTAATTTTAACATTAATTATGAGTAACACTTCTGGTCTCCTAATTAAATTTTGATGTTATGTCGAAGACGCTCGCCAGTTTATAATTTCACGAATTTGGCCTATAGTTGATACATGAGAAAATTACAATTACCTACACACTAAGTATTCATACTCACTGTCTCTTTAATTGATATGGGGGTCTACAAGAATATTTAAGGCGCTGTTTAGATGCATCATCAATACTGCTTACTTATTAAGAATAGAAGGATTTTTAAAGCAGAAAATCCGACGCCAATGGAATCTAGCATTAGTAAAGAAATTGTTAGTCTCTTAGACGATTTTATAAGTAGGGTCCTATCCAGACATAGTTAGAGCCTTAATTACTAGGCGTGATGGTCTGTCTGTGGCGTTTAAGGTTGGTGGTGAGTTTAATGCTAAGGTTATCAGCGCCATATCTGCGATTACGAGGAGCACAATAGAAAGGTTGGGTGCGGAATTAAATCTTGGTGACTCAATAATAGCAATAATGCAGCGCAAAAAGCTCCTCCTCGCACCGCTAGGTAAGGAGTTAATACTTATAGCCATAGTAAGGCCTGATCCAAACCTAGGATTAATACTTCTAAAAATCGAAGAACTCACAGATAAATTGCTAAAAGTCCTAGGTGAATAATATTTTCTTACACCCAACCTCAACCCTGAATCCTCTTAGCTAAAATGCCCACTTTACCCTCAAGAACCATTTGTTCAATTTGTGATGGTGTTAATCCTTTGGTCTCAGGCATGAGTAAATACGACCATAGGGCGACGAATAGGATTGCTCCACCTAGGAGTATGAATGCTGAGTCATACCCTATTTGATGAATTAATATTGGCATATAAAAAGTTGCAATGGCAGCCCCAATTCTTGAGAACATGGAGGCCATTCCCTGACCAGTGGCTCTAATCCTAGTGGGCCAAATCTCAGCCATGGCCACAGTCCAAGGCCCTGGGCCAAAATTCATAAAGTAATAGTAGATCGTGAATAATATCATTATTAATGGAAATGCCAGTGACGTTTCAAATAATCCCATTTTATAGAGTGCGAAGCCTATGAACATATCTATGCCCATTATGGTTGAGCCTAATATCGTTACAAGCCTCCTACCAAGTGTATCATATGTAACTGCGGTTGTGTAATATCCAAAGAGTGCTATAGCCCAATAAAGAGCAGAAGCTAGGAATGCTAGTTCTGGTGTCGTTAGGCCGAGACCCTTCGTTATGTAAGGTGTGTACATGTTTGAACCGTAAAATGCCACGTCAGCCACAGGCCACCAAATCCAAAGGAATA
>JZWU02000027.1:0-22338 GCA_000960865.2 Vulcanisaeta sp. AZ3 | reverse complement strand
TATGCCTCTTTCATCACTTGCATTCAACTCTAAAACATTCTCACGCCAAGCATCACCATACAACTCATGAGCAATAGCAAGAGCCATAGTAGTCTTACCAGTACCAGGAGGACCGAAGAATAATAAGTGGGGTAAATCATTCACGGCTAGTAACTCCTTTATTCTCGCCTTTACATGTTCCTGATTAATAATATCATCAATCCTATAAGGCCTATACTTCTCAACCCACAATACCTCAGTAGAGAACATTTTATACTATTGATGTCACGCCTCCTTTAAATAAATTCCTTTGCAGCCTCAGTGACTACGTACTTATTATCCCTAAGTAATACATAACCCAACCTATTTAGTATGAGCAATAACTCATACTCCCTATCACTAAGTTTATCAATGTCATTCACAGATATGGGCAACTTACTCAATAAGTTCCTAACAACCTCCTTCGTAGTAACCACCTCCCTACTAGCAGTCTCATCCCTAAGCAAGACAAGCCTACCATTAGCTATCAACCTCCTTAAAAGACCTTTAGCAACAATATCCTTAGTATCGAGAAATAAGTTATCACTTATCACCTTAATCAAGCCCCTACCCTCCTGGAACGTCCCAGAAACGGTTCTCTCACGCCCCCCACTCTGTAATTCCTTAATTTCCTCCCTAATCATGTCAAGCTCACCCTCAATCGCTTCTAAGCGCTCAAGCACCTCCCTAAGAAGCCTTATACATTCGTCATAAGATGAATTCATTGATTAGTTATTGCTTATGGAAATTAATAAGGATTCACGTCATAGCGATGAGTGTATTTCTACAACATCACCATCGTCAAGAACATAATTTAAACCAACCCTCTTAACACCCATGGGGAACTTATCAATCCTCCAAACCCTCGCATATCTTAACCTCTCATAAAGCCTACTATGTATTCTCTTCGCTAAATCACCAACCGTAGACCCCCTCTTTAGCACGAAGGGTTTTGGCGAGTATGTATTTGCATTGACCTCCTTAGTATAGACCTTGATTAGGTCCATGATCTTGAGCAGAGACTCACCGAGAACCTTAGATTCAATTTGGCAATTGATTAATGATGCTGTTAATATAATAACCTCACTGCTCAACTTATTAATTATGGCCTTCACATAATCGTAATCAACTAGATCAACCTTATTTATAATAATGAGCGTCGGCTTATAAACGGTTTCTCTAAATATTGATTCCTCTACATCATCTATCGTAGCTTCACCATTGATTGTAACTAAGGCATTATTTATGCCATAACTAATCAGTAATTTCCTAACGTCATCGCTCGTGCCATTAACAAGCCTGCCAACCACTTGAATTCCACCAGTAGGCCTCCTCTCAATTGTTACAAACCCCCTAGGTCTCGTTATGTATATGCCATTCTCCCTAAACATATTCCTTATGGCAACGTATTGAGCCTCCACATCCATAGTTGCATCAAGAAGCAGTAGTACACCATCGGCATTCCTAACCATTGAAAGCGTAAGCGTGTTTAAATCAGTATCCGGATTTTCGAGATTTATTGATGGTAACTTTACCAGTTGGAAGTACACATTGTCGTGAATGAACATTCCAGGTATCGGCTCTTGCGATGAGTATGGTATATCGTCAGGTTCAACCCTAGCATTCGTCAGACACTTAAGGAAGCTCGACTTACCTGAGGAAGGTGGACCAACAATCACAACTTGCGCATCGCCCTCCTTCTCCACGTATATGTTGGACCCGCCACCCGACCCACTGGATCTCTCCTTACGCTTTTTCTCCTCAATCTCTCTACGTAATTGCGCCATCCTCCTCCTAGCCCAGTGAACGAGATTCTCTGTACCCTTATGCTTCGGCACCGTACTTAAGAATTCCTCAAGAGCTCTCAGCTTCTCCTCAGGTGTTCTTGCCTCCATTACCTTAAGCCACTTTGCCTTGGCCTCGGGTGGCAGGTTCGCAGGCATTATCGAAGAATTAATGTTTAGTGGCTTATTAAGTTAAATTTTAGACTCATACATCCTCAATACCCTTATCTGTAATTCTAAACATAGCACTTGCCTTGAAGGGTAGCCTTGGGGAGTCCAGCACCTCCATTGTCTTAATATCCTCCTTGGATTTCCTGAGGAATAATCTATGCGTAACTGCGTGGGCTAAGACATTACCACCTGCGGGCCTCTTAACCTCAATATAGCCCATTGGTACGTCGAGCACTTGGTTCGTTAGTACCACATAGATATTGTACGTCTTAGCTATCCTCATGAGCCAGTCGAGTATGTAATTAAGCCTTTGTTGCCTCTCCGCAAGCCTCTCCCTGCCTCTAAATTCAGCTCTGTATAGAGCTATTATTGAGTCAACAATTACTAATTTAACATTTGACTGCTCCACAAGCTTAACCACATCAAACTTAACCCTATCCTCAAGATCCGCAGCATTTACAACCTTAATAACATATACATTGTCTAAGGCCTCATTCGTATCCAAACCAAACCTCTGAGCTATACTCACCACCCTACTCGGTGAGAAGGCCTCCTCTGTATCTAGGTAAACTGCCGCTCCACTAACACCACCCCTATCCTTATCAAGTTGGACTGTCACAGCAAGTTGATGACAAAGCTGCGTTTTGCCTGTGCCAAATTCACCAGCAAACTCGTAAATAGCCTTTGGCTCTAAACCACCCTGTAGTAATTCATCAATGGCTCTGACGCTAGTCCTTAACCTAATTATTCCCTCGAAATTCTTAGCCAAATCTGTTGCCCTGGCAATCCTATTATTACCAAAGACAAGATCTCTTGCAGCTCTTAAGACCTTCTCAACTCTGTCTGGGGTCATGTCCGTTAACTCGATGAGCTCCTCTGGATTGAAAATTGCCAGATGCTTAACACTAAGTATTCCCTTGGCTCTTAATAATTGGGCTGTCTTCGGTCCAATACCCTCTACATCCTCGAGACCTATTTCCTCATTACTCATAAAAATACTCCTAATTTCAATTAAAAACTGACCAATAATAAATAACTATTTGTTAAGAAATAAAAGGAGAAACTGTTTCTGGAATTCGTGGTTAACCTTGCTGAGCTTATTGGTGATTTATTCCTGGTAATATTCCCAATAACAATGGTAATAGGATACTTAGTTAGGAAGCCAATAAGGTTGCTTAATATAGGTTCTTATCTGCAATACATAGTTATGATCCTCGTGTTCACAATGGCTCTTTGGGCAGGTAATGTTGTTTCAAGTACTTATGTTACTAGCATTGTGGTTTATGCAGTGGCATACGCGCTTGTGTCTATAATCATGAGTATCATTACGACCATGCCCATAGGCATGCTCTTAAGGTCTAGGTATCCCAAATCCTTTGGGAGTTCTATTAATAGTACTGAAAGGCCGGGTGTTAGGTTGCCAATAATATTATTAGCCGTATTAGTCATTGGCTGGCTTATGGGTTATTATATTAAGTCTCCTCTCATTACTAATTACGTTAATTACGCAATAGTAATTGAACTCTTAGCACTTATTATTGTAGTTGGACTGGACATAGGCTCCTCATTAAACACATCCCTCTTGGTACAGGGATCTGTGGGTATTATTATTGGTGTAATATCAATACTCGGTAGTGCTATAGGTGGGTTAATAATGCATTACATAGTTGGGTTACCATTACCTGCATCATTAGGGATATCCATGGGGATGGGCTGGTACTCACTTGCCGGACCCCTCCTCAGTGTTAAGTTCGGACCTACCATCGGCACACTAGCCTTTCTAGCGAATTTTCTTAGGGAGCAGTTCACATACTTAATCGTGCCTTTAATCGTCATTGGTGGTTTTAGAGATTTATCTTTAATCTCTGTGGGTGGGGCGACAGCTATGGATGATACACTACCTATCTATAAGATCTACATGGGTGAGATTAGCGGATTCACAGCATTTATAAGTGGCTTTGTAATAACAATGATGCTGCCGATATTATTGCCATACGTGATGATGCTATAATTAAGGCTCTATCTGGACTATTTACGGTTATGAATCGTTTAGCTTAACCTCCTAATGATACCGTCATAATCCCCATCCTTCATTAACGTTAGTATTCACCATCTCCCTAATCATGCTTACTTCCTCCTCCGTTATCTCGAGGCTTCCTATGCCTATGTCCACGAGAAGTCTCGCCAGGGTTATTGCTGCATCTCTAATAGATATTATTCCCACGACCTTACCATTACTATCAATGACCGGCAAGTGCCTAATACCGTGCTTAGCCATTATGTGAACCGCCTTTATTAAGCTTGCATCAGCTTCTACAGCAATGACAGTCCTTGTCATTACATCGCCAATCGTGAACGAACTAACGTCCTCGTTATTAGCGACAAGCCTCACTAAGTCTCTCTCCGTGAATACACCAAGGGCTTTGCCTCCTTCATCAGTGATTATCATGGAGCCTATATTTTTATCACGCATTATCCTCAATACGTTTATTAAAGGCTCGTTATCTCTAACAGTTATAGGTACTTCCCTCATTATGTCCCTAACTCTGGGTACATTCATTAACAATAATAATCAGTAAGGGGAATTAATTAATTTTTGAGGAACTAGGACCCCTAGAAAACCTTGAGTTTGTATTTATCCTTTTAATAGAGCTGTAAAGTTTTGATATAAGATCTCATGAAATTAAGAGTCTAACCCACCTTAAGCCTAATGTGAATGGCATGAACAAGACACCAGTCCCGCTAAAGAACTTCGTATACGTCTCGTAAAAGTGAAGCCTTAGGTCTTGTATAAAGGCAACGAAGCCCTCACCAAGAATTATTAATAAATTAAAGATTATGAGCACGGTAAGGCCCGCAGGCGTTAGTAAACCTAATGATAAGGCCCATGCATACACCATTGCCGTAAAGACAGCATGTATTATTGCAATAATGCCAAGCCTCATGAATGATATAGAATTTGCTATACTTGGTATTGCAGCCTCAGCACCAACATCAACAGCCAAATGAGCTAAGTCAAAGCCCGGAACACCACTATACTTAACCTTGAATACTAACATCATAGCAATGAGGATTGCAAAAAAGGCAAACGTTGCATAGACCCAATACCACGTCAAATTAGTAATCCAATTAAACATACCATACAGCGGCTCAAGAACTGGTGTTTGTCTTCCAATTAATATAATAGGGACAATACCAATGCTAGCCAGCGTAAGGACTAGGAAGAGGAAGAAGAAGAATAATGGTATATAGAAGCCGTAAGTCAAGTCCCTCTCACTCTCCCTATACGCGTTAATAGCCTTGAACGCAAATGCCAGTAATAATGTAATTATCCCAACTAGAATAGACAATGCCAAAGTAGCATACACAGAGGCAGGAAGCACCTCCATCGCACCCCTACTAGTTACGTGCACCAATCTAAAGGCTGCTGGTAATGCCTCAATTCCAAATATAGTGCCACTCTCAACAAACGTGAATATAATGGACCAAATGCCAGATAATAGGAATATCAAACCCCAATCTGAATATTTGCCGCTAAATATTGACCTTAGGAAGCCATTAGGGCCATTATACCTTGACTTATATAGGGCGTAGCCGAAGAGGCTTAGTACAATGCCATGACCTAGATCTGGATACATCCACCCATAGAATAAGGGGAATAATATGAATGTTAATGGCACGGGACTTAATTCAACATACTTGGGTACACCATACATGTACGTTATCTTCTTAAGGGCATCAATGGGTTTTGGATATTCCTCTAGTGTAGGTGCTTTCTCTGGCTCTATTTCCTTAATATATGCAACTTTACTTTCCTTCCTAACCTTAGCATCTACTGCCAATCTTGTTATTAATGAGGATAATAATCCATCGAATTCCTTCGAGAGTTCCTCCTTCACGTAACCTGCTATTGTCGCAACATCTCCACTAACCTTGTCTATATCCTTAATTCCGTATGCGGAAACTTCGTTGAAATCCTTTATGAAGTCTTCATAATCTCTCTCCATATCTTTCAACCTAGCCTTAAGATCCGTCAATTCCCTATCTGTTAATTCATAGGATGCCTTAAGATCAGTTAAGTACTCAGGGTTTATCTCATGGACTTCCTTACCTATGGATTTAATGTCAAGATCATTGGGTGGTTCTACTAATATTAATATTGATAGGTCTGTACCCTCCACATCACGCCTTACATACATTAAGCTCTTAATGACGCCTTCATTAACACCACCCTTAATCACAAACACCCTACTCCTCAACCTACTCAAACCTCCAGGTGCAATTCCAGCCTTGTTCATGTAACCCAGTGTCTCATGAATAATCTCTAACTCCTCCACCCTACTCTTAACCTCATTAATTGACGCAAGTATTTGTGATAGCCTATCTCCAACATCCTTGCCCTCGGGTATTGCTGAATCCATGTATTGTCTAATAATGCCATCGATTGCATTAGACAGATCGATTATTGAGTAGGCCCTATCGCTAACTTTCATTAGGAAGTCACGGAACTCCTGCTCCATCTTAGCCAACCTACCCTCAAGTTCTGCTAATCGTTCCTTCATTGACTTAGCGTCAAGGCCGGTTGAGAACTCTAGAGGTGTGACATTAAATAGCTTATAGACATTGAGTAGAAACTGCTTAGCCCACTCAGGATATATAACTAATACGTAGAACCTGCTCTGAACTTTAACGGGTATTACCTCTATGCCTTGATTAACCACAGCACTCTTAAACTCATTTAAGTCCTCCTCAGAAATAGGCACTATGTCCACAGAGAAGTACTTAAGCTTCTCCATGATTACCTCACCAACTGACGAAATAACATCAGTTATGCCCCTTAACCTATCATACTCAGCCCTAACACCCTCAATCGTGTTAAGGTATTGCCTAATTCTCGTTAGTAAATCCTCACCATCCTCAAGCACATTCTCAATTAACTCATCGAATAGGCTAACCTTAACCTCACGAGGTGTTTGCGGCGGCGGCACTGAGTATTGCACCATCACCCTGCCTATCTCCCTAGATAAGTCCTCAACCTTCCTAACCCTCTCTGAGTATTTACTGGGTACTCTTGGGGCTGGTATTGTTCCCGGCCTCGTTATTGGCATGAAGTACTTCACGTTACCTATATTTATCAATAGGTCAAAGGCATACTCAGAGGGTAGTGCAATCTTATACTCGACAAGTCTAGCTATTGGCATTCGTTAGACAAAGGCCATGCGTAAAATTTAAACATTATTCCTCCAAAATCTCTCTCAAAATTCCGAATGCACTCTTTTTGTTAATATGGATTATATTCCATACAGTGGGAGTTACGTTTAGGTAATGTGTTTGGTTAGTTATGTGGCTTGATAATGTTGAGTTCGAGAGTATCCTCCTTAACTAACTTATCATTAAATTAAGCACGTTACTGAGGATTAAGCTTGTACGAACCATAATCCTTCGTGAAATTATGAGAATACTCATGCAGGGATAAATGGATCGGAAAGTAGGACTTAAAAATACCGAGTTTATGTTGTTTACGTGTCAACGTCAGTGAACGTGATTAAGGCTAAGATCTATTCGATAAGGAGAGGATCTCTTGGGTATGCTAGAGATGCCATAGTGATAATACCTGGTGTTGAGTCAAACATTGACGCAGCTAGGTTCTTAGGGGCTAAGGTTGTTTGGAGATCGAGGGCTGGGACTGAGATAATAGGTAATGTGCTCAAGATTTGGGGTAAGCATGGACAATTACTTGTGAGGTTTAGGAGAGGATTACCTGGGCAGGCTCTTGGGGATTACGTATACTTAATTCCTTATAAATAAGTAATTATGTTTTACAAGGAGGCCTAGTGGGGTCTGTTATCTTGTAACCGAATAATAGACAGGTATTCGTATTTGTGCCATAGTAAATGCATTCCCTGCAATCATTTGGCCTACCTACGACGACCTTAATACCACTCTGGGTTGTATATTGCGTTAGAATTGAGGGTTGCAGCACCGTAGTGCTGGGCCTTGTTTCCGATGGTTGTGTTTCCTTTATTGATTCGGTTGGTGGCTTTACAATGGCCTCCGTAATGCGAGGCTGTACTTCCGATGGCTGTGCTTCCTTTATAGTTTCAGTTGGTGGTTTCTCGATGGGTTGCGGTGGTGGAGGCGTGGTTTCTTGTGGTGTTAGCGATGGCGGTAATGGTGGTGCTTGTTGTGCTGGTTGTGTTGGTATTAGTAACGCCGTTATTTCATCCATAACTTTTTGTCTCACGATCTGCGGTGAAGGTAATTGGCCCTCGTAAATCTTCGTACCATTAATTATTAATGCTGGTAAGGATTTAATCCCGTCCTGCCTCATTGACTTTACAAGGTACAATAAGTTTCGTGGTATCTGGTTATCAGGCATGTTTAGTGCATATAAGGCCGCATCAACAGCCTCTGGCTTAATTCTTATAAATGTTGCGTTAATACCCTTCTCCTTAAACTTATCCTTAACCTCATTGATAACACTCCTTATAGTGTTTTCGTATTCCTCATCTCTGCCAACAACCATGTAAAACTTTATCATGATGGGCATATTACCTCAATTCTCTATTAAAACTGATGCTAATAAATCTTTAGCATAAAATACTTAAGCCACGATAGGTAGTTTGACGGCATTCCTAAGCAATAACCTATTTAGGTATAATTTACGTTCCACAATACTCCCTCCAGGACGTAATTCATATATTATCTGAGTCTCGAAGACTTTAATACTTGATGGATTACAAATCCTTAGTTGCTGGCATAACTCATTAATGAAACTCTCATTGTCTAAGTACTTATTCGTCCTTTGATTGTAATCCTCAGCAATCTCAATAACCCTCTGTGGAAGAATTATTGATGCCTTCCCTGAGTCAACAAGATATAGTCCATGGTAACCTAGAATTAAGTTACTCTTAAGCCAATCCATATTTACATCAATTAATGGCGAAACTATTGTAACCTCAATGATGCAATTCCTAAACTCCGTGAATGATATTGGAGAGAACCTCGGATCATAAAATGCAGCATGTATAGCTGCAGCTAAGGAATCCTCAAGCAAATTCTTCATTGGCCTTATCGTACCCATACTACCCCTGAGGACCCTCTTGATCATGCCGTCTGAGTACATGATCTTCTCAATAGATACGAAAACCCCAAACTTAAGCTCCGCAATTCTTACTAAATGCGTTGGATCCACCTCGTAACTAGCCTTAACACCTAATCTCTCCATAATCTTAGCCCTTAAGTACCTAATAAGTGTTAATGACTCCTCCTCATTTAATACCTTGAATAATTGCATGGGTATTATGGATAGTGCTAAGCAACTTATATGCAATATCCTCTAATCACTGCGAATTATTAGTAAATTATCGTTAGTGCACGAAGCCTTTAAATCAGTCAAAATAAACTGGGCCTTATCTAACTCTTTCTTAATACGTGTATGATGACTACCAATCCAGTAAACCTTACCACAACCTGTGCATAGCCAAAAATCATCATACTTCATTAGGACCCCCCTCGGTACTCTATCAACCACGGTCTCCCTATTAACCTTAATTAGACTAGAACCGCAGACCGGACATAGGCTTTTACCTAGGTCTAGCTTTAACGGTATGCCAAGTATTAAGGATGCTATTGATAGCCACTCAGCATGCCTAGAAGTCTCAAGTAGGACGCTTATGAACACCCTTCTCCTAAACAACTCTTTATCCCTAGTTATTAGGAGGTGGCTCATATTGATTAGTGCGTCATCAGCAAAGTTAGGACTGTAGTTTACCCTAACGCCGAGCATTCTCAACCACCTAGCTAACCAACCAAGCATCGAGTCTAGTATGGGTTCCTCATCAATCACGGGCAGTGCAATACACTTGTTTACCCTGGCTATCTCCAAGGTCGATCACTGCATAGCCTTACTCTTAATTTCATCCCAGGGCATTGGGTTTCCATTGAAGAATCCGTCAATGACTGATGGACCTGGCAAGGCCTCAACCACCATGCTTAAATTCAAAGCCTTACTAAGACCTGGAACCCTCACTCTAAACTCCTCATATACTTCCCTACCCACCTCATTCCTATCCCTATTGCCAGGCTTCACAATGACGTAATAATTAGCTAAACGCGCTATTACGCTGGGTGGCGCGGTTATTAATCGAATAAGGGAGACATTATTAACTACGTCAATCCTAACACCAATACCGAGAGAAAGCTCCGCATTCCTAATCCAACCCCTCGTCCCATAAATCATAAAACTACCCTTACCAAGATATTCACCCGATGGTGCCTTCTTCGTGACCTGCTCACCCTTAACATAGAAGGCATCGAGCACAGATAAACCCATGACCCAAGCCCTTGAGTAAGCCACCGCATATTGAGCAGCCTCTAGTATATCCTCCTCACTAACCGTATCATCAGGGCTGGAGAGCTTAAGGACTACTGTGGCTGCACCAGGTATATCGGCATGTACGAATATATCCCAAGGCCTCAGATAATGCCTAACAATCACCTCATTCTGAGTTGCATCCCTACCCGCAATAACAAGCCTACCGCCACTAGTTATGAACCACCTAAACCTCTCAAACCACTCTCTAACACCATAAACAACCCTCACCGAACTCTCTCTAACACTCTCACTCAATTTCTCACCCTCTCGCCTCAACTCCTCAATACGTGACTTAAGCTTATCCATGACCTCCTCGGCATTCCTAGCCTTTCGCTCAAGCTCCTTAGCCCTATTGAATAAGTCATTAATAACATCACCAACATTAGCATTCAACGGTATTGATACCGAAACACCATTAATATCGAGAATCAACAACCTACTCCTTGAATCAAATCCCTTAACCCTAACCCCCTGGTATTCCATACCCCTAACCAGGTCTTGAAACTCATCCTTATACGACGACCAATAACTCCTGAGCACGCCTAGCAACTCCTCAATTACATATTTCCAATTAAGTACAGTCTCCGCCTTAACCCTAAGCTCCTCAGCACCTTTCTTAAACTCCTCAATATTCATGGATAACTCATCAATACTCCTCTCAATCCTAGCTATCTCACCCTCAATACCTGCAAGCCTCTTCCTAGCCTCCTCCCCAACCTCTACCTCATGGAAATACTCATCAACAGCCTCATTAAACCTGGCAAACTGCTTAATACCATCATACTTAATGGACATAAACCTAAGAGGCGTGACTGTTACTGGCAAACCACCACTATAATAAATAGTAGGTTCCAACGAACCCCTACTTACAGTATCAATCATGGACTTAACAATTGAAACCATGGAATTAAGATCAACAGAATTAACGGGACTTCCGCAATCCACAGAAGCCCTCGCACAAACCTCATTGGCCACCTCACCACCAAGCCCCAAGCCCCTCGCCAATGCTCTACCTACCGTATCATAATTACGCAATGCATTCATTACCGTATCGATACTATCACTCAGCTTAGCGAAGCTTTGCGGTGGTGGCTTGTATTGAAGACCAATACTTACTGTGCGATCCTTACCCCTGTAACTCCTCAAGACCCACCTTATCACACCATCATTATTAATGTATATGGCATTCCAGGGCTCTAGCAATTCTATTATTAGGGAACCCTCATCCAGAGATAGCCTAACCACTCTGTCGAAATTAACAACCTCAATATCCCTAAGCCTCAAACCCTCTATCAACCTACGTAACGCCGCCACCCCCTCAGATCCATGCTCAAGAATGTAACTTGTCAAACCAAACCTATGAGAATTAGCTACCAAGAAGTACTTCTCAGAACCTCTCCTAAGCCTTATGAGTAATGAATCATTCATTGTATATGCATTATCAATCCTAGAATCCACTAATCCCCCAAGCTCCACAGATATTGCAATTAGGTCCAGGATATTCAACGTCTTCTTCTGATTATTCATTATAGCAATCCTTTTAATCAGACCCTGGGTTTAAAAATGAATTATTTCTTCACAGCGGTAGAGGAACTACCCTGCTCTTTCAATAAATCAATTAACTCATCAATTGACCCCCTCAACTCCTTAATCTCCTTAATTAAATCCTCAACGCCCTCAAACTCCACCTTAAACCTAACACCACTCGGCTCATCACCATCCTCAACCCTTAGGTGTCTCCTAGACCTTTCACTATTATCCTCAGCCAACTCCTTAAGCACCTCATCAAGATTAACCTTCTTCTTTCTACCAAACATACC
This sequence comes from Vulcanisaeta sp. AZ3, assembly GCA_000960865.2. Classification (GTDB taxonomy): domain Archaea; phylum Thermoproteota; class Thermoprotei; order Thermoproteales; family Thermocladiaceae; genus Vulcanisaeta. Next base: position 10,168 of record JZWU02000027.1, on the reverse strand, counting down.
AACAATAATCTACCCAAGCAGATTAATAAGATACTAAGGAAAGCTAAGCAACATGATTAACGTAGTTTATGATAATGCATACCTAGAACATAAACCACCTAGAAGCCATGTTGAAAATCCAAGTAGAGTATTATCAATAATGGAAGCCGTGATTAAGGAAGGGGTATCCGTCGAGAAACCAACAACTAACGTAGATCAGTGGTTACTTAAGGTCCACGATCCAACCTACGTAACCCAAATAAACAAAGCCTGTGAGATAGGATACACCTTCATTGATGCCGACACATACGTAAGCCCAGGCACATGCAAAGCAGCTAAACTAGCCATTGGGGCCGTGATTAAGAGCATAGATAAAGTATTAAGTGGTGAATGGAATGCAGCCTACGCAGTAGTCAGACCTCCTGGACACCACGTTGGTAAATTCGGCAAAGCCCTAATGGCACCAACCCAGGGTTTCTGCATATTCAACAACGTGGCTGTGGGCGCCGTATACGCACTCAACATGGGCATAAGTAGGATTGCAATACTAGATGTTGATGTTCACCACGGCAATGGAACACAGGAAATATTCTACAGAGACCCAAGAGTCCTATACATAAGCTTCCATCAAGACCCAACCACCCTATACCCAGGCACAGGCTTCATACATGAAGTTGGAGAGGGAGACGGGGAGGGCTTTAACATTAACATACCCCTACCGCCATTCACAGCCGACGACGCCTACCAAGAAGCTTTAATGAGAATCGCTTGGCCAATAATTAGGGAGTTTAAACCCCAATTAATCCTTGTATCCCTCGGGTTTGACGCCCATGAACTAGAAACCATAGCCAACCTAAGACTCTCCCTAAACACCTACGCCGAAATATATAAAGAACTAAGAAATCTAATCGGCCTAACCAAGGGAATAATCTTCGTACTAGAGGGCGGCTATAACCTCAAGACGCTCAACGAGGGCTCCAAACTACTCCTAAGAATCCTGAACAATAAGGAGTTTGAGATTAATGAAGAGATTACGAGGACAGAGCCGAGGATTAAAGCACGATTCAACTCCATAATTAAGGATGCAATTAATACACATAGACAATACTGGCACATTGATTAGGTGCATTTATTAACCCAACAGCAACACTACCATCAATGATGACACTGGGCTGGATGAGAGATGATTTAGGTTAATAGCGCTGAGTGAGAGTTAGCAATTTATTTCCCCAGGAATAATCAAACATGATGGATAAGCAATACCTAACTCTAATTATATTATTATCATTAATAATACTCAGCCTAAGCACAATACCAACAATAGCCCAACAAATCCAAATAACAATACCAGCAGTTAACATCACCATAACCGCATTATCAGCCAACGGAATGCCACTCACCAAATACGCAATCGTAGGACTAAACTGCGAAGGACTAAATACAAGCGAAGTAGGTCACCTTAGTACAGTAATACCAATACCAAGCACAGGAAGCATAACCTGCAAAGTATATGCTTACTCCTTCGGAATATACTCAAGCAAAAACATAACACTCACAACTAGCAAAAGTGGTGAAACAATACCAATAACCCTAGTAATACCAGTAACTGGTTATTACGTACCTGGCATCGGCTTCATACCAATTAGTACACTTATTGCCATAGCCATCGCAATAATAATAGTAATAGTATTGATAGTAATAGCATTAATAGAGTATTATAATTGGAGAAGGGCAAGACTAGCGAGACTTATTAAACCACCAGAACAATAATAATCAGTGGCCTGCGGTATAATACTAAGTGGCGGACTATCAAGGAGATTCCAAAAACCAGACTCACCCTGGATCGATAAAGCCCTATACCCAATAAATGGAAAACCAATGATCATGCACATAATCGACAAAGCCAAGGAAATACTCAACGAATTAATAATCGCAGTAAATAATGAAGACAGAGCAAATAGGTATAGGGAAATCATACCTAATGTCAAGTACGTAACTGACCATAAAGCACTAACAGGCCCCCTAGCCGGAATATACTCAGGACTTAAGGCATGCAACGAAGACCACGCAGTCATACTACCAAATGATACGCCATACATAACACCAAACAACATAGAATTACTAATAAAATACGTTCAACACTTCGACACAGCAACATACATACTACCCAACGGCCACATAGTAAACGCACTCATAGCATTAAGAAAAGACATAGCACTCGAAATACTAAATGAATTATCACACATGGGCAGAAGCAAAATATTCGACATAGTACGCGGCTCACCCAAAGCAATATTCCTAAACCCCCAAACCCACGGACTAGACCCAAAAACACTAACCAACATAAACACAAGAAAAGACCTAGAAACCAAGAACACGAAATCAAAGACCATCATTAAAAACGACATTAGCATCATCAGAAACTTCACAATAGAAGACGTCCACACAAGAAACACAACAAAACTCATAGGCTCCCTATGGTACACAATAATAACAAAAGACTACATACCAGAATTCAAACTATACACAGAAGCCGGCCTACACGACCTCTCAGCCCACGTACTCCTAGACTCCAACAATGAAAACACAAAAACCCTAGGAAGACTAATCCTCAAAGCCCTAGGTGTAGAGAAGGCATGATAATAGTAATAATGGCAGGCGGAAAAGGCAGCAGAATCGGAAACCCAAACAAACCCCTAATCAAATTACTAAATAAACCAATGATCGAGCATGTAATAGAGGCAGTAAATGGATTAGGAACAATACACATAGCAACAACAGCAAGACACAACGATATCATCAAATGGAGTAAAGAAAGAGGATACGAAGTAATACTAACCAGCGGTAATGGCTACCCAAACGACATACTCGAAGCCCTAAAAACCACAAACACACCAACCCTAATACTACCCAGCGACCTACCACTACTAAGCAAAAACCTCATACTCAAATTCCTAAGATTAACCGCCTACATAAGAACCCCAATGATAACACTCATCGCCGAGAGAAACCATAACTATGAGTACACAGGAATAAGTTATGTGAGGAGTATCACAATGATTAATGGCATAATACCATGGGCATCAATAATAATCCCATGGACAACAGAACTAATAAACATAAACACAAAAGAAGACCTAAACCAAGTACTAAACATACTTAAACATTGAATAGCCCAAGCCAAGCACCAGTGAGGGTAATAAAACAATAATTAAATCTCTACATCCCAACCATTAGGTGTTGTTGAACTACTGTAGCCAATGCCGTAAGCACTCATGAAACAGTTACACCTGTAAATAATTCATTACTTAATGTGCATATCATGACTGTTATATAGCCTGAACAATTCCTTACACTAGCTCTTACTTACGCTTGTATAAGCAAGAACTTTTAAAATCACCGAGGGTCATTGAAACAAGCATGGAGTACTTCATTACTTGCCTAAGCTAGTAGTACTTCATTTTTAATATAAGCGAGAATAGAATGGAAAGAAGGGGAAGATTAATTTTGAGAGGTTAATGTGTAAGTCATAGGTCTTTAGTGAAGGTATGCGTCATTAAGTAGGGATGCCAAACCGTAAACGTTTATTTGCCCTAGGCCATCTACTGGATTCCACTGACCAGGAATAACGTAGTACAGACCATTTTCACCACTAAGTGTTGGGAATAAGGCACCAGGTATTCCCGTGAAGAACTGACTTGTTGAGTATACCGTACTAAATGCATAGAACTGCGGCCAATAATAATGATAAAGTAGGTATAGTGATGGTACTAAATCACCTACCCTAAAACTCGGAATAGTACTTTGAATAGTACTAGTCATGCCTGCGGATAGCGGTGTGGCTAGGCTAGTACCGCCTATTAAGTATGGCGGTATTACACCATTAAGAACAATAAGCACGCCCGTAAATGGGTTAGCATCAGCCGCTATGTCTGGAACACCCCTATGACCAGGCGTATAGAAGAGTACGCCCAGATCTGGCTCATAGACATAAATATGCTCATAAATTATATGCGCCAAGGCCTGTCCAGGAGTCTCTAGAAATGCAAAAGAGTAACCACCACCACTACCCCACATGTAATATGGGTTCCAGTTCCAAGCATATTCAACACGGCTTGTGGTGACAGAGCCGATTATTGCCTTGAGTGTTGTGCCGCCAACAGCCGTAACCCAAGGATCACTTGCTGGATTCAGAACACTAGGCTCCATGGGAGTAACATATATATCAAAGGCACCTGAATCACCACTGGCTGCAAATACACCAATGCCTTCTGCTGCGGCTTGCATGAAAATCTCATCATAAGCATAGAGTAGGTTGTAAGAAACAGGTGGTATGTAGAATAAGTCCTCTGGGGAACCCCAGCTTAGGCTTATGAAGTTAGCGAGACTATTATTCACAACATACTCAATATCAACAAATAAATCATCGCCTGAATCTGGCGATATTACGAGGAGTATGTTAGCACCAGGAGCCATTGTATGTGCATACTCAATATCCAGCGCGGTCTCAACAGCCCAACCTTCAGCTGTGTTTATATTATTCTGCGTTAGTATGGGAATCCCTGTTGGGTATATTACCTTGCATGACGGTGGATTTGGTAGGCTAAAGATGTAGTCAAAAGTATATAGATCATTGCATGCAATATTTTGATAAACATATTGATTGGCTAATGTGAAGTTAAAGTCTCCAAAAGCATCAACAATCGCAATAGTCACACCACCACCATCAAAGCCCTGTTTAAATAGCGGAATTTCATCATAAATAAACTCAAGACCTTCTGGTAACCAAATCTCAGCTTTATGATACATGACTTGCAATGAGACCCCGTTTAATATCGTCACGTTTGTGCGAAGTATGGAATTCACATTCGTAGTGTTTAGATAAAGTAATTCATATTGAGGCTTATACGTAGGAGACCTAGTATTTACGTAGAAGTATCCAATTGGTATGCATTCTCCTGATAGTACCCATTCCTGCACATTGCTCGGTGCGGTTTGCAATGCGTTTATGAAGTTGTCGACGGCCGAAGCATTCCCACTTGCCTCTATGAGCATTGGGAATGTGTAATTAATAATTAAACCATAACTCTTCGCTAGGTTTATTATGTAAGTAGTTACACTGCTTGGTGGTGAGTACCATTCAGCAAACTCCTGAGCTGTTATGAAGCTATGGAAGTATGGGCTGGATGGGTTATAATACATCTGATTAAGAAGGTAGTATAAGCCATTAGATGTAGTCACATTACTAAGCCTCAACCAAACAATCACATGACTAAGAGTAGAATTAGGAGCACTGGGAATTACCTCAGTACATGTGAAGTATTGAGGAGTTGTTGATGGACCAACGGGTAATTGCTGAGCATAGGCTACTGACACCATTAACATAAGCATTATAACCACCGCAATTACTGTGGATATTCTCGTAATATTCGTCATACACTAATCTTTATCTCTTTAATGCTTTTAAGTATTTCTTTTTCTTCATTATCAACATGCATTGCTTTGAATAAATAGTTAAAAAGTGCTTTATATTATGTCTAATTTCTATTCCAAATAACTAGGAAACGCGCTTATTAATTAACCTCATTTCCACCCTGATATGGATTCCCCTCTAGAGGTTCATTGGCTTTGTGATTTCACGACAACCCACTCCATCCAGCGGTAGACCATAGGCTAAGTCTTCAGCCCATTATCTTTACCCATTCTACGGAACTGCCATGTATTTTTATATGGTGTTACGTATGTATAAGTTGATTTTGCAAGTTAAAGCCTGCTACAGTAGGGTAGGCATCTCACGTGAGGAACTTCACCTAAATCGAAAAACTAGAACATAAAACTTACCCGCTTAAAAGGCGAGACTTGTAACGCTTTACTAGCAAATAAGACTTGAGAGAGCCGTTGCGTCTCTACACAGCTTTCGTCCTGACTTTTACTCCCAACTTATTGAAACAACTTAACAAGATGCCGTGATGTATTAAATACATTGTATAATTCATCACGTAAATATACTAAAGAATTAGATTGGGGTGAAGGAGAAAGAAAGAAAAAGGAAGAATTTAAGGGGTTTTAAAGGGGCGTTTGAGTTAATTAGGGGGCTTACTTACCTGGGCCTAATAAGCCAGCTAGTCTCCTTCTCCTCCAGTTGCTGTACTCAACCAGTAGTATCACTATTAGTATTATCACTATTATTATCACAACGGCTAACAATATGAATGTACTAGTCGGCACGAAACCAACACCAGGCACATAATAACCGCTCACTGGTATTGTGAGTGTCCTCGTTATTGTCTGCCCAGCCTCACTACTAGTCAAAGTTACTGTGGTACTTACAGACTTACCATAGCTATACCCAGCCAATGTACATGTAATACTACCACTACTCGGTATTGGAGCAACCACAGTCTGCGTACCAACACCACTGGCAATAGGCACACCACCGCACGTCACATTTACAGTAGCCTCTGTCGTTAATGGCTGCCCACTAGCACTTACTGGTGTCACAGTTAACTGCACAGCCGGCACGGATATCTGTAATGGTGTTGTTGCATTACTGCCAGTCACATAGTAGGTGTAGGTGTAGCCTAGTGATATGCCCTTCCAGGACTGCACAGTTACTGTGACTTGGGCTGCAAATGGAGACACAGGTGTCACGAACGTCGCTGTTGTTAATTGCCCATAACTATTCGTTGTGCCACTACCAGTTACAGCAGTTACTGGCTTGCACACGCTTGGCGATGGCATTAACGGCGATACACTATAGACATAACCAACCGTTGTAGATGCTGGCGTAATGGATGTTATTGTGATTGGGCACTCAGGCTCACTCACACTATAGCTTAGTGAAACACCCGGTGCTGGGCCGAAGCTTGACAAGACAACCACTATATTAGCTGTTGTTAATACGTTAGTTAATGTGAATGATTCTATAGCCTCAGTAGCCGTGACAGTCCTCTGTATACTAAATGTATTCTCAAAGACAGGTACTAAGTATAATGTAGTGTGACTACTTATTGCCTCCTTCACCTCCTGCCATGTTAACGGAGCACCAGTAGCTTTGTAGTAGGCAACTAGGTAGTAGTTAGTTGGTGGTAACTGGCTTGTGCTTGGTGGGTATATCCTATAATCAACTGGTGTTATTGAACCATCAGTGCCAGTCACGTTAAAGGCTAGGAACTCATTACCCATTGTTGGCTCATCAAACGCAACCACAAGGGCACCAGGTATGCCAGTACCAGTGGCGCTCTTTAGGTATATTGTGGCGGGCACAACATGAGTCTCAATTGAAGTCGCTGTGAAGGCATTACCTAGTGTCTGCACGTCAGTGAGTATGTTAGTATCGTATATGTTGATGTACGGGTAGGCACCGTTGGTTATATCATAGAGTAAGCAGCTGTCGTACCAATACACAACAGTCCTATTGGCACCAGCTGGCAACGGCTGCATTAATTGCCCAGTCGGGCCACTGAAGTCTATGGCTATTGGTGCAGTGCCAGCACATAGTACTGGTGATGTGCCTACACCATACTCAACAATCATCTGGTTGGGTAGAGGCCTACCATCCCAATCCTCAATAGCACTTAGTGGTGCGGCTGAGTATGTGAAGTATAGCTTAGCCTCAGTATCATTACTTGCACTTGATAGTGGGCCTGCATAACCTGCTATGTTCCAATATGCTGGTCCAGTTTTAACAAATGTTGGATATGGTAAGTTCATATGCACGAAGGAGTCAGCACCAGTTATTGACGTCGCTGATGCATTGTAGTAGTTATTGTACTGCGGTATTCCAACTGAAGTATTCAACTTGGTCAACTCGCTACCTGCATATAGTGTTGTGAAGTTAATAGCCACTGACTTCAATGGAGCCTCTAGCTGGCTTATATTGTAGGAATGTGACCCAATCATTACCGTGCCACTCGGGTACACTTTGAATTGCAGCTTGGTACCGTTGGCGAAGTAGAAGGTGGCGTTAGGTGGCTCATAGTAGAATGTAGCGCTTAAGTCAGGTATGTACAGTGAGTAGTTGCCTAAGTCACACCACTTTGCATTGAACTTATACGTGCTACCGTAGATGTATTTAATAGGTATCTCCACCATTGTACCTGGCTTCACTACTGTTGGTGATACACTAACTTTACTTGTACCGCTTGGATTTGAGTACTGTATCCCAGTGACTATTATTGGGAATGTGGCGCCATTGAATATATCAACACTCTCTAGAGCAACAGTCCTCAGGTTATACACACCATTAACAGCCTGTATTGCACTTAATGTAACATTCCATAAGTTCTCTGGGAATAATGTGTCGAATGTAAGCATTGGTGCTGATGTACCGCCCGTCCCAGCACCAATTGCAGTCATGTATAGACCACCAGTACTTGTTGCATTACTTTTTACATAGCCATAAGGTATCTCGCCAGTGTAGACTTCAGTTGCTCCACTCATTGGTGTTATGTAGTTTAGCAGTACGTAACTACTTACAGCATACTCTGGTAATGGTGATACTGTACCTGCCACATACTGGCTTGGCGTTATTATTGTTGTTATTGTTCCATAACCAACACGCTCCGTGTTTTTAGTACCCATTATCCAGAATCTAGCTATCCTCGTACCATAGGCGCCAGTTGTTGGTGCCCACCACGGCACATCAAACACAGCCTTACCATTAGACCCAACTGGTATTACTACTGTCAATGAGCTTCCGAAGTATGGATACCATGTTGCATTTACACTCGGGTACGTGAAGGTTAGGGTCTCAGTGGTGCCTGTTGATGTTACGTATAGGTTCTTCGTGTAGTGATGCACTACACCACCGAATCCGCTGCTGATTGGTGGGTACTCAAGGTGTGCGTGGTCGCCGTAGTAGGCTGGTGGTAGTATGTAGTATGTGCCACTACCATATACGTAAAGTACAACAGCAACCTCAGTTGGTGACTCAACAACACTACTTATCTTAGCATAGCTCAAGTACACGTATAGCGGTAGTGTCCTCTTCATAGCGCTCTCAAAAGTTGGCAAAACATTAACACTGTAGACGTAGTACCAACCAGTCTTGTTAGCGGCATAGATGGCTACGGTTGCATTAGTCACTGACGTCATGCCAGTGGCATTTACGTAAGCCTCCCACAACCTATAGCTTGCCATGTTCGGTATTGCATAGTACGTGAAGTTCAACTTACTCAAGTAGGACTGGGACACTTCAATTGCGTAGGTTGGTGGGTATACGACAGTTAGATTCGTTAATTTTACTATTGTGCCGTTGAGCGTCACAGATGTGGGCTCCATCAATGACTCATTAACCAATAGCCTATACTCACTGTAAGCTACTGATGGTGCGTAGAGGAATGAATCATTTGGATATGCAAGGGCGACTACTCCAGTGGTGATATATCCATATGTTGGTAATCCCATGGTTAAGTTAAACGCCACTGCAGTTGGCACATTGCTGAACACATTCGGGTAGATGCTAGTCATGTATAGTGGTGTTAAGCTTGTGGTTGGACTGCTGGAATTAACGAAGAACCCGCCTAGGTTAGGCAGTACATAACCTGCGAATGAATACGTATTATCAATTAGTTCCTGGCTTGCTACTGCCTGTGGGTTGTAATTCTCGGTCATTGTATCGTATGTTTCAACTATTGATGCTTGTCCATACTTTAGCAACTCTAGCTTACTTGGTGTTAATATTCCTGAGCCTGTTACATTGAATGGATATAGTAAGTTGCTTATGTATGTCTGGGTTGTCGTGGTAGATAGTGATGAACCTGGCATCACGTACTCTCTGTAGAGTACGTCTGTGAATGTTAGGCCTAGGTAGGTGTTACCCACTGGGTATATGCCGCTCTTACTAGTTATGTTGAAGGTTACTGGGTAGACCGATGTCTCTATGATTATTGTGCCGTTGGGCGGTATTGTCTCTGGTGTACCAGCTATGTAGACAGTTACTGGACTTGTTGTATACTCCACTTCTCCGGTTGGTGTTACGATTACGTTCTCATTTGGTGGTGGTACGGGTACTAACTGGTTGAATACCTCCTGGCCTAGGTAGAATACCTTCATGTAGAATGTCTGGCCTGGCATGAATAGTCTAATGAATATTGTGCCTTGGTGCGGCACTATTGATGGGAAGTTGAATATAGCGTATGGTGATGATGTACTGTAGTTAGCCAGCATTGCGGCTAGTAGGTAGTAG
>JZWU02000026.1:0-22402 GCA_000960865.2 Vulcanisaeta sp. AZ3 | reverse complement strand
CCATAACAATTGTTAACTTACCCAGTGAGCTAGGCGAGGAATGCGTTCATCAGTATGGACCAAGTGGTTTTAAATTATTTAGGTTACCAATGCCTAAGCCGGGTAAAGTTCTCGGCATCATTGGACAGAATGCCATGGGTAAAACCACAATAGCAAGGATAATGGCTGGCGAATTAAAACCAAATCTATGCACTAATTCTCAATCAACACCTGAGGATATTACTAGGTTCTTTAGGGGTACTGAGTTACAGCCGTACTTAACGAAGCTCTATAGCAATGAGTTAAGGGTTATTCATAAGCCCCAATACATTGAATTAATACCCACATATATAAAGGGCAAGGTTAGGGATGTGCTCATGAAAATAGGGGGTAATGAGGAGACTATTAAGGACGTTGCCGAGAAGTTGAATCTTACGCATCTACTTGATAGAGATGTTGATAAATTAAGTGGTGGTGAATTACAAAGACTTGCTATAGCCGCTGCATTACTTAGGAATGGGGATACGTACATATTTGATGAGCCCACCACACACTTAGACATTGTGGAAAGATTAAGGGTTGCTGAGGCAATTAGGGACTTGCTTCGCAGTAATAGGTATGTAATTGTGATTGAGCATGACCTTGCAGTACTTGATTACTTGGCTGACCAAGTTGTTATACTTTATGGTAAGCCAGGTGCCTACGGTATTGTATCTCATATGAGAGGTGCAAGGGAGGGCATTAATGAATACTTAAATGGCTACTTAACTAGTGAAAATATGCTAATTAGGAGAGAACCAATTAGGTTTAGAGTTAAGCCTATACCAAGACTTATCCAGAAGGAGAAGGTTCTTCTTGAGTGGACGGATTTGAGTAAGAAGCTTAGTGATTTTAAGCTTGAGGTTAAGGCAGGCCTTATTCATAGAGATGAGGTGATTGGTATTCTTGGTCCTAATGGTATTGGTAAGACAACCTTTGCTAGGTTAATAGTTAATGAGCTAGAGCCTGATTCAGGTATGGTCATACCTCATGGTGAGGTTAGGATAAGCTATAAGCCACAATACGTTAGAGACTTGGCTATTAAATATGGCGATAAGTCCGTGAGAGAGTACTTAGTTATGGTGGCAGGTAATGGTTACATGTCTAAGGCCATATGGCCCGATCTAGCCAATGGCCTATTATTAACACCTATATTGGATAGGGAATTATCAAGCCTGAGCGGCGGTGAGCTTCAGAGAGTTGTTGTGGCTGGTTCCCTGCTTAGGGATGCGGAGATTTATTTGCTTGACGAACCCATGGCTTACTTAGATATTGAACAGAGAGTTAGGGTTGTCTCTATGATTAGGAGGATAGTCGAGGAGAGAGATGTGGTAGCCCTGATTATTGAGCATGACATAACCATGGTGGATTACCTAAGCACATCGGTTATGGTTTTCCTAGGAGAACCAGGACAACACGGCATTGCGGAACCACCTACAGATCTGAGGACTGGGATGAATATCTTCCTGAGGAACCAGGATGTGACGTTTAGGAGAGAACCTCAGGTCGGTAGGCCTAAGATTAATAAGAAGAACTCCTATTTAGACAGATTACAAAAGGAACTCAATGAGTATTACTTCTACCAAGCTGAGCACGAGGAGGATTAATTCAAGGCTGCACAATAGACTAATTCTGTTCATCTCTGGAATTATCCCTTCTGGGAAAATCTCTGCTTCATTCATTAATCTAACGCTTAGAATCACGGGTTACCGTTAAACTTGAACAATACAAACATAACATAAGTCACCTCCGTCTAGATACCATCACTTAACTATTGAGTTAATGACCCAAAACTAATTAAGGGGACCCCGCCTTAATAAGCGATGAGCAATATGGTGTCTATCGGCGTTGTTGGTCTTGGTCCCATGGGTCGTGCCGTGACCTACTACTTAACTCACCACACCGGGCATGTTGTTAATGGTTACGACGTATCTGAAGAAGCCTTAAACCATGTGAAGACTCTAGGTGTTAATGTATTTAGGGTTAATGTTAGAGATGATAATGACTTAAGAACCATTGCCAGAGATAATGACATTATTATTAGCGCAATCCCGCAGTCATTAGCTAATCATGTTGTTATGAAGATCCACAGTTTTGGTAAGCCCATAATCGACTTAATATTCATATGGAAATACAATGAGGAATTGGCCCGTGGATTAAGCGATGGAGCTCTCGTAATACCTGCATGTGGTTGGGCACCAGGTCTCACTAATGTTTTAGCCATGGCAGCTGCAAGTGAGTTAGAGATTGTTGAGGAGGTTGGTATTCATGTTGGTGGTAATCCTATGAATCCAAGGCCACCCCTATACTATGAATTGCTCTTTTCATTAGAGAGTACCCTCGATGAGTATGTGAGACCGGCTACCATTATTAGGGATGGTAAGGTTGTTACTGTAGATCCGCTTAATGAAGTCTTCGACTTCGCAACACAATTGGTTAATGGAGAGTTCGCAGAGTTTTACACGGATGGCTTAAGCACACTATTGATTACATTACCTAAGTATTTCAAGGAGCTTCGTAGTTCATATGAGAGGACTATTAGGTGGAAAAAGCACCTTGAGGTTATGAAAATTCTCAGAGATTTAGGTCTACTAAATAGTGTTGGGGAGGCCGGACAGATATTATCGAGGATTTTAAGGCCAGGCAGTAATGACTTTTCAATAACAGTTGTTGAGGCTAGGGGTAGAGTTAATGGTGAACTTGCAGCGATTCGGTTTGAGGGTGTTGATTATGCCCAGGGTGGTTTTACATCAATGGCTAGACTCACGGGCTTTACTGCGGCTGTAGTGGCGGATCTCATAGCCAGGGGCTTAATTAAAGGTGAGGGATTGTTACCAATTGAGGAGGCATACATGAAGAACAGAAGTGTATTGAACGAATTGTTGGCTGGACTTAGGAAAGAGGGTGTGAAATTCCTACGTACGAGTACCACCATTGCTGTATAGTAAGGTTAATAAGAAGTATTCCCTTTAACCCTAATTAAATGGTTGATTGGATGAAGCTCATAGTACCTCCGCTCTTAACTGGCATTGGATATGCAATGATAGAGTCTATAATATTATCACAGTTAGTCCATGCCATTCATGATGCTACAGCAAACTCGTGGTATTTAGCTTTGATTCATTATCATCCATGGATAGGAATGTGGATGTATAGGATTGGTGTTGCAGTTATACTTGCCATACCTTGGGTGATACTTGGTGACTTTTGGCAATGGTTATTTGCGGCAGACCTAGCTATTTGGAGTGAGGACGCTGCGTTCTGGCTCTTCATAGGCCATATACCTCACTCCTGGGGTTATATAAGGAGCTTGCACATATTCACATACCCTACAATGCCGGTGCACGGAGGTTTACCGCTTTACTACATACCTGCCGCAATAGTACTTTACATAAGCATAGTGAAGATAAGAGAGGAAGAAAGAAAGAGTTACCACTAGTAGTTAATGTAATCATTACTTATAACAGTCTTAAATCAAAGTATCTTTTTAACTTACTAACTAACTTAAGAACCTCTAATTCAATAACTGCGTAGTACATATTACCTAAGGCAAACAGTCAATGAGACTTGCTAATAACTATTCGCCTTGGGATGCATGATCTCATGAAAGAAAAGCATAAAAGCAATGAAAGTCAAAGGATCCTGGGCCCGTAGTCTAGCGGTAGGATGCCCAGGGGCAAAAGCCCCGCAAAGGCCTCACGAACATGAATTGAGAACGCGGGAGATCCCGGGTTCAAATCCCGGCGGGCCCACCAAATCTTACCATTATATGAACAAGAATTACCTTGATGAACTTCTTAAATGTCCGCTATTTTAACTACAATGCCTTTTAATTATTTCCGTCACTTCGTGGTGATGACAAATATATACATGGGTAGGACTAGTTGCTATGCTGTTAAGGAGAATATGTATGTTGCGCCTGGGCCTATGGACTTAGGTAGAATTTGTGCTCACCTATTTCTACATCTACGTGATCTTAAGAGAGGTTGGACCTACGACCATGAGTGTAAGCGTATACCCATGGATAGAGACTTATTCGAGGCTAGGAGTAAATACTTAATCAAGATTTGCCACGACCAAGGCTCTGATGATTGTGATGACGCTGAGAATCTAGTTAATGATGCAATTACCACGTTAAAATTACCTAATTGGGCTGAGAAGTTGGCTCTTAGGAATATTGTTAGAGTTAGATCAATATTTTCAGTCTAACCTTAATACATTATTTACGTCTATACTCTGTTGATTTCTCAATACTCCCTCTATTATGGCTAAAGCCTTAATACCATCAATAATGTCTATCATGGGCTTCTCTATACCCCTCACCACATTTATTGCATGAATTAACTCTTGTCTTAATTGATCAACACCTCCAATCACGTGCTTTACACCATCACGGAACAAAACCTTATTGAACAAGTCAACGTCATAGTACTTATCTGTAGATAGTACCGTAATCCTCCTAACCCTCACATTACTATTCCACGAAACATGCATTACGTAAGTAATATCACCAAGCCTCATCAGAACCCACGCAACTCTTACTGGATCTCCCTCGAGGATCTTGCCTATGATCTCTACCCTATCTTCATCAATCATATTCATCACCAAATCTACATCATGTATACCGAGATCTAAGAGTACATTACCATAGGTTGTGGGATTACCCCTCAATAAACCCACCCTAATTGTCTCTATATACGTCGGCTTCTTATTACCGATTTCACTAATCAATGCTCTATAAGCCGGGTTAAAACGCTCTATATGTCCGACCAAAACCCTTCTACCAAGATCCCTAGAAACCCTATAGAGCTCAAGAGCATCACTTAGGTTGTCTGTTATCGGTTTCTCAATTAAGAGGTCCATGTACTTAATGAGCTCTCTAGCAACCCCATAATGTAGTTTAGTAGGTATGGCGATAATGCCTAAGTCAGGCTTGTACTTCAATGCCTCGGTCACATCTGTGAATGTTAAATCAGCACCGAGATCCTTAGCTAACTTAAGCCTTTGCTGATCTACATCTACAGCATACACATTATCAATAAAACCCTCCCTCTTTAATTGAACTAAGACCCTTAAGTGGTTCATTCCCATTGAACCAATACCAACAATAAGAACCTTCACATGAATTTGAAAGCATATACTATTTTTAAGGTTAATAATTTATCTGGGCACTATCCTCTTAACGAACTCGCTCTTGGAGGCTATGAGTAATGTGGATACGGTATTGGGTACGTAGACCGTATTTACATTGACTATCTTAGCAACCTTATTCTTTATCAAGTCATTAGTCACATCGTCAGCGAATACTAATTCATCCATATCCTTAAATACCACAGGCTTCTCAAGGGACTCCAAATCTGTCTTAGCAACAGTTAGTGAAGATATTCCACTAATTACAATAACATCACCTGCCCTAATCATGTTATCTATAGTCCTCGAGACACTCTCAAGAGCCGCTGTATACCTCTTAAGTGCATCATTTACTATTTCTCCAATAGTCATCCCCGTCTCTCTAGCTAACCTGCTTATCCTGTCATAAATGTCTGTATTCAACCCTCTAATAGTTACAGTCTTTCTTTCACTGCTCTCCTCACTGCTGTTAGACATGTTAATCATGTATTTCATTGAATACCTTATATTTAAACCTTTCCAGTAATAAACTAAACATTATAAGGGAATGTGGCATACACCATGTTAATGGAATGTAACGAGTTAATTAGTAAGAATTGGGATGGAATTAAGGAATACTTATGTAATGATGTATCTCTAGCAAGGCTCATAAACATTGATGGCGGTACAAAGATGTTAAGTGTAGATGTTGCAACTCCTTGGAATATGCCTATAGATAATACGTTGAGAGTTGGAGATATACAATTGATATATAGGAGGGAGGTAATCAATGACTCAATTTGGGAGTTCGTGGGTTACGATGATGGCTCACGGAGGGAATTAATCTCCATAAGAATATTCCTAAACACTAGCGCGGATGAATCGAAAATAAAAGAGTTAATAATGAGGGTCCTAAGGACATACTCTGGAAGCCCATGAGAAACTACGTACTAATAATCACTTATGCAGACACAGATGAGATTCAAGGATTAGTAAAGCAACGATTAGGTAATCTGGGTCTTGAGGTTACGCCTAACGTTATAATTTCTTGGCGAAGCAGAGATGAGATTGAGAGAAAGATCATGAGCATCAAGGAGGAGCTTACGAATATGATGGAGAGGGGGTTTGAGGGTGAGTTTGCTTATGCAATAATTGAGCTAAGTGATGAGCAATTTAGGGCTGTTAGATCATTAATTGTAAGGAGACTAGAGATTGAGAACCAAAGATTGATTTCATATGGTGAGAACTTACTCAAAAGATTAAGGTCCCAAAGAAGTGAGAGAATTATGAGAGAATATACTAGATTCGATAGGCAGTATAGATGGTTAGTTATGGCTCACGAAGCATTTAACGTAAAGCATGGATTGTTGGATAAAATTATGGATCTTGCAAGAGAATTGAGAATTGAATTTGAGAGAAAATAAGTAAAACATAATTTTTAGGGTCTCAATTTAACACAACATTACATGGTTACTACCTCATAATCCTTACTGCCACTTCTCCTGCCAGCAAATGCAAAGGCTATTACGGCTGCAGCGCCCAAGCCTAATGTGCCTATCAAAGCCTCCATTGTGGTTATTGGGATTCCATCAATTATTGCCAATATGTCAGACTTCACTGTTATCACATCATTATTATTAATCACAACTAATTCACTATACTTCAAATTACCATATTGAGCAACCACTAGGTATGTACCATTAAGTATATTAGTAAAGCTTGCAGTACCCTCACTGCTCGTTACTCCATTATATGTTGGACCCGTGCCGACCCTATATAGGGTTATCTTTGCATTAGATATTGCCTGGTTCCTGACGCCTATGAAGAGTACTGTGACGTTATAGAGACCTATCGTTATACTAATTGGTTGCCTAACGAGCGAATTCACATTGATGTAGTATAATGTTACATTGCCATAATAAACCGTTGCAGTAAATGGTACTGGCTCATTAATGTTTATGTATGCATTACCATCAGATCCACTAACTGCACTAGCAATTAACGAACCATTCACATAGGCCCTAACCTCAACACCACTAATTGGTGCATTTAGTGTATTTGCAAAGTGCATTGTTATTGGCGTCCAATTGACATAGACCGTATACGTACCAATATCATTAACACCAAGTGTTGAGACCGCTATATAGGCTTGAGAGCCGTCCGGACTTATCGAGACTAGCCTCACTGTTGAGCCCCACGGAACCTCAGCATTGACAAGGCCCGTATAGACAGTACCGCTGGGTGTAACTATCTTATAAATATGGGCTATCTCGGGCAGCTGAACTACTAGCGCCGTCCATAAGCCACCACTCACGTCTGTATTGCTTATGGTAGCCTTTAGGTTACCGTTAACCCATTGCCCTATGGGTTTGTAAATTATTGGCATGTATGTAACTACTAGGGGAACATTTAGGTTGTCGACAATCTTGAAATACTTATCGTAGACTACGTAAATGCCAAACATGGGAGCAAATCTAATGAATGGCGGTAATAAGTAACTTATACCGCTAACCTGCACCAAGGTGCTGTATAACGACACAGGCGAAATCCTGTTAGCTATTACCTCGAAGTGTCCAGGCTGTTGGCCAACCACCAGCGGTTGAACTGTATAGACCGCGACAATGTAGCCTAGTAGGTTCCAACCAGGTGGAACTCCGAATTCAGAACCGGTTATTTCCAGGGTCTGTCCTGGGTTAACAGTGTAGTTCAGGAATTCCGTACCCTTAACGAGCATTGCGCTAGGCATTACATACTCACTGCCATAGTTTATCGTAACCTCATATTGACCAGGGGGTAATTCATTTGCTATTAGTTTCACATATTTCGGCTCAATCTCTATATAATTAGCTAGGGAGTTCCAACTAGATACTAATTGCGATAATGTTGTACCATTCGGGAGCGCGACGTTGCCTATCTCGAATGGCATGTAGTTAGGTATTGATAGTTCAACCACTTGTTTTGTAACATATTGTATAGATTCGTCAGGTATTGATATATTTATGGTTGAGGTTGGTGTCAATGTATTTAGGGCTACGTACTCCTCATTCACGAATACGTATGATACTGTTATTGTCTCGTTTAATGGTTGATTACCCGTATTTGTGATTGTTAATTGATTACTAGTTGTGTAGGCACTCAATATCGCACCAATCTCATTCTCACTATACATCACGCCATTACCACTAATCACCAACGCTGGCGATGGTGGATTAACACTAACCTCAATATAATTAAGTACATAACCTGGTCCTGGCGGTAATGGAGCTTGTATTGTAATTGATTGACCGGGTGCTAGAGTTATGGATCTCGTTGTGTTTATATAGTCAATGTACTCAAGTGTTGCGTAGTATGGTTGGTTTATCGTAATTGGTGAGTTAGCGTTTGATGTGACCTGATACTGACTAGCTAGTACTACTAGTGATGCTGTAGCAACCAGAATTACCAAGATTACCAGTAGATTCCTTCTCATTGCTCTCACGGGAGGATCCTGAATTCGAAGAAATATTAAATAAGCAATTAAAATAACTCAAGTAATGTAATATCTAAAAAACATATGATATCATCATGTAATGCTTAAACATAAAAACTAGAAAATTAGTATTACAAGTGTTACTCGTTATGATGAACCCTAGACATACAGAACGATGAAGACTCTATTCTAATCTGAATATATAGTAATAAATAGTAATATTCAATAGATATATTGCTAGTTAAGTTATTAAACTCTAGAGGAAAGAGCTTTAAATTAAATAGAACCCATTATTCTCAATGAACAATTGTGTAATTAAGCTAATGCTTGGGAATCACGCAATAGCTCATGGAGCTATGGAGGCAGGACTTGCAGTTGCTGCAGGCTATCCAGGAACACCCTCAAGTGAGATAATTGAGTATTTACTTGAGTATGGTAAGGAGTTCAATATTTACGCTGAATGGAGTAGTAATGAAAAGGTCGCCTTTGAGCTGGCTTATGGTGCTGCCTTAAATGGCGCTAGATCCATGGTCACGATGAAACATGTCGGCATGAACGTCGCCATGGACCCACTTATGTCCAGTGCATACACGGGCGTTAAGGGAGGCTTCGTCGTAGTCACCGCTGATGACCCAAATATGTGGTCAAGTCAGAATGAACAAGATAATAGGTGGGTTGGATTACATGCTTATATACCCGTATTTGAGCCATATGATCCGCAAGATGCGAAGAATCTTACGAGATTAGCGTTGGAATTTAGTGAGAATCATGGACATCCTGTAATCCTGAGAACAGTTACCAGGGTATCTCACGTGAGGGGGCCAGTCACTATATGCACACCAACGACGCCTAAATATGCTGGAAATTTCATCAAGGATCCGAGAAAACAAGCATTAATACCTGCCAATGCCAGGGCATTAAAAGGTGAATTATTGAAGAGATGGGTTAATATTGAGAGAGATGTTGAGGAATTACCGCATACATATATTGATGGAGATAAAAGTCTCATAATAACCAGTGGTGTTGCATTTACTTACGCCTTGGAGGCTGTTAAGAATTATGGTGTGAAGGCTAGTATATTGAATGTAGTGACTCCCGTACCATTACCGAGGAAGACTATATTGAATGCAGTATCGAAGGCTGAGGAAGTGGTGGTGATTGAAGAGGGAGATCCTGTTATTGAGCAGGAGTTGAAGGCTTTGTTATATGATGAGGGTGTTAGAGTTCCTGTGCTGGGTAAGGCTGAGAACTTATTCAATAGGGTTGGCGAGTTAACATTTAATTCAGTGATGGAGGGATTATCGAAGGCCCTCGATATTCCAAATTCATTATCAGTAAACCGCATAATTAAGGTGGACTATACACCACCACTGAGACCTCCAGTTTTTTGCCCTGGATGCCCGCACACAGCCTCATTTTACGAATTAAAGATAAGTAGTGCAAAGGCTGGTGTTAAACCGGTCTTCAGTGGAGATATTGGGTGTTACAGTTTAGGTATTAATAATCCATTTAATGAACAGGACCTACTCACGGATATGGGTAGTTCTCTAGGCCTCGGTATGGGCATATATCACGGGACGAGTAATAAGCCAGTTATCGTATCTATAATAGGGGATTCCACATTCTTCCACGCAGGCCTATCGGCATTAGTCAATGCAATATATAATAAGACACCAATGCTAGTATTAATTCTAGATAATAGGATAACCGCAATGACTGGTGGACAACCCAATCCAACGGGTATTATTAACATTGAGGATATAGCAAAGGCTATGGGTGCCGACTACGTGAAGACTATAGATCCATTCAACGTTAGGGAGGCCCAGGAAGTCCTGTCTGAGGCATTTAATGTTGTTAAGGGTGGTGGTGTGGCTGTCGTGGTCATGAAGAGAGGGTGTGCGTTAGAGGCTGTTAGGTTATTTAGGAGTCACGTCATTCGTTACTATGTAGATGAAAATGCTTGTAAGGCGTGTGGGATATGTTATAACCTAATAGCTTGTCCAGCAATAGCACCGCTTGATAATAGGAAGGCTTGGATAGATCCATATGCATGTGTTGGATGCTCGGTGTGCGCCCAGGTATGCCCGTACAATGCAATAAAGCCTGAGGGTGATGGTAAAAAGTGGTTAGATACATGGGCAAGGATGTGAGGTGATATGTATGAGAATGAGCATATACTTGGTTGGGGTTGGTGGACAGGGTTTAGTCACATTTGCAACAGTGTTGGGTGATGCTGCATTAAGGGCTGGTTATAAGGCATTGATTGCGGAAACCCACGGGTTGAGTCAGAGGGGTGGCTCGGTGGATGTTCATGTTAGGATTGGTGATGTGGATGCACCGTTAATACCTAAGCATGGTGCTGATGCTGTGGTTGCCTTTGAAATGCTTGAGACATTTAGGGCTGTTGATTATGCTAATGAGAATACGATATTTATAGTGAATAAAAGATTAATACGGCCACCAGCCACCAAGCAGAGAATACCGAGTATTGATGAGTTAGAGACCATATTGAGGAGGACTACTGATAATGTGTACTTTATAAGTGCATATGATGATGCGGTTAAGTTAGGCAATATAATTTATGAGAACATGGTGATGCTAGGCGCCCTATACTCAATAACGGGATTAAAACAATATATACAGCAAAAGATGATTGAGGAGTCGATAATTGCTAATATAAGGAGAGACCCCGAGAAAAACATAAGTGCATTTACCTTAGGTTTAAGGTATGGTAATAGTAATAAAGAATAAAAGTATGGTTTTTAGAACGATGTCTAGTGCAAATAATAAGTTATTTTCCTCCAGTCCTTAAATCAATACCTATCGTTTCGGGGAGGAAGTAAGCTGCAATACCATATACAATACCTGCAATTATTAACCAGAAGGCCGCCACGAACCAAATATTAGTGCCCTCAATGGCGGCAAACGCCGAATAAAGCGGTATTGAATACAGCGGCATCCAAGCACTAATGAATATACCGGAGCTATAACCAAAGCCAACACCACTACCTCTCCTCTGCGTAGCAAAAAGCTCAGATAAGTAAACTGGGACTAAGCCCCAAATCCACTGGGAGAACAAACCCATTAAAAGCGCACCGAGCACAAGTAAGGGGACACTCCTAACTAATGCACTGTAATAGACTGTGTAGTAAGCAGGTACTGCGACTATTATAGATGCTATGGCGGCTATTAATGCAGCACGTCTCCTACCAATGAAGTCGCTAGCAAAACCCCAAAGCGTGGCTGCTATGGCTGCGAATATACCCATAATGCCATAGTAGAAACTAGCTAGACCCTCAGGTAATCCGGCCCTTGTATATATGCCTACGGCAAAGTCGAACATAGAGTAAGAACTAAAGAATAGGCCTGTCATCCACATGAGCACAAATAGGAAGGTCCATAGGGCTGGTGGTTTGAATATACTGAAGAATGGTATTTTCTCTAGTTTACCCTCCTCCTTAACCTCCTTGAAGATTGGTGTGTCTGGCATTGTAAACCTAATTATGAAGGCGATGACTGCTGGGATTAAGCCTGTTAGGAATACGTACCTCCATGCATAGGCATACATAGCCTTAATACCAAAGAATGCCGTGAAACCAGCAGTCACAAGACCACCTAACGCAACACCCCAGGAGAAGGCTCCTTGAACAATACCGCTCACTAAACCCCTCCATCTTCGTGGTGAATACTCAATCGCGAAGGGATGCCCCGCCGCATACTCGCCGCCAACAAAAACACCAAGTATAAATCTAAGGAGAGCATAAACCCAGAAGGCTAACCAACCTACTTGAGCGTAGGTTGGTATTGCTGCAGTCAAAGCACTCATTCCGCCATAGCCAAGTATTGTTATCATTAATGTATCCCTTCTACCAATTCTATCAGCATAATTACCAAATATTGCAGAACCTACAGGCCTAGCTATCATTGTAAATGCATAACCAAGTAATGTAAGAAAATAACCAACAACAGACTTCGATAAGGTTGGCGGCATGAGCACTGCCGCTAGGATTGGGGTCATTGCAGTGACAAAGGTTAAGTCATAAGCATCAAGCATAAAGCCTAGGAATTGAGACGCGACAGCACTGCCCGACCTATGTGGCCATTTATAATCCTCAGGAGACCACTGAACCATAGTAACAGTATATCCTTAAGGATTATTTATAAGTATTATCCTGGGAACTTATTTTACATAATTGACATAACGACGTATTGAAAATGCATCATACTATTTTGTTTGTAATGATGGTAGCCGGGCCCGGATTCGAACCGGGGTCAACGGGTTTCTCCCGAACGTCCAAAGCCCGCTAGACGGGCCCGGACGCGGAGTCCAGAGCCCGCCATCCTTGGCCGCTAGACGACCCGGCTATGACTTTTCTCACCTGAAGAGTTTTAAGTTTTTCTCATGATTGTTTCTCAAAATCTCACTTTAGCTCTCTTTCAATTCTCTAGGGAGTTTCTGGTTTTTGATGTTGATCCCCCGGCCGGGAATTGAACCCGGGGCCTGCCGGTCTCTGCCGCGGGGTTATTCACAATGTCCCCCGCGGGGCTGGACTACAGCCGGCCGCTCTTCCAGGCTGAGCTACCGGGGGCATGTGTTGTTTGGTCTTAGGGTGTTTTAAGCTTTTCTTCGTGACTTTCCTGAGATTGTATTCTTACCTGGCACTAATCCTTAGATTATGAAAAATCTTATCTGAAGGATTGACTTGGAAGCGCCTTAATGCAAGCTTAATGATAACTTACAAAAGTGATGACCCAAAACATGGTTAGAACCTTATAATTTAAGAATATTCAGCAGCTGCTTGAAATTACGTAATATCGGTAGGTTATTGTGGCCATTAATTTTATGGAAGAGCATCAAGGGTGTAGAAGAGTATGTATTTTGGTCTTGCGCCTCCCTCTTTTATTACTTGTAGTTTTTGCTCTTGAGCTACTACGGTTAAGTATAGTGTTAATGTTCTTACGCATTGCGGTGATGCTCTTACTCCATATTTTTGTCTGTGCCATGCATGGAAGCAGGCTATGGATATCTTGTATTGTTGGTCTTGTCTTACAATATTTCTTTTACAGTTTATAGTTACGTAGTTTACTAGGAATTCCTTAATGTCATTGATATCACATCTATGCTGAAGTTCCGTTTGTTTCACACTTATTTTTATTCGTTTGATTTATAAATTACTTTCAGTATTAGGGTTGAATGGCTGCCTAAGGAGCAGCACCTCGGCTTGCTCCCCCTCCTTAATTATTTGGCCTTTTTTCGTTAGAACTAATGCATTGATCGTTAGGAGTGTGTGGGTTAATGAACTACCCTGCCTTGGCATTCTCTCTATTACATATTCATTACCAGCCTTGAACACTTCGACCCTATATTGTCTTGCGAACTCTTTATCACCTAAGGTACCTCTTACTAACCTTGCCATTATCCTTGGCTCTGGTGCGTCTATCTTAACTCCAGCCATGCGCTTTATGACTTCCTTCACAATTACTACTAAAGCGTTGAGTGTTGATATTGGATGCCCAGATAGATTAATCACTACCTTATTATTACTTAGAAGAGCTATACCAGTTGGTCTTCCAGGTTTCATATTTAGTCCTCTTATGTATTCTCTCGGATTTAACGATTTAGTGATCTCATAAACATAATCAATACCACTAGGTCCCGTACCTCCGGTGGTCACTACAATATCCGCCTTATCCATACCTTGAATAATGGCGTTTTTAATGGCCTCAGTATCGTCAGGTACTATTACCTTACCTATCACCTCCGCATATGGTATGTATGTCTTTATGTAATTCGTTATTAACGATGCTGTGCTCTCCACAACCTTCCCATTGATTATTGCCCTCAACACATCGCCAGATTCCTTAGCCTCTATTAATTCTGAGCCCGTTGCCACTATGTATAGCCTAACCTTCCTTTTAGCCCAAACCTCACCTATGCCTAGCTCAAGTAAAGCCGGTATGTCCCAGGGCATCACCACAGTACCTTCTTTAAGCGCTACCTCGCCCTTTCTTGCAAAACTTCCTGTTGGATCTACATTCTCCCAAGGTTTCACAGCCTTATTTATCGTAACTTTGCTGTTACTTGAGACTTCTGCGTATTCCTCGGGCACTACGGCATCGGCGCCCTTCGGTATGTAGGCTCCTGTGGTTACGTAGGCTGTTTCCATGGGTCTGATTTCAATGTTTGGTACGTTACCTATGCTTACCGAACCAACAACTCTTAGTTTAACGGGTGCCTTGGAAACATCCTCACTTCTAACGGCATAGCCATCATATGCAGCCTTCGGCATTGGTGGTATGTCTATAGGAACTAAGGCATCTCTTGAGAGAACCCTACCTGCTGATTCCCATGTTGGTACTAACTCCTCCTCCACCGTGCCTATGCTTTGTATAAGTTTAATTACTTCATCTAGGTCATGGGGCACCACGAACTTATACTCGTGAGGTTTCACATTACTCATAAGATAATGAGCATTTAAAAAGGGTAGTCCTAATACTTTCTCGGTGATGAGGTGAATAAGCAACCTAACCCTGAGGTTTTGGAATGCCTTTATCAGTTAATTAACTATGTTGATGATGAGGAAGGGACATTAGTAAGAGATGCCCAGCTGAGATATGGAGATTCTTACATTGACATATGCAGGCAGGCCAAGGATCTTAAATCTTCATTGGGTGAGGGTATTAATAATGTAATTAGGAGGCTTTACGATTTATTAGCTGACTATGTCATGGATAGGATTAGGGGCCTTGGTGATGCTGCTTACGCACTTGCTAGATACATGGGACTTGGTGGTCTTGAATCCGTACTAAGGGTTCAGTTTAGGCTTATGGGCTTTAGTGAGAATACTCTTGAGAATCTAATTAGGGCTGGTGTCCTAATGCATAGATCTAAGGACATCCTCTTTGTGCCTGAATACTTAATATCTAGATTCCTTGCGATATCGAGCAGTGTGATGGCACCAAATATAAGGGAAGTACTGAGTAATGTTAATGTTAAGGGGTTACTCATCATTGAAGCTGCAGCATTTAACGCGAAGCCCATTGGCTGGTTGTTTAGGGCTATCTACGGCTTAGATTTTAAGGACCTTATTCGTGACACTAGGATTGATAACATAGTTGATGGCTCATTAGGCGAACCCATACTTAGCCCCATTATTGATGTTCAAGAGCTCAGGGCTTTAATTCATGAGATGAAGGATTCTGGTGCCAGGTCCCTTAGGAGAGCTCTTGGCCCCCATGGTCAATATATGTATAGTAAGGTTGTTAGGTGTGGTGTTGTCTATACAGTATTCGGCGAGGGAGGTAGAGAGCTAATACTGCTATGTCCCTGGGTATTACCCAGTAAACGTCTTCTTGATTATCATGCAGAGGAGGATAGAGTTATGGTGATAGGATGGAAGCCGAGTCAGGACTTTGCCGATGCCATTAGTAGACATTCTGATGATGCGCCTACACGTACAGGTTTCGTATTTATTAGTAATAAAGAAGCCATGGTATATAAACCACGTCTATATGACCAATCCTTCGACTCATTCCTCGACTTTCTCTATAGGTCTAACCTTAAGGTCTCCTATCTCAACTAAGCCTAACCCTTTACTAAGCCAATGACCAGGCCTATTATGAAGGCCAGTGATGAGTAGGGTATTACGCTCATGAATTGTTGAACCTTGGTATATGCTATTGATGCTGCATAACCTGCATAATGGAGTAGTGAGGCTAAGGTTGCTGGGCTTAGGTAGCCTAGGGCTATTGCAAGTATCACTATGGCTAGTATGATTAGGGCAACGCTTAACAATTTCCTTACTAATATGCCAACAAGTAGTCCAAGGACAAATAGACCTACTATACTAACTATCTGGATGAGTGTTAAGCCGAAGATTTCCATTATTAGGGAGTTCATGGACATGTTTTAAAAGATTGCCTATTGCTGAGCATTTCCTTAATAGTCCTAGATAACAATGATGATACCTCACGACCCTCTTCATCCGTTAGGTGGTGTCTACCAAGTATATGCCCAGTCATTGGTATCACGTGGAAGTGTACATGGAATATTACTTGGCCTGCTTCAGCTCCATTATTTTGCACAATCCTAACTCCAGGTGCGTTGAGGGCTTTGATAACGGCTGATGCCACTATTTTAGTAACCCTAATAACATGATACAGTTCATCATCAGGCATCTCCGTTATAACCCTATAATGCCTCTTAGGCATCACTAATGTGTGTCCCTTACTTATTGGGTATTTGTCGAGTATGGCAATTACGTATTCATCTTCGTAAATTACATACGCGGGACCCTCATGTCTTACTATCTTACAGAATACGCAATCCATTTGATTGGGCATGGTTAATTATTATTTAAGCATTTAATCCTCAACATATACCTGCGTATGATGACACTGATAGTAGGTATAGACTTATCGCAAAGATCACAATGAGCACTACGAATAAAATCAACAATAGGTCGCTCACTTTACCCCTACCTAGGTAGTTCATGAGAAGATAAGCACCGGCTATCGTTAGTATTAAAGTTAGTATTTCCATAAGAGTGAAGGGACTTGTACATAGTGAGGAGGCACCTGGTGTATACACGACATTCCAAAAGCCTAATATGAAAAGAACAACTATTAACGCGGCTATTATAGCGAATGCTGCAAGCCACCAACTTGATTGTACCGTGCTCATCAACCGCATTAATGAACACCCCTTATTAAATATTATACACTCACCATGCAATGTTTTAAATAGGGAGTGGCTTACGATAATGTATAATGAGTGATAATAATCTAAGCATTCACGGTAAGGTAATATATACTGGTATTGAGACATGCCCTGTATGCGGTAGGAATACCCTACATGTCATGGAGACCTTATACAATGATCCGTCTTTTGGAGACCTACTACTATATAGTAACGTATGTTCAAGTTGTGGTTATAAAAGTGTTGACATTCAGTACCTCGAATCCAAGGGACCGTCAAGGATAATGTATGAAGTTAAGGATGAAGAAGATGTGTATAGGACATACATATTTAGGTCAAAGAATGCCAGGATACACAGCCCTGAGTTGGGGTTTGAAATTAACCCTGGCCCCGAGGCTGAGGCTATGATTACCACAATGGAGGGATTACTATTGAGGATGCTGGATATTGCCGATAAAATGGAGGTTTTAAATGATCAGGATAAGACCGTAAGAAATAGGCTAAGGGAATTTAGAGATAAGGTTCAAGATGCCCTTAAGGGTAAATTTAGATTTACAATAATTATTGAGGACCCGAGCGGTAACTCTATAATTAAACCACCGCCAGGTAGGGACATGAACATTCGCATTGAACCCTTAACCTAACAGAATAACCTTAACTGATGGTAAAATAGCGTTTAAGCCGTGAGGAATATATTATAGAATAATCTACCCGACTCCTCCCCGTTGGGGTCCTCTCCGCATTCAGAGTTTCATTGGCCATTGGAGAGGCAAGGACCCAGCCCATTTGGTTAAGGGCGAGGGGGAATGAGAATTAAGGCCTCAATTTCCAAACTCCATCTAACCAATAATAACAATCGCTCTTCAGTATCTAAGGAACTAACGAATAAACTGCCATAAAAGGCGAGGCGTTCGTTTTAATGTAGATGATCGCTTAATAGGAGTTAGAATGCTTTTTAACCCCTAGGGTTCCCTAGAATATTTGATGCCTAGGCGTAGACGTACCTCGGGTATGTCTCCATTTATAGCCGCCGGACTTGTTAAATTTAATGAAGCTAAGGAGATAGAACGTATTAAGTTAAGCCCGCAGCTTGTGATTTTCTTAGGAATTGCAATATCAGTATTAGTGATTCTCCTGAAATTCCTGGCCCCTCTTTGAGTTCCTCCTAGTGATTCCACCCTCATGGGCGGCTCTCACTATATCCTTAAGTAGTTCGGGGTTCTCTTCTGCAATCGTACCTGTGACTATGGCGTCAGCGCCAGCTAAGGCTATTTCTGCTGCTTTATCTGGATCTTTAATACCACCACCAACAATAACGGGCTTAGTGACTAGGGATTTAACCCTGGAGACCATCTTGGGCCTTATGGGCTCACGGGCACCACTACCAGCTTCTAAGTATATCATGTCAAAACCTATTAATTGAGCTGTATATGCATAAGCCAACGCAATATCATCTCTATCGTAGGGTATTGGCCTTGCGTGACTTACATAACCTACTGCACCACCATCACCAATTATTACATAGGCCAATGATATAGGTTCAAGATTCCTAAATCTCTTAATTAATAATACGGATGCTTGTACTTGGGCATCAACTATGAAGTAGGGATCAACGCTATTTAATACGCTTAGGAAGAAGACAGCATCCGCGTATCTACTTAGATTTGCTATACTACCTGGAAATAGTATTATGGGTATCTTTAGTGAGTTTTTAATGGCATCTAGGTACTCATCCAGTTGACCTTCCGATACGCCCAGAGAACCACCAACCATTAATGCATCACTCCCGTATTTCTGGACCATAAACGCTAAATCCTTGAATTCCTTTATTGTTACCTTGTCTGGATCGAGGAGCGTCATGTGTATTGTACCTAACTCAGCCATTCTATTAAGCAAGTAATCCTTAATCTTCATTACCATTAATGATTAATTTCATGAGATTTTAAGTATCACTCCTCGGTATATTCACTCTCCTCAATATACGTATCCTCTATATCCCCTTCAGAATTCTCACTAATTTCACTAACCTCCTCGGTTCCTTCCGGCGTTTCTTGTTCCTCATTGTGCGATGAGTTGTTTGCTTGGAGTTGTGTCAGGGATATTGTTACCTCCCTCTTTGGTTTAATACTACCCTGATAATATAGGTCTACGAACTTGTTGAAGTAATCTACAGGTAGTAACCCGGGTATGTAATTGAATTCAGCCTCGAGCCCACAATTACCGCAGTTAACCAATACCCTTCCCTCCCTCTTATCGATTTTCACATTAACTAATTGTGCGCCACAGTGCGGGCATGTGAATATCTTAGGTAATGTTTTCTTGGGTTTGAGCAGTATCTTCTTACGACTTTTCCTCCTACGACCCATCGAAGCCCACAACAAACACTTAATATAAATACCTTTCTAAGCATATAGGTTTAAGAAGAACATGCTCTATCGACTGGTCTCTTCTTAAATTAAGGTAGAGATATCTTTAAGGGCCATTGACTTATAATTTCTCATGCTTAACTCGAAGGATAACAGATCTCAGTTGGGTAAGTTCTCTTCATCAATCTGCGTAACTCTGCATCATCATGCAAACTATTATTTTATTAATGTGCGGTATTAAATGCCTTAGTAACCTCAATGGTTCTTAAAAATAATACTTAAAAGACTCTATTAGGGCGTTATATGATGCATATTGATTATGTAATACTTGAGTACTCAGTCATCGTGGTTGGTGCATTGATAGTATCGTTATTATTGACCTATGCGGCTTTGAGGTTTAGGGTTATTACGAAAGATGCTATCATGCCATCCGCACTTGTTGGCTTCATGATACTTATGGGTGGTCCATCATTAATAATACCCTTCGCAACATTTCTAGGCAGTTCTAGCATCCTTACTAAAATTGGCGTTGAGAAGAAGGAGGAACTTGGAACTGCTGAAGATATTAAGGGTAGGAATTGGAAGCAAGTATTGGCTGTTGGGTTGGTGCCTAGCGCTCTAGCCCTCTCGGCAGGTGTTGCGTACCTCGCAAATAACATCAGTATTTTCCAATTACTAGCCGCTGCATCAGCAACAAGCATCGCCTATTCCAATGCGGATACGTGGGCCTCGGAGCTTGGAGTACTGAGTAAATCAAAGCCGCGTCTAATAACGAGGCCCTGGGCAAAGGTAGATCCTGGCGTGTCAGGTGGTATAACTCCATTAGGTGAAATTAGTTCTCTATTGGGTTCATCAACCATAGCCCTGGTATACCTCGGCACCCAATACCTACTTAAATACCTCGGTATCCTTAATGCAATTGATCCTAGAACTCCGGTAGTGATACTAGTGTTAGGTTACCTTGGTGAGGTTCTCGATAGCATCCTTGGAGCATTATTACAACCTAAGTATATATGCCCAAGGTGCGGTATAATGACTGATAAAAACGTTCATGTATGTGGTGCAAGAACCTTGAGAATTATGGGTAATTACGACCTTGAGAATGAGGATGTAAATTTAATAGTGACCGCAGTAATAGCCACAATATCCCTGGCAGTATTACTCCTCCTTACTCCACACCCACCTATGATTAATTTATAAATGTATACGGATAATATTTTTGACGTTATGTTGACCGTAGGTACAGGCATAAATATATAATACATATTCCTGTAAATACAGGACTAATACGTATACGTAGTTAATCGTGAACCCTTTAAATTCTGCTGTCTACGTATACTCAATGACTCAAATAACCAATATTTACGCGGACTTCAGAAAGATAGAGGAATTAGTATCGAGAGGATTGTGGGTTGCTGTTAAGTACGCCAGGGGAACCTGCGTGAGCTTTACGCCGAAGAAGATTCTCGAATATGCAGAGTTTAATGAGGCAATACCCGTGGTCCTAACTCTAGTTAAGCATGTTCTCAAGCAACTTAACGATAAGGGATATCTGCAGGTTGATAGTAGCAGGAGTATTATTAGGTATAAGTTGTGTAGGGATTCTAAGCTTTGGGATGTCGTAAAGCAGAGCGCAGGTCCTGAGGACATACTTAAATTCATCGAGGAGACTATCGAGTGAGTATAGGAGCAGGTAAAAATAAATTAAGGTGCGGAGAAACGAGATTAAAGAATGAGTTCTAATAAGGGCAAGGTGATAAGAGGGGTTGGAGAAACAAGCCTGATAGGCATTATTAAGGGCATTATTAATTACTTTGAAGATAATGACTTAGAGTTTGTGAACTTGAATGGTAACGAACTTGCCATAAAGATCGATGGCATATCCCTAACAACATCTAAACTACCCTTTATGGACTTCTATGACATGGGTTGGAAGGTCATGGCTTCGGTAGCGAGCGATTTCCTGGTTAAGCTTAGTAAGCCGATGTATGCCTTAGTATCAATAACCCTAAGGAGCAGTGTATATCTTGAGGATTTTAGGGAGCTGGTGAGGGGATTGAATGAAGGAGCTGTACACTTCGGAATGAAGTACCTAGGTGGTGATTTGAATGAGGGAGCCGATAATGTAATTGATGTAGCTGCTCTTGGTCTTGTAATGAGCAATGTAATTGGTAGAGAGCCCAGGGTTGGTGATGTATTGA
This sequence comes from Vulcanisaeta sp. AZ3, assembly GCA_000960865.2. GTDB lineage: Archaea > Thermoproteota > Thermoprotei > Thermoproteales > Thermocladiaceae > Vulcanisaeta. Next base: position 541 of record JZWU02000026.1, on the reverse strand, counting down.
TTACAATCCCTAAATTTGGTTACACAGGGCTTATATTCAGACTATACTATAGTAATGAACTTGATAGATGGGTTGACCTTGATATTGTTAGGAGGGGCATTGATATGTTGAGAAGACCTGAACCGCGGATTGATATGTTGAATGATCTATTGAGATATGGAGATTGTATATCGGCTAGCATGGATTCAAGTGATGGGCTTGGTAAGGTCCTATGGACCATGTCTAATGATGGTGATGTTAAAATAATAGTTGATAAATTACCTACAGATAATGACCTTATTGAATCCGTGAGTACATTATTTAATGCTAATATTGAGGAGATCGTGTTTAATGGCGGTGAGGAGTTCCTTCCCATATTTGCGGTAAGGAATGATTGTGTTGGGGAGTTTAGGAGACTTGGTTTTGAAGTGTTTGGAAAGGTTGAGAAGGGAAAGGGGGTTTATTATAGGGATTCATTACTTAGGTATAGGGGTTGGGATTACTTCATTGGTTGGTCATCTTAAGCCTCTAGGGCTCTTATCTCACCCTTAACGAAAATCTC
>JZWU02000025.1:0-22723 GCA_000960865.2 Vulcanisaeta sp. AZ3 | reverse complement strand
GGTTGAGAGAGATTGCCTCAAAGGAGGGTGTTAAAATAATTGACGAAGGCCTCGAAGCAATATGGGACATAAGCCAAGGAGACATGAGAAAAGCAATAAACACACTACAAGCAGCGGCCAGCCTTGGTGGTATTGTTGATGAGGAGGCTATTTATAGGGCGTTGGGTAAGGTTAGTCCAACGAGGATTAGAGCTATTGTTGCTGAGGCCGTAATTGGCGATTTCGGAAAGGCCGTTAAGGAGGTTATGACGTTGATTAGGGATGAAGGCGCGGACCCTCTTGACATAGTGAAGATAATTCATAGGGAAGTTGCGTCATCCACATCTCAGTTAAAGGTACCTGAGGAGTTAAAGCCGAGGGCTGTCTATATAGTTAGTGATTATCATTATAGATTATTAAGGGGTTCAAGTGGTGAGTTACAGGTTTATGGATTACTAGCTTCCCTGAGGAGGCTTCTTCGTGAAGCTCGTTAATGGTTCTACGAAGAGAAAGGTTTATAAATAATTAAGTAATACACGAAAAGCTTTAATAGGGGATATTTATGCCTAACTCTAATCCAGAAGAGACGGGTTCGGAGAATAAGACTAGTGTGCTTGATAAATTAAAGGTATCTGAGAAAATTGTAAAGTTTAAATCTGAGGGTGAGGAGAAGCTTGTTTGTCCATACTGTGGATCCACAACTTTCATATTTGATTATGAGAATGGTCAAGTAATATGTGCTAAGTGTGGTTCTGTTGTTCTAGAACATGTAATTGACCTAAGACCGGAATGGAGAGCATTCACGGCTGAGGAAAGAGATGCTCGGGCCAGGGCTGGAGGGCCTCTGAATAGGTTGACCAGTGAGGCCTTAACGACAACCATCGACTGGGCCATGAAGGATGCTAGCGGTAAAGAGCTTGATATTAAAAGGAAGCTCGAGATACTGAAATACCGGAAGTGGCAACAGAGAGTTAGGGTTCAGACTAGTTATGAGCGTAATGTCATACAAGCAATGAATGAGTTAAGCAGGATTTCATCTCAACTAGGTATACCCAAGGCCTGTGTCGATGAGGCTATGGGGATTTACGAAGAAGTCCTAACCAAAGGACTTGTTAGGGGTAGGAGTGTTGAGGCCATAGTGGCTGCTTGCCTACACATGGCTTGTAGAAAGATAGGTATGCCGAGGAGCCTTGATGAGATTGGCCAGTATACTAGGGCTAGTAGGAAGGAGGTTGCAAGGTGCTTTAGGTTAATAGCTAGAGAGTTGGGTGTTAAGTTGCCACTTAGTGATCCTAAGCAGTACGTTCCTAGAATTGTTGAGCAGTTAAAGTTAAGTGGTGAAATAATTAAGGAGGCACTTGCATTGCTTGATCAGGCCAGAAAGAGGGGTTTAACAGCAGGTAAGGATCCAGCTGGTTTGGCAGCTGCTGCTGTGTACATAGCTTCGCTCCTCAGGGGTGAGGTTAGGACGCAGAAGGAGGTTGCTATTGCAGCTCAGGTTACTGAGGTTACGGTTAGGAATAGATATAAGGAATTGGCTAGGGAGTTGAACATAAAAATTCCAATAAAGTAAAACCCAAAACCTTAAATTAATTAACACAGCTCATTCCTAAGCTTCGATGGAGTGTGAAATATGTGAGCTTATGAGTCATGAGGAATTAATAATAATGAAGAATAGGAAGACAGTAGTTCTACATAATCCTCGTCCATTTAATAATGGGCATTTAATAATAGCTCCAGTTGAGCATTTATCAATTAATGAAATTGATCAATCATTACTCACCGAACTTTTAGACCTGGCGAGAAGGTTCACAGCGATACTACAGAGGGTCTATAATCCGCATGGGTTTAACATAGGCGTATCATTAAAGCCACATATTTATATTCAAGTTGTTCCACGATGGAATGGCGATGTAAGTTTCATAACACTTTTCTATGATGTTAAAGTTGTTCCAGAGACTGTTAGGGATTCCGTGAGTAGAATTAAGGACGCGGTGATGAGGTATGGCGTTTGAGATTGTGGATTTAGTAATATCAATATTACTCTTGATATTGGGGTTTTCAGTATTTACAGCATTGGTTAATGATTATAAGATAGTCGTGACTGTGTCAAGACTGATAAGGAAGAGGATTAAGGTTTCAACATTCCACGAGCTAAGTGTCCCATTATACTCGTCATTAATAGGACTTAAGATACTTGAGGTAAAGCCGTTAAATGAGGGAATCGATGTTGAGGTTCATGGTAATACAATTAGAGTGATAAATAATGGGGTACTTACAAATACTGATATTAAGATATTAATTACTGTACTCATAGTGGGTCGATTAGGTGATTACCCTGTCATGGGAATGATAGTGTTATCTCCTTATTAATTCAAGTATTATAATAAGCACTAAGGCGTCAAGTATTACGTTTATGAAACAGACTGTGTATAGGCCTATTGATGGCATTATTAATTGTGTAGTTACTACTAGGACAAGTAATGCTGTGTCGGCGACGCCTATGGCTAATACCAATGTGAATACTATTAGCATGCTAATTGTGAAGGAGTAACTTGCAATTGCAATGAGTGAATAGACAATGGCGCTCATGAGTATTACTATTAAGTACTTATTAAGCGGATTAATGGCTCCTAAGTACGCCAGGTCTAGCGTTATGAGTATAAACTCCATGAATCGTATTAGTGCCATATACGTAAATAACCTATACATTCTAACCCAGTTATTATCTTGACATTAATTAAGTCTTCCTCTCAGCATTAATGCTTAAAAGGAGAGATTTTTGGCACGTATATGGTATGTCACAATCAACAAGTCCGCCAGTTACACCGCCACCGGATCCCTTGGTCAAGAGGCCTAGATTAATTAGTAGCGGCGGTGTCTTGGGTAGTGAGTGGAGGGTTAGTAGGGGGTATTCCATTGGTGAGGTTAAGGCTGTTGGGTTGACGGTTGCCGAGGCCAAGTTGCTTGGTATTAGGGTTGATGTTAGGAGAGGTAGTGTTTGGGATGTTAATGTACAGAGGCTTAGGGAGTGGATTAATAAAGTAATTAAGGGTGAGGTTTCTCCTCCTGAGCCTACATCACCCAGTGCAGTTAGGGTGAAGGGTAAGCGTGGTAGGGTGTTTAGGGGTTTAACGCCTGCGGGTCGTAGAATGAGAGGATTAATGAGTGTTGGGTTAAGGGAGACCCATGCTCATAAGTGGAAGAAGAAGGCTAGAGAAAGGGCTCTGAAGAAGAGGCATGAGATAGTTAGGGCTAAGGGTGGCCATTAAAGGCCAATCTTACTTAATATGTCCGGTAGTTGGCTTAATGCATCTAGTTCATAGAATGGTTTAAACGGCAATTGAACATTAGAAATCCTCCTAACGAACATGACCTTTATATCCAGGAACTTAGCACCAACTATATCCTCGACTAAACCACTGACAATAAAGGCATCACTTGGTGGTACATTAGCCCTACTGAGTGCTGCTTGGAATATCTTAACGGCTGGCTTACCGACCTTTGTTAAGTCAGAACTAACAACGCCCTTGAAATACCTAAGTAGGTTATTTCTAAGTAGTATTTTCTTGGCAACGTCATTATCAAGATTAGTGAGTATGTACATTGATACATTCATTTGTGATAATTTATCTATGGTCTCAATAACATCGGGATAAAGTTCTGACGTTTCGACGATGAGTGAGGATATGGCGTTACTGAAATAATCAAGTTCAGCAGGGCTGAGGCTTAGGTAGTACTTCTTGAGTAATGAGATCATGGTCTCCTTAGCTAATTGTCTTAATGATCTATATACGCCCTTACTAATCAACATGTTGTACTTCTCATCCCATTCCTTTCTGAATTGGGTGGCTAACTCATCGAGAGAGACCCTTATATTCAGTTCATCCTTAATCAACCTAGCGCTCTCTGTCTCAAAGTTATTGAGCTTAATTAAGGTGTTCAACACTTCGAAAAATAGTACCTTCATACGAACCTTCACCTCTGGCTGAATATTTAAAGCTTAATACTTTATGAGTTTACCCTTAATGGCTAAGGTCTTTATGCTGGTTTAGTTTCGGTAAGGGCTATAAGCTTGATGCGAAGCCGTATAGACTAGAAGATTGATTTTACATCAATAACAGTTAAAAGGAGTAATAAGGCTTGTAATGTGCTACATTATGAGGGTTGAGGTTTGGGTTGAGGTTAGGCCTACGGAGGATGAGGATAAGATTAAGAGGGCTTTAAGCAATGTGTTTATTTACGATGAGATTAGGATGGAGAAGAGCGAGGACAAGAGTTATTTAGTTGCCTTCGGCTCTGGCTTTAAATCGTTAGTGAAGATTCATGAACTAATTAAAGAGCAAGGCATTGAGGATAGTGCTAGATCGATACTAATGAGAGGTATTGATGGTAATAGGGTGGTGTTTCACGTACATAAGCAAGCAGCATATGCTGGGATTTTAACATTTGTGACGGAGAGGAATGAGAGTCCTCTCGGACCGATAACGTTCATTGTTGATTCAAGCGATCCGAGAAGGCTTATTGATTGGTTGGCACCAAGGACATCGAGGGGTAAGAGGCTTTATGAAGTAACTCCACCTGATGATCCATGAAGATAAATCCTTTAAAAACAGTCGAGAGGAATTATCACGTATGAAAAGGTACCTCGTGGCATCATTCCAATGGTCAGCAGATATGGGTGGTGACGTTGCTAATGCCCTAGGACTAACTCACGTAGTTCTTGAATCAAAGCAGTTCCTTGATGGGGAGTCCTACATTAGATATCCAGTTGATTTGACGAAGTATGAAGGCCTAATCCTAGTCCAGAGGGCTTATCCAAACCAAGACAGTAGGCTCATGCAATTAATGCTTGCTGTTCATGCAGCCCGTGATTTAGGTGTTAATGAAATACATATAGTACTGCCTTACTTACCGTACTCAAGACAGGATAGGAGATTTAGAGATGGAGAACCCATCAGTCTACTAACAGTATTAACCTTACTCTCATCACTTGGTGTTTCATCGATAATCACGGTCGATGTTCATAAACCTGAAGCTCTCAGGGTATCCAACGTTAAGTGTGTGAATGTAGAGCCCTTCGAATTATATGCAGATAGGTTAAAGAGCGTTAATAATGCCGTATTGTTAAGCCCAGACCTAGGCTCTCTATGGAGGGTTAAGAAGGTCAGTGAATACTTAGGTGGGGTACCTTATAGCTATTTTGAGAAGTTTCGTGATAGAATCACTGGAGAGGTAACAATGAGGCCTAGGGAGTTGGATGTTAAGGGTAAGGAGGTCTTTATAATAGATGATATAATAGCCACAGGAGGAACAATAATAGAGGCATCAAAGATACTGAAGGAGCTTGGTGCTGCACGGATTCATGTTATGGCAACTCACTGCCTTCTTCTGAACATGGCTGATTCCAAGATACTCAATGCTGGTGTATCCTCAATAACATGTTCAAATACGATACTAAACAATTACACAGGGATAAACATTAATAAGTCAATCATTAAGGTTCTCGGTGAGCTAATAACGTAAAGCACCTTTTAAATTACACTGAGTATTACTAACGTGAAATCATTAAGTGAGGCCTTAAGTAATTACCTAAGTAAAAGGGCCATTGCCGGTGGTTATTTATGGAATATCGAGAAATTATCCCTATATGTTGAGGTGTTAACGTACATATTAATAGCAATGCCAATAATAATGTATATATTAACAAGGTCCTTAATACTGACACTGATCTTAGCGTCAATACCGATAATTCCTACACTACTGATTATGGCTTGGGCTGCCTATTCCGTGGATTCCGTAAGGAGTTATGTCGAGTGGGAGTTACCCTTCTTTCTAGTGTTGCTCGATGTGGTTCATGATATTGGGGGTAATATAGTACAGGCCTTTGAAGTAAGTGATAGGATTGGTCTTAAATGGATAGGTAGGGAGTGGTCTATAATAAGTAGGTACGCTTCAACAACTGGTTCTATAACTAAGGCCATGCAATTAAGAGCTAGGGTTCACCCAAGCCCCGAGTTTCAAAGGTTCATTAATGGATATGTGTCTGTTTGGGGCTATAGTGGTGATGTTACGGCTTATGTGAGGGACGTGGAAAGTTCATACTTAACCATGCTTAACAGTAGGTTGTCTGCACTGTCTAAGCAGATAATCGATATTGTGTTGGCTGTAATATCCTCAATAATAATTCTCATGCTCTTCATAATAGTGACGACAATACTTGGAATGGGCAATGCACTACTCTACATATTGCCAGCTGTGGCATTGATGCTTCCCGCAATCATACTCAGAGTTTATCAATCAATACCCCACATAATTAGGGTGAGTATTAGGCATGATAGGCGGATCTTCCTAATTCTTGCATTATCATCAATCTTCACGGTATTAGCAATTCTATATCTTGGGGTTTACGGCGTATTATTCCTGGCATTACCACCCACGTTATTTTCAATCCTAGTAACGAAGGAGATCAATGATACTCGAAACTCAATCCTCTCATTACCTGACTTAACACGCGATGTAGCTGAGATGGTTAAGGCAGGTATAGGAATTGGTGCAGCCCTTGAGAGAGTCCTGGGGAATAACTATCCAGGAATGCTCATCAGTTATGTGCGTAGGATTACGCAGTTCAACAATGTTGAGGTTAATGGACCCTGGATCATTAAATATGCAATTGGTATTTTGAGGGAGATATCGAACATAGGTTCACCGTCAAGGGCACTTGATAGGTTAGTTCAAGTATTCCTTGATCTAAGGACTTTATTTTAGGCATTAATGATAATGCCGGGTCACTGCGAATACTTAATTATTCATTGCCTTTTATATTTGCAGGTATTACTTATGTTAATAAGTTTATAATAAATATGTTAAATTCAATAATCAGTAATGCACCATATACCATAGCTGGTCTTGTAATACCAAGCATTAATACGGTCTTATTACCATTACTACTAACTGCATTCATAATAAGTCTCTCAATATCAATAATTACATCACTACTTAGCAACCTAACAATAAACCCAACACTGAGGTTCATAATACCCGTACCACTAACATTGGCATTAATGGTCATGGTCACTGGACCATTATTATAATAAATGAAAGGCTCGTTCTTTAAGGTTGAGGGCTATAGGGAGAGTTTTGAATTAATGGTTAAGGGTTATGATTTAGGTGAGTTTAAGAGCCTCCGGGCATTAAGGGTATCCCACCTCTACTAAATGGTAAGGGCTTCTTGTATCCCTCGGCTATTCTCATGAGAAATATCAAGCACAAATCGATAGAAAGAGCTCCAACAGGAAGGAAGTCAGCAGCATAAGGCTTTAATAGTGCCTAGAACTATCGTTGTTGTGTACGTTCAAAAAACACTGATGGTAGGTAGGTGTTGGAGGTGTGGTAAGAAGATTTTTAAGTATGATGATTACTATGCATGCCCTAAATGCCACGCACTTTACTGCCCAGCATGCGCCAAGAAATCCTTCTACAAGTGTCCAGCAGATGGAACAACGCTAGAGGCTAAGTAACATGACGATAATAACCGGCCTAATGTCCTTCACTAAGGGTCATGGAATTAGGGCGTTAAGTATTTCTGGTCCGAAGGGGCTATTCGTGGCTCAAGCCATGAATGGCATTAGGTTTGCAGCATTAATTAAAGGTACCAAATATATTAGGCTTAATGATGAAGAAATTGAAAAATTGTTATTTGCATTTTCGCCAATAATTAGTAAGATTATTAAGATCACTGGCACAAACTACTATACATTTCTAGGTAGGTATTTATATAATGGTAAAAGGTTTGTATATGAGCCTTACGTGGACCTAATGAAGACAGTATCTGTGAAGATCACCGGGAAGAGCATTAGGATAATATATGGAGATCAAAAATTGAGGTTTAAGAGGACAAAGAGAGGATATACGCCTAAGGGAATGCTTGATACGCTAACGTATATAATCAAGGAATTGCATGAATAATTAATCATCCATAAATTCCATGAAGTACCTTATTAATCATGGTGAGTCTTTAATATCGATATGGCACTTGATAGATTAATAGCTGAGGTAGTACTCCTAGTGGCCTCATTATTCTTAGGTTATACACTATTTATGGTTCTAGGGCACGTGGACTTGGCTATGAGTCTAATGAATAATGTTGAGAGGTTAAGCAGCGCGAGTATTTCTATACCTGATGCTGTGATAGTAAGCAATGGTACAAGCAATCAATTATATATTGTGATATATAATAATGGTTATGTACCAGTGTATTTAAAGAGTGTGACTTTGTGGCATAACTCAGGTAGGATGGTGTTACCTATTAACGATACTTATTTAAGCCCTGGCAATTATGTTTTACTTCACAACACGATACCTTATACTCAATGCCGTGTTAGTGTTATTTTTTGTATTGTAAACACTACGCTGTGCATGGTCTATACCGTGAATACTACGAACTATGTTATCCCATAATATTCTAACCATTACTGCCTTAAATACTATCCTAAGGATAATTCATTGATGTATTACAAAAATAATACAAGAAAAATAGGAAGAGAAAAGAGAGGTGACTTGAGTGGTCCAATCTACACGATATTAATGATAGTCTTCGTAATAGTGGCAGCGATAATGCTTTATAACTACTTCCAATCAAGAGCATCAATATTAACAGCACAGGCTCAACTAACTATAGTGAATTCCCAACTGGCTAGTAATGTATATTCAGTGACTGTACAAAATATGGGTACAATGCCAATAACCATAACGTCAATAGCCATATATCCACAAAATTCCCAAACGCCAATAGCAACACAATCATTAAATGCTAAATTAAATCCAGGAGAGTCAACAAGCATAATCGGTACATCAGCAACCCCGTTCATAACAGGCGATAAATACGTAATCGTTATCGAGGGGGGCACAACTAACGGCCAGGTGGTGGCTGCAGAAGGCATAGCCATAGCCCAATAAGCCATACTTTAAACCTTAAGGCTCACAACTAAAATTATCTACATCCTTTGACGACTTTTCCTTGTCAGTGGCTTATAATCTTCATTGGGAACCTAATGATTGATGAGTAATTATACTGTGCCAATACATATGGAGGGATTTTTATTCAAAGTATCGGTCTCGATTGTGGAAAAGGGTGACGTGTATTATTATCTAGTTAAGGAACCAGAGTGTAATGATGAATGCCTTATGCTTAAAGCCAGGGTTATTGACCTAATGCGGCAAAGGGGATTGCCTATTCTTGATGCTATTAATACTATTCTTCAAGGTATTAATAATAGGCAGATCGTGGAATCCCTATTATACAATGTACTGCGTGATCTTAAGGGTTATGGGCCGATAACTGTGCCTCTCTCGGATCCAAATATTGAGGAAATAGAACTCAACAATTGGTCCTATCCAGTGACTGTAGTGCATAGGGATCTTCCTGGCATTAGATTAATTACTAACATAAAGTTCAGCTCCGAGGTAGAGGTTAAGGACTTCATAATGAGCATTAGTAGGAGAGGTCTACCAAGGTCGGTCTCCCTTCTAAGGCCGTACCTAGAGACAATATTGCCTGAGGGTCATAGGTTTACTGGAACTATTGGTGAAATAACGATAGGACCAACCTTTAGCATTAGGAAGTTCCCACCTAATCCAATGTCTCTCGAGGAGTTGGTAAGGAGAGGCATGCTTAGGCCGAGCGCGGCTGCTTATCTATGGCTATTAGCTGAGTTCAAGGGCTTCATAATGATTAGCGGCCCTATGAGTAGTGGGAAAACAACACTACTCAGCGCCATAGCTGGGAAGTTACCGAATTACTCAAAGATAATTACTATTGAAGATACGCCTGAAATACGAATACCTCAACCTCATTGGGTTAGGATGTTCACTAGGGAGAGCGATGATGATAAGGCAAGGATAGGCATGTTTGACCTAATAAAGCTAGCCGTTAGGTATAGGCCTGACTACATAATAGTTGGTGAGGTTAGAGGCGAGGAGGTACATGCTATGTTTCAAGCATCTGCCCTAGGCCACGGAATGTTAACCACTTTCCACGCCTCAACACCAGAGGAATTAATGGTAAGGCTAACAAGCCCACCATTGAATGTGAGCAGTGGTAACTTACAGTTATTATCCGCCGTGGTATTTACAACAATAAGAAATGGTAAGAGGATGGTTATGGACATGGTAGAACCTGCAATGAGTAATGGGCATATCGAGTTCAAGAGTATAGCTACAAGTTCAGGAGATGTAGATATAGGAAAGAGCCAGAGGCTAAAGATTATTGAAAAGATGTACGGAATAGACGTGGAGGAGGAACTAAAGATAAGAGCAAAAACACTGATGGATCACGAGGCATCCAAGTATGAGATTGAGGAATTTACGTAAAAGGTATTCACGGGACCCAACCCCGCATATCAACCCACACGCTAGACCAGGGGTTTCACCGGCCCATTCTCTAACCGGCAACCCCCCTGAACGCGTCCACCCCGACTTAGGGCCGCTCCCTCCCGGGCCTAACCCGGTTCGCCGGGTTCCGTAGCCAACCAGCCCTACGGCTGATCGACTACGGCATGGACGCCCCAGGAGACCGGTCTTCATTGAGGTACCGACGTCCCCTGGCCTAGTGCGTGAGTCGATATGCGGGTTTCGGCCCCCGAACCCATCGGCCTGGGCGCTAAACCCAGGGAGGAGCTGGGCAAGGCTCCCCGGGCCTGGTCCCTAATTTCTTATTTAGGATTTAAAAATAAGTCTTTTCTGGTTATGGGCGGTAGGTTTATTTCCATACTCAGTACCAATTATTTAATGAGTAATAATTCAGTAATTGAGGATTTCATTAAGTCAATGGTTGGCGGAGGGATTGGAGGTAATATCGTTAATGAGGTTATTAAAATTAGTTATTCCGTAGTCTCCGTGATTGTTTATGGCATCGCTTCGACGATGAGGAGGGACAACGGCGTTAGACTCTCTCTAGTTGCTTCATTATCTAGGGTATTTAGGGCTGACTTCCTGAGGGATGTGTTTAATGTTCTCATAGCGTCCTTTGGTGATGGTGATGATGTAATTGATGCAGCAGGTATGGTGGCTGAGGCATTCCTTCTTAAGACTTTATATGGTAATGAGGAGGGTGGAGTTAAACCCACCTTTTTGAATCCTATTAAGGTGGAGCATAAAGTGTACATGGTAGTGTATAATGAGCTTAAGAGCTATGTCGACGATGTTGAGTATAGGAATGGTATTGCCTTCGGTTTCTTCGGTAATGTCATAATTACGTTACTTACAGTGATAACTCTCTTAATGATAATTGGTATGTGTCAAGGATTGAGAAGTGAGGGTTATCCCGACGGTATTAGAGATTTCCTTAACTACGCCCTAACCCAGGGCACTCACATGGCTCTCTCTGAGATGCTAAGTCATGGTTAGATATTTAACTAAGCATAATTCCTCATCCGAGTGATTAATGAGGTTAGCGAGGCTAGGGAATACGTGGCTGAGCTCATTAGTAAGAGATGGTTTAGACATGCAGTTGGTGAACGTGGAATTAAACAAATACTCACATTGCTGAGGTTCGTGGATACACACCATAGGGAGTGTTCAGTGAACCTAAGTCTTGATTTTCTACTTGATCTACTTGATGAGTATTACAATACAGAGAGTAGAATTAGGTACTTCATTAGGGAGTTAATTAGGCTTCAAGGGCCAAATGAAATTGCTAAGCGATTAATAAACACATACCCACTACTCCCACCCGACATTAGGGAGTTCATGGACAACATACTCAAGTCCCTACCCTCAGATGCAGAACCGAGCAAACTCACCGATGAAGTTATGAAGGAATTAATGAAAGAGTTAGAAAGTTTTAGAGAAAGGCTTGCTTCCATAGTTAATGAAGCTAAGTCCCAATGCCCTAACCAAGCTTATAACCAAACCTCCTAACTAACTCCCTACGCTCCTTAATATCCTCATCACCCTCAACACCAAGTGGTGAATGACCATCAACAACACCCACAACACCCCTACGTTCCGGCGCTACCTCAGCAACAATTATCGAGAGGGGATTTGCAGTTGCTGCGTGTATGTTCACAACCTCAACCACATTCCTTATGGCATTAAGTACATTGATAGGCCATGCATTCCTTAAGTAAATTACGAAGGTGTGTCCAGCACCAATCCTCCTACATACATCTATAGCTAATTTCCTAAGCTCCTCATCATTACCCTCATGTCTAACTAATCTCTTGCCCGAGGCCTCACAAAAGGCCAATCCGAATCTAATCCCTGGTACTGAGTTTATGAGAGCCTCGTATAGGTCCTCTAAAGTCTTTATGAAGTGACTATGGCCAACAATCACATTTGTACCCTCCGGTATTGGTACATCTATGACCTCAAACCTTATCTGCTGCGACATCAAGAATACGCCATAAATAACTCTTTAAGCATTACCAAATAACCAATGCCGGTGTAATGTTTTTAAATTGCCTTGTTACGGCTCTAACAATGAGCTCTGAATCGATTATTGAGTCTTGGCAGCCTAAGACATGGATTGGTAGGATGATTAAGGAGGGTAAGATTAAGTCAATTGATGATATATTTAGGCTCAACTTACCCATTAAGGAACCCGAAATAATAGACTTCTTCCTGCCTAACCTCAAGCATGAGGTTGCAAGTATAAGCATCGTCCAGAGACAGACCGATGCTGGTGAGGTTAGTCAATTCCAAGTTGCTGTAGTTGTAGGTAATGAAGACGGCTATGTAGGTATAGGGATGGGTAAGGGTAGGCAGGTTAACCAAGCCATTGAGAAGGCAATTAGAGATGCAAAGCTCAGTATAATCCCAGTGAGGAGAGGCTGTGGTTCCTGGCACTGTTCCTGCGATGAACCACACAGTGTACCCTTTAAGGTGATTGGGAAGAGTGGTAGTGTTAGTGTAATGCTAATACCAGCACCTAAAGGTGTCGGTTTAGTAGCCGCTGATGCAGCAAAGATAGTGCTTAGGCTAGCCGGTATTAAGGATGTCTGGTCATACACCTGGGGTGAAACAAGGACAACACATAACCTAGTCAAGGCTACATATGAGGCATTAAAGAAAACATACGCATTCTCAATCTAATCCCAGAGGGCTAAAGCTTAATAAATCCTGGCCTTATGGTCCGTTGATTATGCAGATTCAAAGAAGTCTTCAGAAGAATGAGACTATGCCGTACACGAGGTTGGCGGTAATTAGGCTTAGAGGCACTGTCGACACATCGCCGGACATGGAGAGAACCCTAGACCTGCTTAGACTTAGGAGGAAATACGTATGTGTTGTGATTGATGAGAGACCATCATACCTGGGCATGCTTAATATTGTTAAAGACTGGGTGACCTGGGGTGAGATAGATGCAGACACATTAGCAGCATTACTAAGGAGCAGGGGTAAGCTTGTTGGTGATAAACCCCTAACAGATGATTGGATTAAGAAGTACGGTTGGTCAAGCATAGAGGACTTTGCCCTAGCATACATAACTGGTGAAGTTAATCAATTAGCATGCCCTGAGGACAAACCATGGCCTAGGTCAGGCAGTAGGGTACTCTGCATACCAAGGCTTAAGCCATTCTTCAGACTCCACCCACCCTCAGGTGGGCTTAAGAGCATTAAAAAGGGCTACAATGAGGGTGGAGATTTAGGATATAGGGGTATTGCCATCAATGAGTTAATACTGAGGATGTTATGACTTGAGAGCTATAAAACTTATTAAGGGTTTCTTATACTCAGTCGTAATCATGGTTAGGAGGTTCGAGAAAAAAGCGAGGAAATATAGAGGCTCTAGGACGCATGGCTGGGGCAGGGTTGGGCAGCATAGGAAGAGCGGATCTAGTGGTGGTAGGGGTAATGTTGGTTATCATAAGCATAAGTGGTCCTACGTGATGAAGTACGCTGAGGACTCAAGTGGTTACCCATTCTATGGTAAGCACGGCTTTACACAGCCTCAGGCAATAGTTGCTGCTAAGCTTAGTATTAATGTTGGTGAGCTCGAGTTGATGCTCGACGAATTAGTGAGTAAGAATTTAGTTCAGGTTGTTGATAATAAATACGTGGTTGATTTACCAAAGCTAGGCTTCAATAAATTGCTGGGTAGAGGTAAAGTTACTAAGCCAATGGTTATTAAGGCAATCTGGGTTTCGAGGAAGGCCGAGGAGAAGGTTAGGGCGGCAGGCGGTTCGGTAGAGTTAATTAAGGGGATAGTGCATGCCTGATGGTGGGCGTAGGTTCATAGACTCTGTGAAGCCATTACTACGATTAATGCCCACCGTACCTAAGCCCAAGGAAGCCCTTAGCATGGGTTCTAGATTATTCTGGACATTCCTGGCAATAACGGTATACCTACTCATGTCCATCACACCCCTTTATGGCCTCCGTGCGGTATCATTCTTCGCATCGCCAGCAATAGCCGTAATACTTGGTATAAGTTTTGGAACCCTAACCCAACTAGGTATAGGCCCAATTGTGGTAGCGGGTATAATATTAGAGATACTAGTCTTTTCTGATTTAATAAACATAGATATGGAGGACCCAGAGGACCAGGCAAAATTCAATGCGTTACTGAAGTTATTATCTTTAGTCTTTGGATTCCTCGAAGCTGTGGCATTAGTAGTGAGCGGGCAATTAATTCCCTATAGTCCTGGTGTACTTTACGGTTCTTTAATTGTCATTCAACTATTCATAGCAACTCTAATAATAGTACTTATGGACGATATGATATCTAAGGGTTGGGGTTTAGGTAGTGGAATAGCACTATTCATACTTGTAGCTATTCTCATGCGAATGTTTGCCGAAGCCTTTTCACCTTTTACACCACCAGGTTCAGTAATACCCTTCGGTGTAATACCAGCCCTTGCCGCATCAATTTACCACGCGTTAGCTGGTCATCTTAGTTATCTAATGAGTATTTTGTATAATGTTTCTGAACCAAGCCTTACAGGTTTAATAGCTACTATAGCTTTAGCCCTAATAGTGCTTTACTTAGAATTAATGGAGGTTTCAATACCCGTGGCCATGGTTCAGTACAGAGGTTACAAGTTCTCGATACCCCTTAAGTTAATGTATGTGTCGGTATTGCCAATAATATTCACGGCATACACGGTGTACTTCGTTGGTGAAGGATTAACATTATTATGGAGCGCTTATAATAAGGCTAACACAAATCCAATACTTAATTGGATAGCTTGTGCTCACGTAGGGCCCACGGGACTACTGCCATGTCCCAACTCCCTACTTTATTACTTCACAGTTGTTCCAGAAAACATAAATGCAGCATACATAGCCGTGCACATAATAATGTATGCCGTGTTGTCCATGATATTCGCAATTGTCTGGGTTAACCTAGCAGGTCTAAGTGCTGAGGATCAAGCAAGATCCATAGTCCAGGGTGGTATGCAAATACCGGGCTTTAGAACAAGCCAGAAGGTTATTGCTAAGTTCCTAGATAGGTATATCAAGATACTGACCGTAGTTAGCGGTTTAATTGTTGGTGTTATAGCAGCCCTTGGGGATATAGCTGGGGTCTTTGGCGGTGGCCTTGGCTTAATACTTGTCGTAGAGATAATAATACAGTATTACTCATTAGCGCTCCAGGAGCAATTATTCGAGATATATCCAGGGCTTAAGAGGCTTGTTGGTAAGACCTAAAGTATTTAAAAGGGTCTTATGATTAATACTTTCGATGGGTGGTCGTCAAAGAACAAGCTTATTTATGACTAGTGAGGAGGAGGAAAGGAGGCTAGGTAAGGTAACGGAAACTACAGAAACGGGTCAAGGTAAGCAGAAGGGAAAGAAGTAATGTCATTAATAGAACTGAACTTGATTAAATATACTTGGTGTTAAAATGAAGATAGTAAGGCTCAAACCAATAATCGACATAGCAATACCCAGCGACTTCCTGGCCGAGGCACCCGATGAGAGGGAGGCAATTAGGAAGATTGGTTATTTAGGTAGGGGCGCTGCAATATTTCAGGTTAGTAAGATCATTATTTATAGGCATAAACTGGCTAATGATAAGGATAGAGCGGAATTCATATTGAAGAATCTTCAATACCTATCAACACCACCATATTTAAGGAGGGATATCTTTAAGTTAAGTAGAGATCTTAAGTACGCAGGTTTATTGCCGCCACTCAAGATACCAAGTCATGTAGTGAAGAGAGAGCCGGAGAGAGGCGAGTTTAGGGAAGGAATTGTGATTAAGTGGGATGGTTATTTCTCAATAGTTAAGATTGGTAATAATATATATGCTAAGGTCCCAAAGCCAATGCCCTTGGGAACCAGGGTAGTAATTCAAATTGATGCACCAACAAGTAGAGGCGACACCTATAGAGCCCATGTAGTTCCTAAGGACCGCTTAAGCATCTATTGGGGTTTTGACGTAGAGATTGTAGATCTAGGCACATTGTTTAGGGATTACAGCACCATAATATTAACGGGAAAGGAGGGGATAGACATTGGGAATGTCATGAATGAAATTAGGGGCCTCATGGATAGAGAGAGATTACTTGTTATATTTGGTTCGCCCCATCATGGTGTTGATGAGATATTAAAGGCTGAGGGCATGGGAAACGTTCTGCAGAGCTATCCATTCGTAAATTTCATACCAAGTCAGGGTGTTGAGACTGTAAGGACTGAGGAGGCTGTAATTGCAGTTCTATCGATACTCAACCTACTTAGGTATCTGCGTGGTTCAATATCCTGAACTCATAATCAACACAGGACTGATCTAGGTTTAGTTTAATAATCTTTAAAAATGGGGTTTGGCTAACGTAGGGCTGAGTTATGGGTTTAAAGATTCATAGGCCTAAGCGTGGATCCATGGCCTACTACCCAAGGAAGCGTGCTGAGTCCCTAGTGGCTAAGTTCCGAGTGTGGCCGGACCCACATGTAGGTAAACCAATGCTCCTAGGCTTTGCGGCATACAAGGCTGGTATGGCGCATGCAGTGATAATTGATGATAGACAGACAAGCCCATTCTACGGTAAGGAGATCATAAGACCCATAACTATACTAGATGCACCACCGATAAAGGTATTGGCCTTTAGGGCCTATACTTATGATCCATGGAAAAACCTAAAGCTTAGTATTGGTGAGGTTTGGACGCCAGAGGTGTCTAAGGATATCCTTAGAAGGATTACGGCATTACCTGAGAAATTAAATAAGGAGGAAATGATGAAGAAGATAATAAACAATAGGGATGTTATAATGGAGATAAGAGCAATAGCGGCGACACAACCGAGGCTCAGCGGTATTGGCAAGAAGACCCCTGAAATTCTTGAGATACCGATTGGCGGCGTCGATGATGTAGATCAAATAATTAAGTATGCAGATTCAATACTAGGCAAGGACATTAACATAACCGATATCTTCAATGAGGGTCAGTACGTTGATGTTGCAGCCATAACCAAGGGTAAGGGGTTGCAAGGTGTTGTTAAGAGGTTCAATGTTAAGATACTACCCAGATGGCATAAGCATAGGAAGGGCTATAGGAGGATTGGTGCAATTGGTCCTCAAAACCCGGCGTTAACATTTACAACACCAAGACCTGGACAGATGGGTCTTCATAAGAGGACAGAGTATAATAAGAGGATTCTCAAGATAGGCATGAACGGTGCCGAGGTAACACCAAGCTCAGGTTTTCCACATTATGGCATTATTAAGGGACCCTACATTGTTTTGGATGGCACAGTACCAGGCGTTGTCAAGAGACTCGTTACACTTAGATTCCCAGTTAGACCTAGGCCAAAGACATACCCAACCGGTAAAGTTCAAATAGTGTGGCTATCAACACAACCGTTACAAGGTGCATAAGCATGGTATCGCAAGATCTAACACCCATAATAAAGCCATTATATACCGTGCCAACCACGGTGAAGGTCTTCGGGCTAGATGGTAGTGCAATTAGTGAAACATCACTACCCCAGCAGTTCTTAGAGCCTGTGAGACCTGATTTAATACTTAGGGCATATATAAGTGCATTAACAGCAAGATTGCAACCAAAGGGTACGGATATTATGGCTGGTAAGAGGACTACAGCCGTAAGCTTCGGCATAGGGCTTGGTTTAGCCAGGGTCCCCAGGGTTAAGGGTAGTTTATGGCCTACCGCCAGATTTGCACCAAACGTAGTTAAGGGTAGAAGGGCCCATCCGCCAAAGGTTGAAAAGGTGCTTCATGAGAGGATAAATAGAAAGGAGCGTAGGAAAGCCATTAGATCAGCCATAGCAGCTACTGCAGTGAGGGATCTCGTTATGGCAAGAGGCCACATCATTGATAAGGTACCCCAAATACCATTAATAATCAGTAATGATTTTGAGAAAATTGGAGTAATGGCCGATCTTAAAAAGGTCCTCCTAACAATGGGCCTCTGGGATGATATTGAGAGGGTTGCTGAGAGAGTCAGAATTAGGTCTGGTAAGGGTAAAATGAGGGGTAGAAGGTATAAGGAGGGTAAGAGTTTACTCATCATAGTCTCCTCAAGCGATTCCCCAGTTATTAAGATTGCAAGGAACCTACCTGGTGCCGATGCCGTTTATGTGAAGAACCTAAGTGTGCTACACTTAGCACCTGGTGGTGTACCTGGTAGATTAACGCTCTGGACATTAAACGCTCTTGAGGAATTACGTAAGGGCTTATTCATGGGGTGAGGGGCGTGATTGTTAAGTTCGTCTTAACAGAGAAGAGTTTAAGACTTGCCGAGAGGGATAACAAGATTACAGTCATAGTGCCTAGGAGCACCACGAAGAAGGAAATTAGGGATTACATTGAGAAGACGTACAACGTTAAGGTTGAGGAAGTAAACACCACGATAGCAATGACAGGAGAAAAGAAGGCCTATGTAAAGCTAACACCCGAGTACAACGCCTACGACTTACTGTCAAGGCTCGGTCTCGTTTAATTTTAATCAGTTCGTGGGTTCATCCTCATCTGGAAATCAGCACTTAAGTCCTGCATCATCCAAGGCTTTATTAGCATGGTCTGAGGATTAAAAGCATTTCACAACAAGGATTTCCTTTGAAAAGGCTTATTAGTTTTCCGTGGATTCTCATCACCGTGGAATTAATAAAGGAGGTTGGTGATGAAGAGTTAAAATTCATATTCCTTAAGGATGATAAAAACACACTACTAGAGGCCCTATACGTTAAGGAATTCAATGAAGAAAGATATAGGAAGTTAAGAAGATACATTAGGGAAAAGCTTGGTGAAGAGTTCCAGAGGACAATAAGCATAGGATCTAACAAGGCGCTGGGTAAGGTATTACTAATTAGTACGGATCTCGTAAAGCAAACAATAATTAATGACGTAGTTGATATGGAAGCCGAG
Organism: Vulcanisaeta sp. AZ3; assembly: GCA_000960865.2. Taxonomy (GTDB): domain Archaea; phylum Thermoproteota; class Thermoprotei; order Thermoproteales; family Thermocladiaceae; genus Vulcanisaeta. Next base: position 3,418 of record JZWU02000025.1, on the reverse strand, counting down.
AAGATTAGTAAGTGGTTAGAGAGCGGTGTAATTAAGGAGTTAATTAGTAAAGTGTCGAGTGAGGTTAAAAAGACGAAGAAGAAAAAAGCAAAGAAAAAAGAATCTAAGTCTAAGAAAAGCAAGGCAAAAGCCAGGAGAAAGAGCAGAAGGAAAAGTAGTGCTTCATAATCTTACGATTAACTTGGTCATTATAAAATAATGGGCAAAAAGGCTTTTTATAGGGGGCTAATTCCTACGAAGAAGGAATGTCTGCAACACCACTTGAGAAACCACAGGGTACTGCAGAGGTGCCTCATATAGAGGTTGATGAAGAAACTAAGGAGGTAATAAAGGAGATACTATCGCAAATGAAGAATCCAGTGGAAGTATTATTCTTCACAAGCAATACCTGCGGTAATAGAGATACGAATTGGTGCGTACCAACAGAGGAACTACTCGATCTACTCGCCAGCCTGGCGCCCCCAAACATGCTCACTATTAAGAAGATAAAGTTTGAGGAGAATAGCGATCTCTTTACTAAGTACAATGTTGAGCCACAGAGAGTACCTGTAATCTACCTACTCGATGGCGCAATTAAATACTTAGGCGCACCACTCGGTGAGGAGGTTAGAGCATTCATAGAGACCATAGTTAGAATCTCAATTGGTGAGACAAAATTAAGGCCGAAAACCAAGAAAGGCCTTGAGGCGCTATTAAATTCAAATACGAATAATAAGGTTGAGGTAATGACGGTAGTCACACCATCATGCCCATATTGCCCATACGCAGTCTTAATGGCTAATATGTTCGCATACGATAGTAAGGGTAAGGTGATTTCAATAACTGTTGAAGCCTATGAGGAAAGTGACATTGCAGATATGTATCAAGTCTCGGCCGTACCAACAGTCATCCTTAAGAGGGATAACCAGGACACGGGTAATGTGGAATTCATAGGTGTACCTCCAGAGAGTGACTTATTAAAGAAAGTCCTTGATTACGCCAACGTGAGTGCACAGTAAGGTGCAGTTAAAAGATATTAATCGCCCTTGAATTGGTACTTAAATAAATATGAAGGTATTCTTTGTAACTAGCAATAGGGGTAAGTTCTTGGAGGCATTATCAGTACTTAGGGAGTATGATATAGAGCTTCAGTTAGATACGTCACATAAGAAGCTTGAGATACAAAGTGAGAGCCTTGAGGATATTGTAAACAATGCCATAACTAACATATGTAGAGAATCCGTAAATGAATACTTCGTTATCGAGGATGATGGACTTTTCATAAGCGCATTGAACGGCTTTCCAGGGCCATATTCCTCCTATGTATATAAAACAATAGGGCTTAATGGAGTCTTAAAATTAATGATTAACACAAATGATAGAACCGCCTACTTCAAATCCGTGGTCGGCCTATGTGGTCCTAATGGCATTACCAAGCTATTCATAGGAATTATTAATGGTTTAATAGCACACGAGCCCAGAGGTTCAGAAGGCTTCGGCTTTGACCCAATATTCATACCGCAGGGTTATAATAAGACCTTCGCAGAACTTGGAGTTGAGGTTAAGAATAAACTATCCCATAGAGCCAAGGCCTTCCGTGCATTGGGCGAATGGCTATTAAGTAATACCTAATCTAGGAGTTTTTATAATGATTATTATAGCCTCATATATCAAGGCCACAGATATACCTATGAGTGCAGCAATAAGCCAATAACTAATAACAATACTTTGGCTAAACCTGCAGAGCATAGCCTTATTACTTGTTGGACTTAACTGTATTATTATATACATTATGGGCCTACCAAACAAATTAACCATGTATATTGGCGTTAATGTTCCTGTGGTACATATAACATTACCCACTGCAGTGGGTACTATTTTAGGTATAACCACGGCTGAGTTTATCGTAGTACCATACGCGACTAAAGATCTTGAGTTATTTGTAATCATTGGTGCCTGCCCAGAGTATGATAATATCTCAATGAAGTGATTAGTATTGATTATTGCATAATCATAATTACTTATGTTAGTTTCTATTGGAATGTATTTTGAATAGCATAGTTTACCATTATTAGCTATTACTGTAATATTAACACCACCTATTGGTATTTCTCCATTCGTTAAGTTTAATATTAATGAGAGTTCGTAATTATTGCTTAGGCTAATTATTACTTCGATAGATGATTTGCTTATAACATTTGGGCTCTCCGTTATAACAACCGCACTCCTCACTCCACACTCCTTCAGGGCATTCCTAATGCTGTTGTTTATAACATTGGTGATTGTACCGGGTTGTTGTGCATAGGTTACTATCTGTGTTACTATTAATATCACTAATAATCCAGTTATTAATGTTGCTTTCAATAACCTACGATTATTCATTACCGCTAAGCACTAGGGAGAGCTTTATTTTAGTTTCCTCATTAGACATCCTCGTAACTCTCGATATTCACTGCCGAAGTTATTAATCCCTCTCTCTTCATGTTTATTAAGGTCCTAATGAGGTGTGTCCTTAATATCTTTGCGCCGCAGTATGTGCAATAAGGTTTTCCCTCTATTAAGACTGTAACCTTAACTGAACCACATGCACTACACCTAAGCATTAGCCTAGTTATTTAGGATTGAGCTATTTAAGCACACCTAATCGTAATCTTACCATATTATTTATTAAATCGGTGTCGTCATGGTTATTTATAAGTTTCTTGGTTTATTTTTCACTTTAACTAAAGCAAATGGTTTAAAATAGCTTAGGTTCGAGACATTACTGTAAAGTGTTGGTTAATGAGCAATAGTAAGAGTTCAGAGGCTTCTGCAGTGGTTGGGGACTTAGACGATGTTTACAGACTACTGCATCCCATAATTCAATCCTCTCTCGTTGAAAGAGGGTTTTTAAAGGCTACGGAGCCTCAGAAGCTTGCTATACCTAGGATACTTAACGGACGTAATGTATTAATAATAGCACCAACAGGTAGTGGTAAGACCGAGGCTGCAGTATTACCTGTACTCTCAATGCTTAGGTGGGGTTTAGACAGGGGTGAGTTTGTTGATAAGGGTATATACATACTATATATAACACCCCTAAGGGCGTTGAATAGAGATTTACTTGATAGATTGGTTTGGTGGGGTGAAAGAGTTGGTATTAAGGTTGGTGTTAGACATGGCGATACAGACCAAAGCGATAGAGTTAGGCAAAGTAAGGATCCACCCCACATGCTAATAACAACCCCGGAGACACTCCAAGCAATTTTATCAGGTAAGAGATTGAGGGAGCACTTATCGAGACTTAGATGGATAATTATTGATGAGATTCACGAATTAGCCGAGGATAAGAGAGGCACCCAACTTGCACTAACGCTCGAGAGAATCAAGTGGTTAATTGGTAGAGAACCGCAAATAATTGGTTTGTCAGCAACAGTGGGTAGTCCAGAGGATGTTGCTA
>JZWU02000024.1:0-22871 GCA_000960865.2 Vulcanisaeta sp. AZ3 | reverse complement strand
CCCGTTAGTTGAACCCTCCTAGTTTCAGGTTCAAACTTCACTATAGACATCACGACATAATAATTAGACCCCTATAAATACCTTATCCTAATAAACAAGTAATTACTAATCAGAAGCACTAATTGATTTTTAGAGTTTGATTATACTCTCCATATATTACTGGTTATTCTATTGAAATCTCGGTCTCGGCCACATTACTTAATTTAGGAATAATTACTTGAAGCACACCATCCTTATATGTTGCTCTTGCACCATCAACCTTAAACTTGACACCTAACTCAATCCTTCTATAGATCTTAAAATTCTCAAGCCTCTCCACCCTGGCTGCCTTACCCATTACTGGTGGTGGCTGCGGATCGGCTATTATTTCAACATAGTTGCCGCCAACCCTAACCTTAACACTCTCCTTCTTAATGCCAGGTAGGTCTGCAAGTATTATTATTGAATCTCCATTATCGAATATGTCTATTGGAGGTTCTCTGGTCATTAGCCTTGAGTCAATAACAGTGGCTAGTTTACTAATTAGCTCATTGATGCCAGACTCCACCTTACTCACTTCACTGGCAATTCCCATAGTGTCTTGCTCAGTCGTCATGTTAATGATGTAGTTTATGATTAATAATTAACCATCGCATTAATTAAATGGTACTTTCTAAATCACACACAAATAAATAGGATTAATTCCTTAGATAACTAAATAACCAATAACTCCTTAATGAGGCTCCCCTTGACGAACCTGCTAGGTAGGAAGGGCTTCATTAGCGGATCAACGACACCGTCAAGTATATACTTAGCGAGTAGCTCTGCGGCGTAAGGTCCCAGCATAAATCCATGGCCTGAAAAACCAGATATTACATAAGCGCCCACGGGCCAGTCATCAGCCCTACCCATCACATGACTATGATCGGGTGTCATTTCGTAATAACCAGACCAAACTCTCATAACCCTTACGTTCCTGAGACTTGGAACTAACTTAATTGCTTCCCTAGCCCAAGTAACTAACCAATTAAGTGTATTCCCATAGGGTAAAAATCCTTCACCACTCTCAAGCTCTACGCTACCTAGTATCTCGCCCCTCATGGTTTGTCCAATGTATAAATTAGTCTCGGTATCTATTATGTACGTATTTATTATAGGTTTAACGGGTTCTGTAACACCGATCTCTCTCCTAACGGGCTTTATTGGAATATCTATATTCAATAAGGATTTCATTAAATCTCCAGTCCATGCTCCAGCTGCAAAGATCACATTCTTAGTCCGCACAAATACATTACTCGAGGATATACTCGCGACTCTACCGGAATCTATACCCACACTCTTAACCTCTGAGTACTCGAAGACTTTAACGCCAAGGTCTAAAGCCTTCGTGTAGAAACCCATGACTATATAGTCATGATGGAAAGCACCATCCTGAGGGCCGAATACACTACCAACTAGCCCTTGAGTATTTAGGTAGGGGAATTTTTCCTTAAGTTCATCTACCGTGAGTATTTGCACAGGCACGCCGAGGGGCTTCCACAATTCCTCATTAAGCTTCTCATAACTCTCAAGGACCTCTCTACGCCTAGTAATCCACAGATACCCAGGCCTCTCAATAATGCCGTTCCAACCAAGCTCACGACTCAAGGATTCTAACTTCTTAATGGCCTTGATAGCAAACTCTGTATTCTCTCTATTTCCAAAATGAACCCTATACCTACCTGCATTCCTAGTGGAGCTACCACCACCAACATAGTCCTTCTCAAGGACAACCACAGATAAGCCCTTACGAGCTAGATAATACGCAGTTGCTAAACCAACTAACCCGGCGCCAACAACTACGGCATCTGCCGAGAGAGATATTAATCCACGGCCCTCACTCATTACTCACCACCTGCAAGGGTTGCCATTGGTATTGGCGATTCTGGAAATCTAATCCTTGGAATGCCGAACTCTCTAGGCTTCTTCTGATAGATAAAGCTCAGTATTAGGTTTGTGCTGAGTAGGCAGAACTTACCCTGGCAAGGTCCTGTGCCTAACCCAACAACTCTCTTAATTCTCTCCATACTCGGTAACCTAATGGACTTGTATGCTTCCTCCTCACCATGCAAAATCTTAATCCTTAACTTCTCATCATGCATCAATACCTTAACTGCCTCTAACACATCACCTAAGGATACATCCTCACAGAGGCATAGATACTGCTTATTAGCACTCTTTAACGCGTCCTCAATATCCTCAATAGTCCCGGCCACAGCCCACATGGGCGTGTATGTAACGTTGGGCTCGGGATAATACCCGCTACTCTGTAGGCCTTGCTCGAACCTAAGTATTACATTGTAGTATGAGGAATTCGTAATCACAGAATCTCTCTTAAACTCCGCCAACTCCTTATCAAGGATATCCCTACTAATTAATCCCTCCCTTGCACTAATACTCAACGCCGCAATCTTGGCCTGCTTAATCACGAGAGATTCTGGCAGTAAACCACCAGCATCGCCAACAACATATGCATATCCTAAACCAAGATCTCCCGTGAACCCTCTCCTAGGCACAAGGCCTCCTAACTCAGGAGCATAGACTATTGGCGCACCAAGCTGGGCTGCCAGATCTATAACAGGCACCCTAGCTGTACTTACTAAGACATCAACGGTGACCTCCTCCCTTCTCCTCGTCTTAGCCTTTTTACCCCTAATATTCTCGAGCACTAACCTCAAACCATCACTGGAGTCCTTGGCATTCACAATATTCATACCGATGAAAACCTTAGCCTCTGATTGGCTAATCATGTTTCTGTAAAGGTCACTTCTAATTGTTACAGAATTATCACCAAGGTACACCTCAACGCCCTGCTTTATGAGGTTCATGGCAACCCTTACACCCCAATCATCACTGCCCCAAATTAACACCCTCCTCGGTCTATAACCCCACCACTTAACAAGTTTTAACATGGTCAAACCAGTGACCATACGCGGTGTGGCATTTCCTGGAAACACCAGCGGTACCTCCCTGAATCCCTGGGCTAGGATCAAGTATTTATAATTGAATATGAATAGCCTTGAGAAATCCCTGGAATGACCAACCGCCGCATCCTCAAGAAAACCATCAAAAATAACACCCCTATGTACAGTAATTAAACCATCAACCTCTTTACTCAATTTACTAACAAACTCATCCCCACGGCCTACATCCTTAATCTCCGTATCATCAATAATCAAGTGACCACCAAGGTAATCCTCACCCTCAACAAGAACCACCTTAAAACCAAGCTTAGCTAATTCCTTAGCTACCGATAATCCAGCCAAGCCCCCACCAACGACTAGGACATCACTATTTACCTTAATGTGGGTTGCCCCTGTAGTTATGTTTGGTAACTTATCTATTGAGGATCTATTAAGGGATTCACGGGCACGATTCCTAATGAACGGCCATAGCGATATTAGTAATTTACTTCTGGGGAAGTGGGATGGACTTACGAACCTCCTTAATATTGGTGAAACACCACTAAGTCTCTCTGGTATTGTTGGTTTATTACTACATAGATTGTAATAGCCTGAGGATGCCCAATAACCCTCACACCACCACTCGCAGCACAGAAAACCCCCAGGGTCCCCATACCTGGAGCTTCTCATGACATCGAAGCTACCGCGACTTAACTCCTCAATGATCCATGGCTTTTCGTTCATCTAGAGGCTCTAAGAACATGCATAGTTATAAGTTTAAACCTCAGGATTTACCGCCTTTCGCTGATGCATCTTTTATATATGCATCACATTTACTACGGTATAGGCAGTGATTGCAGGATAGTGGTAACTCACCGTTTAATCTACGTCTAACCAAGGGGCATCTTTTTACGTAGTACTCAGGATAGCAATTTCTACATATGATAAGTGAGTTTCCTATGTATGCTACATCCCAAAATGATATCTTCCGACCACATATACTACAGGTGAAGCTCATTTTCACTCACCTCTACTTAACCATGATTATGCTACTGAGGTATTAAATTAAGTACTACATATATTAACTTCCCCACCGTGTAGTATTTTGTTTGTTATGACTAATGTATTCGTTGATTGCCTCAGGATGAATGGTACCATAAGGTGTCCGGGAGATGGTGGATTTAGTGATATAATATTATTTGGGAGGCGTATGAGGCTTAGGAAGGATCACCCGGCGATAGAGCTTATGGGTAGGTTGGATGAGCTGGAGGCGTTTGCTGAGTGGGGTGTTGTTGAGGTTGGTGGTGTGGAGTTCATGAATATAGCTGCCATGGCCACTGCCTTAAATACATACTTAGCCACTGGTGATGAGACATGGCTTAAGCCAATTAGGGACTTGATAAATGAGGCTTGTGATATTGATAGTAAGGAATTGGGGTGGTTCATGCCAGGAGATAGAAAAACCGCATTACTAAACCTACTTAGGGTTAAGGCTAGGGAAGCAGAGAGGACGGCGATTAGGCTTCTTGATAGTGAATTATCAATTGATTATGTGAATGAACTAGTGGGAATGCTCAATCAGGTAAATAAGTACATAGCTCACTTAATATTCCTAAGCAATGTTAAGGTGTTTAGGAATATTAATGAGAAAATTAAGATCTTAACGATGCAATAACATTTGCCTTCTGAGGATTCGGCAAATAATGAACGTGAATAATAACCTTTATATTTACTTAAAGATTTAGGTATTCCTAATGAAGCGTACCGTGATATTGTCAATGGTATTGTTCCTAATAACTGTTGCTATATTGATATACTACGCCATATATGTGGATAATGGCCACTTCCTCACTGGTGGTAATTTAATCATTGATTTGCTCATGCTATCACTTGTAGTAATTGCAGGGATCCTCACGGGTGTAGTGTATTTATTTAACTCTAGAGTAAGAACTAGTGGTGGTAATGTTCAAGCCGTATAATATCGAGGAGGGGAGGTTTCTGGTTGGCCTTGCCAGGAGGGCTGTTGAGGAATACTTACGTAATGGTAAGGTAATTCAAGCACCACAAGATGCGCCCGCTAAGCTTCTTAAGGATAAGTATGGTGTATTCACGACAATAGAGGTTTTCATGGGTAAGGGTAGGAGGGGTGAGCTTAGGGGTTGTATTGGTTTCCCTGAGGCTGTATATAATACTGTGAATGGTGTGATTAGGAGCGCCATAGCTGCTGCAGTTGAGGATCCTAGGTTTGAACCTATGAGTGTTGATGAATTTGATAAGGTTACATTTGAGGTCTCCATATTAAGTCCACTAGTGCTTCTTGAACCTGGTAATCCAAAGGATTATCCGAATAAGGTTGTGGTTGGTAGGCATGGTATTGTAATACAGAAGGGTCATTATTCAGGTTTATTATTACCGCAGGTTCCTGTCGAGTATTGTTGGGACTCAATGACATTCTTAAGCGAGGGATGCATGAAGGCTTTCCTACCACCTGATTGTTGGTTAGATGAGGATACGTCGGTATTGGTTTACGAGACTCAAATCTTCAAGGAGGTGGAACCTAAGGGCGAGGTTGTTGAGAGAGACTTAACTGAAGAATTGAGAGGGTGTAGGAATGCCTCTTCAGGTGAAGGCTGATTTACATACGCATAGCATATTTAGTGATGGTAGGGGAGACCCAAGGGATATAATGTTGAATGCATTAGATAGGAGCATTAAATTACTCTCAATAACTGATCATAACACGTTTAGAGGGTCCTTAAGAGCGCAGGAGTTATTGAAGAGCCATGAATTCACTAATACTGAGCTACTTATCATCACTGGTAATGAGGTTAGGACTTTTGATGGCGACGTATTAGTACTATGTATGGAATACCCAGGTATGGATGATCCGCCAAAGGCTATACCCGAGCTCTTTGATTGGGCTCGGGAAAATAATTGTATTTTGGTACCTGTACATCCATACGATATCTTTAGGCATGGTATTGGTGATGAAGTGAAGCGGTATAAGTGGCCTGCTATTGAGGTCTTCAATGCCGGTGCGTTACCAATATTTAACTGGATGAGTATGCGTTTTGCACGTAGATTAGGAATACCGGGTATTGCTAATAGTGATGCTCATATACCTGAACTTGTTGGTATTGCCTATACTGTTTTTGAACTTGAAGATCTAAGCATTGAATACACCTTTAAGGCGTTATTAAATGGCCGTATCAGGCCCGTGCCTCATTACCCTAGCCCTAACTTACTTATTAGGAGACTGTCTTGGTCCGTTAACCGTAGACTTAGGTAGATTGACCTTGTTGAGTTAATATTTCGTCAACGAATCTTCTAAACAATAATTTCAGTAAGCCACCACTCATTGGATCAAGATAATTCTCTGTGGCTAATGCTAGAGAGTAGTTATTATATTTGATTAAATATAAGTACTTACCCTCATAGTATATAACTACGAAGTCTGTATTATGGCTAAGTAAGGATTTTAAGAAGTCATAATCAGGATTAGGCTCACCTACATACTCAAGCATCTCATTATTTCTTAACAGCCCCACGAAGGACGCCCCGAATAATTCCTTAAACTCTAATGTACTTGATGGTATGTAGCCTGTTTGCACGAAAGGTGGGTATTGCATGGTGCATTGACTTACTAATTTATCAATATAACTCCTCAACTCGCCTATTCTTGTAAGCAGTAAGTCTGCTGCATCCATTGATGACTGCTTAATTACTTGTGTTAACTCATTTTCAATATCTTTAATAATTCTCTCAATCCTCTCAATATCCATAGATCTCTCGGGTTTCTGAACCGGTCTAACCTCAAGAGGCCTACTCTCAATGAGAACCGCCCTCTCCCCTTGCCCTGCAGGCACTTCTCTAGTGGTGGGTTGAGACGGAGTGCTTGGTTGTAAGCTTGATACGTATTGTGAGGTTAGTTGAGACGCTTTCTTTGGCTCACTTTTGCCATCATCCTCACTCCTTCCTCGCTTACTTCCTAAATATCCTAACCTATATAGTACGGCCATTATTATGGCAATAATAACCACTATAATTATGGCTATACCTACAATTTCTCCTTGCGACATAAATGCCATTGTTAATGATTGCTTATAGAAGATTAATAAAATTATTGCCCAATTAGAAACCAAAGTGCATTAATTTGAGAAGATCAGTCAAACTTCTAATGGGTATTACCCATGGATCTTGAGAATCACTAAGTATGAAAACTATGCGTACCCCAGCATTTATTGCCATCTCAGCATCATACTTAGAATCGCCAACCACAACTACATCATTAATACCAAGCTTAAGAATCCTTAGGAGCTTAATCAAGGGCTCTGGGTTTGGTTTACCCACATTAACATCATCTCCAGCCACTAAGGCATCAACATACTTAAGCAGTCCCGTGATTTCGAGAACTTTCACCGCAACGTGCCTTGAGCTGGACGTAACAATACCTATTAGGAGACCCCTCTCTTTGAGAATCCTCATTACATAAGGGGCATTATCAATAGACTTTACATTATCTAGAAGTGATAGGTAAATCTCATTCTTCATATTAAGTGCCCTCTCCGCATTCTCACTACCACAGAGTCTCGCTGCAATGTCTAATGCTCTGAGTCCCATCAACGTTGAGACGTAATCAACGGTTGGTGCAGGAAATCCTAATCTTCTACAGGTCTCTATCCAGGATTGTATATGAAGAGGCACGGTATCCACTAACGTACCATCTAAGTCAAATACCACAGCCTTAACCCTCTCAGCCCATGGCTTGTCTTCACCTTTATCCGTAGACCTGTAATTCATCACGCATAAAGTAATCGCTACCAGAATTAAAAGCTTCCGTGATTTATTAAATGAGGATTTTATACAATGATGCAAATATTAATGATACGAGGCCTGTGATGTATATACCATCAAAGACACCTGCACCACCAATGGCTACATAACCCCTCATCATCCTAATAACCCTCTTAATGTTTAGTAAGTCAGCACCTATTAATGTTGATAGTGAGCCGAGACTGTATGAAAATGCCAGTGGGTTTACGTGGAGTGTTATTGTGCTGATTAGTGTAAATATTAGGGTTAGAAGCACGGGTAGGGTTGTTGGTAATGTGATGCCTATATTGGGTATTATCCTTGAGGAGACTCGTATTACTAACGATGATGCAATTAGCGAGACAAGGAAGAAAGTAAGCGCATATAGGTTATGTACTAGGTACATTAGTATTAAATATATTGATGTAGCTAACGGTATTACTGCACCGCCAATGTTCAACTCCAGAAATAACTTATCAACCCTCTGTATAATGAATGGTAATGGGAATAACTTCATTAGGTCCGCGAATGGCGTAAATGGTAGGTAATAAGTAACTTCCGCCACCGTTATATTTACCGGACTCATTAGTAGAGAACCAAGTGTTAAGGTCAATGCGAGCAGTGGGTTTATGCCTATGCTAACTAGGACCAAGAATAGGAATAGGAGAAGAGGTGAGATTATCAGGAATCCAATGAATAGGAAAATATTAACGGGCAGTGCGAACCTAACACTAAGCCTAGGTTTAACTTCATACCCCATGGACATGATTAGTAATATGTGAGAGAGTTGGATTAATAAACGTTAGTTACTTTAATGACCTCACGATAAGCATATCGCCCTCAACGCCCACAACAAGGACCTTAGAGCCCCTCCTAATGCTATCAATGGCTCTAGCTCTCCAATACTCACCCCTAACCCTAACATAACCAACATCATCCTTTGCAATATCATCAACTGCAACCCCCACATCATTAACAGGCCAGAAGAGCTTCTCCGATATAGGCCTAGCTCTTATTATGCCAATAATCTTAGACGCGATGAAGCCGCTAAGACCCCCGGCGAAGGCTAATAATACGTATAGAACCACCCTAGCCTCTATCTGGCTCGTTGCTATTAACCATGATGGAGGAGTATAGGTTGGCTGTAGAAGTACAATGCCTAGAGCGCTTAGTACAAGACCGGCGATGAATAGTGAGGCGTGGGTTGTGAAACCAGCATGTGCATCTATTGCTATAGCGGCTAAGCCAATTATCAGTAGGGCAAGTCCTAACCAATTAATTGGCAGGCCTGCCAATAGTGGTAAAAACATGAGCAATGCGCCAACACCGGCTAAGTAGTAATGTCTCGTTACGAAGCCAATAATTGCTAATAAAAGCCCTAGGCCTCCAAGAATGTCCTGTATTATAGGGTTTATTAGCACCTCATAGACCTGGTAACCAATGCCTGGTTGGTAATACGTAATTACTGGGTTAACTATGTAATAGGTCACACCATTTATGGTGCTACCATTAATCTCATTAAGTAGTGAGTAAGGATCATTGGCTATGAAATTTATGACCCCATACTTAAGGGCCTCATAGGGCCCCAAATTGGTATTATAGAAGACGCAGTCATGGGCAAAGGTGGCATTCCTACCCCTAAGCTCTGCAACTTCAACGAAGTATTGACTTATAGCATTAAGTATCTTGCTCTCGTTTATGAAGATCTCCTGCCCAGTTATTGGGTTAATCTCCACAGGCTGACAGGAACCTATTACTGTACCTGGAGCCATGGCGGCCATCGTAGTCGACAACAAGATTAGGGTACCTGCTGACCAGGCATAGGAACCCCTAGGGTATACGAAGCCTATGACTGGTACCTTAGCATTTTCGATGGCCGATACTATGTTTAACGCTGCATCTAATTCACCGCCTGGTGTTTTGAATATTATTAGTAATGCTGAATTTGGTGTTGTTTCAGCAATATTCAGCGCATTATCAAGTTCTGAGTATGTTACGCCCGTAATCTCACCATTAAGGTTAAATACGTAAACCTCATGAATAACATACACATTACTTGATGCTGCATGTAACACCGCCGTAAATAATAATAGAATTAAGCCAATAATGGCGATTAATATTGATGCTGATTTTGACGCCATAATCCCCACTAACCCTGCTAGCGCTCTGACCCTTGACCCTCTTGAGAACGTTTAAACATTGCAGCTGCTAATGCTGATAGTGACGTGACCTCGAGAGAACTAGGCACAACAAGTATTAAGTTGTGCTCCTTCGCAACCTCTAACAACGTATCTAACTGCCTTAGGGATAAAGATATGGAGTTCTTCACATATGTCTCGGCAGCCTTAAGATACATTTGCGATGCCTCATAATCAGCCTGGGCCAGGATAACCTTAGCCCTTCTCATTCTTTCCGCCTCGGCTTGAGCTGCCATAGCCCTGACTAGAGTATCTGGTAGTTTTATGTCCTTTATTGCCACTGCCGTGACCTTAACACCCCATGGACTCACATGCTCATCAATTATCGAAGCAATTCTCTTAGCAACCTCCTCCCTCTGGGTTAGTAATGTGTCTAGATCCACCATGCCAATCACGTCCCTAAGGACCGCAGCGCCTAGGGTGACCGTGGCATTTCTATAATCTGTCACAGATAGCACGGCTTTAGATGCATCAATAACCCTCATGTATACAGCAGCGTCTATCGAGACCTCAACATTATCCTTAGTTAAGGCCCTCTGGCTTGATAGATCTACAGAGAGGACTCTGAGGTCAACTGTTATTGGTCTATCGATCACTGGTATAATGAACACAATGCCCGGTCCGTAAATACCTTTAAACTTACCAAGCCTTAGCTTAACAATTCTCTGGTATTCCGGGACAATCCTGATTGAGTATGCCAGTAATGCTATAACTATTATTAGCAGTATTATTGTCAATACAACAATAAGTATCATCAAAGCCGTGCTCATCTGAAGCAATATCTGAAGCGGTAAATACATATTATATGTTATCCAGAGCTTGGTTTAATAAATCTTTGCTCTATAGTCAATAAATAGTATAGAATTAAGCCCATGATTATTTGACAAATACCTTACGCCTATTTGATCTATCCCTAAGATAATCACCAAGAGCTATTAATACAAAGCCCATGAATAATAAAGCAATACCAATACTAAATGAATAAAGAGATTGTGGATATTCGCCTATGAAGACGCTAACTACATAATTATCACCAATATAGGAACATTCAGAGCTACCAAGGATCTCGATATTTCCTGAGGTTGTTGGTGTCACGAAAACCCCGGAGGGTCCTATGGGTATGTAACTACCATACTTTATGCTTGAGCCGTTGGCATAATTAATTCTTACCTCTATGGAGATTAGGAATAACCGCCCTAATTGCCCTATTAAGCTCTTTAATCTATTGCTCGTTAATGGACCACTTATTATGTTACTTAATACTTTAGTGCATGTTGTTGCATTTACGTTATTGTATGATATTGATGATAAATTATTAGAATAGTAAATAATTAGTATTGAAACTATTATCAATGCAATCCCGACATATATAAGGATTTGGTTGTAGTTAACCATCTAATTATATCAAGCGCAACAAATACTAAAGGCTTTCTAGAGTGAGGCGGAGGCATTTGCGTTATGGTTTTGAATTAATGAATTGGTGGTGATTTTGGTTTAGGTAGAAGTTTGCGAAGAAAATGTTAATCACTAATAACAACTGCCTATAACCCACGGAAAAATATTAGGCGAGTCAATTGATAGAACATTGGAAGGCGTCCCCGAACAAACTGTGTAAGGATATCTAATTACTGTGCTTATTCGTGAAACAATTGGTTTATAAATACACCTCCCCTACGAGGTATAATGGTAAGCTATCATCGGTACGGATGGGAAGATATTGAAAGAGGGACTCTTAAGTTGGTTCAGGATATCTTGAGAGACCATTATCAACCAGATATTATTATTGGTATATCCAAGGGTGGTGTTATTATCGCATCTTTAATCTCGGATATGTTAAGTGTACCGGTGGATCTTATGCGAATAGCTCATTGGGGTTTTGGAAGGGCCAATAATGATGCAACAATTAGGTATAGACCGGTGATTAATGTTGATGGATTAAACGTATTGCTTGTTGATGATGTTGCTGATACTGGTATAACGCTTAAAATTGCTAAGGATGAATTGATCAGATTAGGAGCTAGGAATGTTAAGACGGCTGTTCTCGATTATAAGGCGTTATCAAGTAAGTTTGCACCTAATTATTATGTCTATATGTGGACCACTTGGGCTTATATAATTTATCCATGGGAGAACCTTGAAGCGTTTAGAAACCTGAATACAAATGAAGCAAGTATTGTATTCACAAACCAGGAAGTACTCAAGATGAGGGAACTAATAAAAACGAATAAAGCAATTAATTAATGCGGCATTACTCATTTGAAGAGCCGAATAGCTCCATGAGCTTTGGTGCCTCGACTTTCGTGACTAACCTCTTATTTTCGATCTCAGCGGCTATTTGATCTAGCTTATCATACATTGATCTTACCCTCCTCTCCACGTAATTAATGAAGTAATTAACTGCAGCCCTAACTGGCCAGTACTGCGGACCTTTGATATAGAAGTGGTTCACTATGTCCTTAGCCCAATAGATGCTATGCTCAAACATCTTCTTGAGAAGCTCTATGTGCTCGGGCATTAAGTTATACTTTATTATCCAACCATCCTTCTCAGCCCTTATGTGATTCATCGGAACGTAGAACATAGGCACCACCAAGCTTCTATAGGGCTTAATCCTATCGAGTAGTTCTATGGTCTCCATAACATCGTCCTTCGACTCACCCGGCAAGCCAACAATGACTGTTAATGCTGGTATTAACTTAATGTCATGCATCACACCTAAAGACTCCTCAACCACATCCCACCAATCCTCAATCTTAAAAGGTGAAGCCTTACCAGGCATTATTGCCTTTGCCAACCTCCTTGAACCAGTCTCCAGACCAACCTGAGCCCCCCAATATTCCTGGTGTTCATCCTCTATTATCTCGGCAATCTTGGTGGCCAACTTATCGTATTTCTTCTCGGCTAGGAGTATAGAAGCTAACGTTGTATGGCTCCAGGCTATTGTTAAGTAGTACCTCTTAATAAGTTGGTGAAGCTTTATTAACTTGTCAGGGTTCAATTCAACACCATGTGAACCGTACAATGGAATATCATCAGAGTGTATTAATCCATGAACTATCCCATACCTAACATGCAACTTCAACTCCTCCTCAATCTTCTCAAGAGGATACCACCTAAGTGGCCTAAGTGTAACTGAACAAAAGGCACAGCCTCTTGGGCAACCCCTACCAATCTCCACAAAACCATTAACTGCAGGATACTTGATAGTTGGTATTTCATCAATGCTTGGAACATCATTCACGCCCACATATACATATCGAGGTACAGGTTCATTATTTAGAATTCTCTTCACTAAGTCGACGACTAACTTCTCGCCTTCCCCATCAAAGACTGTATCGACACCTAGAAAACTCATAAGCTCAGGTAGGTAGAGCCACTGCCATGCTGATGGTCCGCCGATGATGACCTTCAAATTACTTTTCTCCTTAGCTTCCATGACGTAAGGTCTAATCCTCATCATGAATTTCCTAAAGGAGTATGCATTCAAAGACTCCCTACCCACTATTGCTGACCATGTTGATGATGGTGGGTTAAGACCGAAGTAATCATGGTGCGAGAGCATTAGGATCTTAGCACTCGGTATGTACTTATGCGCATAATCTGGATCTATTATTGCAGCGTTAATACCGGCGTCAAGCAGAGCAGCCTCGATCTTCCTCATGCCATAGGGGGCTTGGTAAGGCCTACCATACTTATCAACCTTCATCTTAGGCATTGCTATATACTCATGAATCCACTCACCAAGCTTTTTAAACGGCCCAACGGTCATGAATAGGGGCCCTGTGGTTACAAAACCCAGGAATTCCTTACCATGATAATTACTCATCATTGAACGATCTGTTGTTAATATTACATCGTATTTTGGTAATACCATTAAGCTGAAGCGAAGGACAAATTACTTTTAAGTTTTTACCTCTGTTTAAGATTCTTAGTTGTATTAATTAAATTTTGAGTTGCTTAATATTAAGGAAATGCAATAGTTCCTCATACTGTTAATTGCTCCTAATCAGAATAATTTATAAGGGTATGATACAGCATGTTATGAATTTGACTTATGGAGATTATGCAATTAGTAAATACATCAACCAACGAATTAAATGCCATCGAGGCACTTATCAAGTGGGCATTGGCAGAACTCAATATATCAGATAGAGGGTTAATAATTTACATAACTGACGATCATAATAAGGTAAGAGAAGTACTTGGATTAGAAACCGTTCATCACGAGGAATGGCCCATTAAGTATATAAGACTTGATGATATTAATATAATATCCGTAATACCGAACAAACTACTCTCATTGAATTATGATGAAGCGAGAATCGTGGTACTGCGTGAGGCAGCCCTTGTAAAGATTATGGATGACCCAACACTCATAAGTATATGGAACCCACCACCTAGTATAAACGATGAGCTTGTATATAGAGTATCACTGGCATTACTTAAACGAACCATAGATTTTGTAATCGCCAGTTCACAAACATTAACACAATACCTAATCAATGCATACAATATTGATGAAATGAGAAACCTAATCCTGGCATGCCAATCAACCATTGATTGCGCAGTTACAGCATTAGCACTCGATGTACCATTAAGTATAGAGATAGCGGGCAATAAGGGCCTAGGCAGATCATTATGGGATAACACTATCAAGGGGTTAAGTAATGAGTTTTATAGGAGGTATGATGACTTTAGGGATTTTGTAAGGAATAACTTCAATATAGAGAGCACATATAACTATCTAATGATGATATTTAAAAGAGGATACTGATTATTCCAAACATAAATAGTTCCCGTCAATATAGAAGATTTAGCCACGGCACTTGCCATTAAGTTTGGCAGATGAACTATGGAAGTATCACGTGGCCTAATCCCTAAGACAGTATTACCTAGATGTAGCGCCTTAGGAATTCTGCCACACCTAAACCACTGGGCTTTGATAGTACTATTTTAGCCCTCTTCTTTAGCTCATCAGTGGCATTAGCCACCGCAACACCGTAACCAACTACATCCATAACATCAAGGTCTGTATCACTATCACCAATATAAACTACTTCATTGCAATTTACATTCATTAACTTACAGAGATATTTTACGGCAACTGACTTACTTGATCCCACAGGCTGTAGGTGTAGAGCGTAGCCGCTATGCGAGACCCTTATGCTGTTTGTTAGCCCCATTTTACTTAATTCCTTAATTACGACATTCACTAATTCATGCGGGTCGCTGGGTGCCCATAATGTTATGTCGAACTTCCTATAGTTAAATTGATACGTTGGTCTTAGACCTGGTATTGCATGCATTAATTTTAACGCTACCTCCCTCAGGTTCATGTCCTTACATAACTCATGCACTTCACCCTTATACTCAAGAATACAACCGTTCTCTGCTATTAGCGGTGAGCCTCTGGGTAGACCTATGTAGCGGGCTAGGGCTTGGGTAACTATTAGGGCATTGCCTGTCACTAGACCAATCACGTACTTACTTACGGCTTCTTGAATTGCGGCTATTGCCTCTGGTTCTAATGCCTCGGTATTTCTATCCTTGGTTAATGTCCCATCAATGTCGAGGAGTATATGCCTAATCATCGAGGGTAATGAGGAGTTGGGGGTTATTTTACCTTTCACGCATGACGATCTCCCTAGGCTTAACATTATCGTACCATCTAAGGCTCATTAGTGCATCATCACTATGATAATATACCCAGTCCTTAATCCACCTACCAGTTATTAGGTATATGACAAGTGCCGTAGCTGCTAATTCGTGATCGCTTAATGCCTTGATGAGTAATGCTGCCACTGAGAATACCATTATAGCTGACGACACGACTATATAGGGCAATGCATAATAAGGCCTAAATATGGCTGCTGCAATAGCTAGAAATAACAAGGGTATTGTTATGAGAATTAAGGGCTCTGTTCTTCTCGGAGCCAGCTTAAATAATGGACTAGGTGGTTTCTGGAAAAGTACGTGATGAAATACCTCATGCATTAGGACCCTACCAAGTAACGTTCTCGGTTTTTTCAGAAGTTCTGTGGACACATAAATACGAGAAACAGGTTTGGAAGGTACGTATACTGAGTATGCGCCAAACAGTTCAGTCATTGTATCTGACACAATCACATTAACTGGGTCATATCCGCAATGAATTAATGACTTGTTTATTTCATTGATAAAACCTTGGAAATTAAGATCAAAAAATTCGAACTTATACAATACTAATCTAAATTCACTAATGATGTCCCGGTAATTAATAATCCATGAGGGTTCCTCCATGTCAGGTCAAAAATATTCTATAGATGCCTATATTTAAACCAATTGCATATATGCATTACATGCATTACTGGCACATCACTTTTGTTTCCTGAGTATAATCATGTAGTGGTACGGGGATACATCTACAATGTTCTCTTTGATGAAGCCCTCTCTAACGAAGTACTCCTCGACCTCCTCGGGGCTTAACTTAAATGGTGGACCGAAGACTACATTCTTCCTAAACTCAATAATTAATAACCTACCACCTATCTTCAATATTCTCCCAATTTCCCTAACTAATGCCTCCTTATCTTCAACATCATGGAATGCATTTGACATAAATGCAATGTCAACAGTACCGCTTGGTATTGATGTTTTAGTCACATCCTCATTAAGTATAACCACATTGTCATAATTACCTAACTCATTTCTTACAACCTCAAGTGCCTCATTATCGATGTCGACACAGTAAAGCCTCGATGCGTAGTTCTTAAAGAAGTGACAATAATAGCCTGTTCCACACCCAAGGTCAGCTATTACTGCATCCTTGATTATGTATGGCCTTAAGAAATCATAATTATCCACTTCCCTATGCCAATGTCCATAATGATGATGCCCATGATGATGCTCATTATGCGTTGGACCTTGAGCCTCTCCTAGTCTGCCCTCGATGAATGCTCTAATTGCATCCTCAACCTTGCCCTCAAATATGAAAACTTTAATGCCTCTATCAACAGCCCATCTATAACCTGGAGGCCCTATCTCTGATAAAATAACTACATTAGCTCCATGGTCCAGGGCACTCCTAAGCATGAAAATGCCCCTGACTTGCGTTGCGTATTTAGCTGGGTTTTCGAAGCGTTCCACGACTTTATAGGAATCCTTATCGACCTCTACAATCCAAACCTCATCTCCTTCTCCAGGTCCTGATACATAGTCTCCACTAACTGATAGTGCGATTTTCATCAATATCGAATCCGATTACTAATTTAAAAAGCTTACCCACTAGTGAGAAAACTTACTGCGAGAAGCAAAATATCTCCTTGAGGTAAGTAACACATTATTTTCGCTGGTTGATTAATTATGCTGAGTAGGAAGGTTTGATTTAAAAAGACCCCCGTAATTAAGTCATTCGGTAGGCATGTTCAGTCCGCAGGTATATGGGTACGATAGAGCAATCACGATATTCTCTCCTGAGGGAGAGTTGTACCAGGTTAGATATGCGGGAGAGGCTGTTAAAAGGGGTTGGGCCACCGTGGGTATTAAGTGCGTTGATGGTGTTGTTTTGGCTGCCGAGAAGAGAAAGGTCAGTGCCTTAATTGACCTTAATAGTATTGAGAAGGTCTACATGGTTGATGATCACATTGGTATTGCAGCCTCAGGTCTATTATCAGATGCTAGGGTTTTAATTGAGAACGCTAGGCAGGAGGCCCAAACATATAGGCTTCTATATGACGAACCAATAGACGTCGAGGTCCTCACGAAGAGAATATGCGACTTAAAGCAGATACACACTCAATATGGTGGTGTTAGGCCATTTGGAGCTGCATTAATTGTGGGTGGTGTTGATAAGCACGGTCCAAGACTATTCCAGACAGATCCAGGAGGCATATACTTTGGCTTTTATGCTGTGGCAATGGGTGCGGAGTCTAGTAGGATTACGGAGTTCCTCGAGAAGGAATATAAGTATGATGCGAATCTTAATGATTGCATTAAATTGGCAATTAGGGCTTTAAGCCTAGTTCTAGAGAGCCCTGAGCCCGATAGATTAGAGATTGGGGTTATAGATGTGAAGACTGGGCAGTTTAGGAAATTGACGCTCGATGAGATAGGTAAGTATCTCCAAGAAATAAAAGGATCAGTACAAGGCCCAACGACTAGCCAATAATGAGAGTTAAAGAACTCACTTCATTATTTATTTAAACAAGTAATCAGGATCAATCGGTATCCTTGTTATCCTCTTACCAACTGCTCGTTCTATCGCACCAATCAGGGCAGGTAAAACTCCAATCAACGGCCCCTCGGCAATCCCCTTCGCAGGTATTGGCGCATCAGACCTACCCTCCTCCATGTATATCCACTTGACCTTGAAGGACTCCATAATTGTTGGAAGCCAATACTCACCAAATGATTGCGTTATGAGATTTCCAGATTCATCATACTTAACTTCCTCAAGAACCGTCTCACCAAAGCCTTGAATAACACCACCAATTACCTGTCCTTCAGCTAACATTGGGTTTACCACAAGGCCTATGTCGTCAATCGCCACATAATCCAAGACTCTAACTAAACCCTCCTCAGTAACCTCTACGAGAGCTACGTGAGAGCCATATGGGTATGTATAGTCCTTGAAGCCGAAGTATGCTGTCTCCTCAAGTTTAGGCTCTGCCCCATAATTCCATGTACCACCAACATTTCCTGTTATCATAGAGACTATCTCAGTTATACTCATGGACCTACCACTCTTTCTATGCACAACCTTACCCTCCTCATAATCAACCTCCTCAATATTCACGCCCATAAGTTGAGCGCCTAACGTCTTTAACCTCTCCTTAACACTCCTGGCAGCCAGCAGTGCTGCATTGCCTGCCAGGGTTAATGTACGACTACCAAAGGTTCCGAATCCCTCACCGATGAGTTCCGTGTCTCCCCATGAAACCTCAACCTGGTTAATATCTACACCAAGTTCATCAGCCACTATCTGAGCTATTGCAGTTGCATCTCCCTGTCCATGCGGGGCCGCACCTATTATAACGAGGATCTTACCATCCGATTTAATCCTGACAGAGGCGGATTCCCAGGGACCAAAGTTATTCTGCTCAATGTATAGAGATAACCCAACACCAACCCTTCTTCCTTGTCTCTTAAGTTCCTCGGCTTTTCTCTCAAAATCCCGATAGTATTGCTCAGCGAGGCTTAACATTCTTAGATAGTTACCACTGTCATAATGATGGCCGAATGGATTTGTGTATGGCAACTCTGTAATAACATTCATTCTTCTAATCTCAATTGGATCCATACCTAATTCCTCAGCTGCCATGTCCATAATTCTTTCATATACAAAGGATGCTTCAGGACGCCCAGCACCCCTGTATTGATCTAGGGGTGTCTTGTTCGTCCTAACCCCATAAACCTCAACTAATATATCCTTGACTCTATAAGGCCCGCTAATTAGGGTAGCTGTTATATCTGCTAAGTAATAGCCATGAGTTGCAGCGCCTAAATCTATTACTAGGTCATCAATTAATGCCCTCCACTCACCACTCTTCGTGAAGCCAGCCCTTAATTGATGAATCTGTCCCCTACTATGGTATGTACTCATTATGTCATCCCTTCTCGTATTAACCCACTTAACAGGCCTCCTCAGCATTATGCTTGCATAGACAGTAATGTAGTCCTCTGGGTATGGGAACATCTTGCTGCCGAAGGCGCCACCAACATCGGCTTGAACAACCCTGATATCACTTACGTAGTCCTTAAATGAATCCATTAGGAACTTCCTCATATAGTGCGGCGCTTGTGTGGAGGCATAGACTGTTAATCTACCGCCTTGGTATATGGATAGTAATCCGCGAGGCTCCATGGGAGCTGGGTAGACCCTGGCCATCTCCAACTTTGTCTCAATAATTACATCACTTTCTGACAAAGCTTTCTCAGGATCGCCGCTCTTGTAGGTTTTCCTATACCCAATATTGTCCATGCCCTCAATAGCCCTAATCTCGTTCTTCAAAGCCTCCTCAGGATCCGTAACTGCCGGTAATGGCTCATAATCAAACTGTATGTACTCAAGAGCATCATAGGCCCTATATCTATCTGTAGCAACTACAGCTGCTATTGGCTGACCTACGTATAATATTTCGTCTTTAGCCATTGGGAAGTTCCTAGGCCTATTTTCAACAGGTATGTTTAGACCTGTTATTACCGTAACTATGCCAGGAATCTTTAGGGCATCGCTATAATCCACCCTAGTTAACTTTGCGTGAGGTATGGGGCTTCTGAGTAAAGCTAGAAATAACGTGCCCGGAAACTCAATATCATCCACATACCTAGCATTCCCAGTTAGTATTTTGGGATCCTCAATTCTCTTAACTCTCTGTCCAACATAATGAGGCATGTTGTAAAGGTTGCATCGCTAGATTTTAAGTGTTGCGACTTTAAGAGTTAAAAAGTCCTGAAAAGATGATCCGTACGCCGCTAATGAAGGCGGAGTTCCCTAGGGTAAGGTTCACCTGCACCTTGTGCGGAGAGTGTTGTAAACGTTATTGGATACCAGTGACTCATAGGGATGCAGCTGAGATTATTAAATACACGGGAATGAAGCCTAGGGAGTTCTTGGCCCTCTTCCCTAAGGATATGGCGGCGGATTGGGATGAACCAGTCATTAAGCTTAAGGATGGAGAGTATTATTTAATTCTTAAGAAGAGGCTTGATGGTACTTGTATATTTAATAAGTGGGTTGGCAATAAATTAATTTGCTCAATACATCCAGCTAAACCCAATGTGTGTAGGTATTATCCATTTATTTATTGGCTTGATAGCGATATTGTAAAGTTCGAGGTTTACGAGAAGGCCATAGGTTACTGCCCAGGCCTTAATAGAGGTGGTTATGCACGCTTCACCGTAGAGTTAGCTTCGATTAAGAACGCTGTAACATCGAAGGCAGAGTTTAGGAGAATCGTTGAGGAGTGGAATAATAAAGTTAAGAACGGTCTTATCAATGGATCAATGGAGGAATTCTTTAATTACCTAGAGGGTATCATTAATGATGAAGTTAGTAGAAGTATGAATATTATCGAGAATGGTGCCTCTGGTAAAGATTCATAAATTCGCTACATAACTACGAGATGATGCCCATTAAGGATGGCGATTACGTGTTAGTGGTTGGTGACGGCGTTAGATCTGTGGTTAAGGTTACAAGGGACTCGAAAATAAACACAATAAGGGGCATTATAAGTGCCGATGATGTACTAGGCCTTGAGTATGGATCCGTGGTAAGGACTAACTTAGGTTTTGAGCTAGCCGTAGTAAGACCACTCATTACTGACATACTTCTGGAGAAAATGGATAGAGTTACCCAGGTTATTTACCCTAAGGATGCAGCACAAATAATAATTAATGCTGGGATTGGGCTTGGCAGTAGGGTTGGTGAGGCAGGCGTTGGTAGTGGATTTATGACAGCTATTCTTGCCTATTACGTGAGACCAAATGGTAAGGTTTATGGTTATGATAGGAGAGAGGACGCCATTAGAACCACAAAGAGGAATCTCGAGATACTCGGGCTCTTAGACTGGGTTGAATTGGGGATTAGGGACGTAATTACAGAGGGCTTCTCAGAGAGAGATCTAGATGTTATTATTTTGGACATGGGTGATCCCTGGAATGCAATACCAAGGGCTACCGAGGCTCTTAAAAGCGATGGTGTCTTGGTCATATACGTGCCCACAGTTAATCAAGTGATTAAGACGCTGAGCGCATTACATGGTAATGGTTATATCGATGTTAAAATGATGGATGTAACAGTTAGGGAGTGGAAGACGGAGCCTAACGAGGTTAGGCCACAAACCTGGATTAATGCCCACACAGGTTACTTAATCATTAGTAGAAAGACCATTAGATCTACTGTAACTAAACCACCACAGTAACCTCCTCATTATTAAGTAAATCAACTCTTGATATTGAGGCAGAGCAAGTGTTAACTCAGTATTTGCAATGCCTAGAATCCATCCAGCAATTACATCGAGAGGCCAATGAACACCAACATAAACTCTGCCGTAGGAGACAAGTAATGCCTCTATCGTGAGAGGTATTGATATGTACCACGGTAATGAGACTAGGGCTGAGAAGGCGCCTGTGCCTACGATGAGGGCATGTCCCGAGGGATATGAGGAATCTGCTGGTTCATGTATTAGGGGTGTTATGTTTAGTATGAGGAAAGGTCTTGGTTCATACATTATGTGCTTCATTAACTCCCCTAGCACGAGACTTATTACGAATGCAGAGACCATAATAACACTAGCCTTCCTATACCTACCACCGAAGAACCACAGTATTAGAGCTACAGGTATCCAGAAGAAGGCCCTACCATAATCATCAGTACTGAGTACGGTAATTAATGGCGTTAGTGTGGGGACTCTATGATTAAATACTGTGAAGAATAGGTATCTATTCAGTGCGATGTTCTCAGTGTTAATGGCAATGTATATTGTTAAGGCGACATATATTACGTATAGTATTAGCGCTGTAAGTATGTGTTTACGCTCAATCCTCAAAACCATTAGTCCAGCGAATGAGTATTTCTTATTAAATGCATTACTCACTACCTAAAACGTCTAGGCATAAGGTTTAATTTTAGTATAGTTTCACTGCCACGGAAGATGCCCATTAGAGTTGCCGTTATTGATAAGGACCTCTGCCAACCTAGGAAGTGTAGCCAGGAGTGCATTAGGTTTTGCCCAATTGTTAGGGGTGGTGGGAGAGCCATCTATATGGATGAACAGTTGGGGCATCCTGTAATTACAGACCTATGCACTGCATGCGGTATATGTATTAGGAAGTGCCCCTTCGAGGCCATAACAATTGTTAACTTACCCAGTGAGCTAGGCGAGGAATGCGTTCATCAGTATGGACCAAGTGGTTTTAAATTATTTAGGTTACCAATGCCTAAGCCGGGTAAAGTTCTCGG
>JZWU02000023.1:0-24484 GCA_000960865.2 Vulcanisaeta sp. AZ3 | reverse complement strand
ACCTAATTATATATTATGTAACCACTAATATACAATAACTCACTGATCTGCCTATTATTAATACTAAGTATATACTCCTTAACTTCAACCTTGAAAGGCTTAACTATAGTGTATATTAATGCCAAGGCCACTATTATTAGGAGAATCTCAAAGAATATCCTAACAGCGCTCATATCACTGCATTATTTAAGTGACTAATTAAATAAGATTTTGATATTTTAATAGATAGTCCTCATAAGTAAAATGCTATTGAGGCGTAACCTACTGTCTCTAGAGTATAGCCACTCGTATCACCAGAAGTTGCATGCCTAAGGAGGATAACGTTCTTAACGTTAAGCCTTTTGGCAGCAATTATTGCTGTGGCTATAGCTCCATAACCGCATGCTGAGACATCATAACGCTCAATTATATCGTAGAATGAATCCTCATCTAGCTTAAGAACAGGATCGATGGCTTTCATATCTTTTTCTGTGGTCACTTCATGTGGTTCATAGTGGTTCCAATCGCTGGATGCCACATAAACTACTGAGCCGGGCGCATGATTAGAGACAGCCTCCGCTATTGCATTACCCAAATCCTTAGCAACTTCCTTTGACTGCCTAATTAGGATTATTGGCACTATCTTTACATTATTGCCAAAGATATACTGTATGAAGGGTAATTGGACCTCAAGTGAATGCTCTTGAACAAACGCATTAGCATCAGGCTCAAGATACTTAACTCTATTCATTAGTTCCTTCGCGACCTCAGAATCTATCTCAAGAGTTCCTAGAGGCGTCTCCCAAGCACCTTCTGGGTATATTGCCACGGGAGATCCGATGCCGTAATGATTGGGCCCAACAATTACGAAAGTCCTCGGTTCGTGAAACCTATATATTTCAGCAAAGGACATGGCAGCCACAGGTCCTGAGTAAATGTAACCGGCATGCGGCACTATCACGATGGGTACTGCCCTATAACCCTCACGTGGTTTCTTGACCAACTGACCTGGGCCTAGGGGATGCCTTATTGACCATTCTATCTGCTCAATAAGCTTATCCTTATTTGCCTCGTAAAAATAACCTGCAACTGCCGGTTTACGTACATTAACCATTACATTAACTAGATTAATGGTTGGTTAAAAATGCTTACTTCCTCATTGCTGAGGCACACCCTCAAGAGATGTCTTAACCTCGAAGTCCTCTGGAGTTACTGGTAAATCCTCATTCTCTTTAAGCTCACCCCTAATCCTAAGCACCTGCCTAGCCAATAACCAGTAAATCAGAGCTAAGCTCCTCCTACCTTTATTATTGCAAGGTATTATTAAATCCACATAAGAGACAGGGGTATCCGTGTCGACTAGGGCTATTACAGGTATTCCCATCCTAGCCACCTCCTCAATTGCTTGTACATCGGCCTTGGGATCCGTGGATATTAGTAAGTCAGCCTCTATGTAATTATTGAGATTTGGATTCGTGAATGTACCTGGTATAAACCTCCCAGTTATTGCCTTACATCTAACGAACTTACAGAACATCTCAACAGGTTTAAAGCCATAGGGCTTAGCCGAGTAAGCAATAACCTTCTCAGGATCATACATTGCGATCATCCTTGCTGCAGTCCTAATCCTTTCATCAATCTTTCTGAGATTGAGGATTCTAAGGCCATCAGGTCTTACGGAAAAGACAAAACCCCTCTTCTGCAAATATACATTAGAGACCCTGGTTCCAAGCCTAACACCAGCTGCTAGATAACGCTCAATGGCTATTAATAATTCCTCCTGCGGAGGTACTGGCGCTAAACCCTCATCTCTTGACTCTTTACGCTCCTCACTCATTGGGGATTACGGAGAGAACTTAGATTAATAAGTATTTCACTATTTCACTAATGCATTAATGCGCAAGTCTCCTTTGTAAGAAGGTATTCATCCTAGCAACTTTCCCTAGGTAATCCCAAATCCTTATTAACTCATTCAACTTAGCCATTCTCTCACCGCCGAGAACGCCGCTCTTTATTATCGGTGCGCCGAAGCCGACAGCTATGTGGGCAAGGACCTCATACTCAGTATCACCACTCCTATGACTAACGACTGGAACATAACCATTACTCACTGCCAGCCTCACAGTCTCCCAAGCTTTACTTAACGTACCTATTTGGTCAGGCTTTATGATAATTGCATTACCAGCCTTCTCCTTAATGCCAATGGCAAGCCTTGTAGAATTCGTTGTGAATAAATCATCGCCAACCACGAGACATTTATCACCAACCAGGCTTGTTAGTTCAGCAAAGGATCCGAAGTCTTCCTCATGAAATGGATCTTCCACATATACAAGTCCATACTTCTCAATTAACCCCTTAACGAACTCTAACTGCTCTCTTGGTGTTCTTAAAACACCTTCATTACTATAGACATACTTCTCACCATTCCAGAGAGTTGAGGATGCCATATCAACACCAATACCAATCTCAAACCCAAATCTGGAACTAACCTCCTTAACCGCTTTACTCAGGATTTCGAGAGCTGTATTTGTAGATATTCTTGCTGACCAAGCACCCTCATCATTACGGCCACCAGTGAATGATGGATCAGCCTTAACAAGCTCTTTGAACACGGCTCTATGAACCTCAATGTTAGCCTTAAGCGCCGTGTATATGTCTGGAGCTCCGTATGGTATTACGAGGAATTCCTGAATATCAGGGCCAAGGCCACGGCTATGCTTACCACCACCAATTACATTACCTAGTGGGTAAGGCACATCCCTAACGTTCATACCACCGAGGTGTTGAAAGAGGGCTATCTCAAGTGTATTTGCGGTGGCTTTAGCCACGGCCATAGAAGTGGCTATGGCAACTGCGCCTCCAATTCTTGAGAAATTATCAGTGCCATCAATCTCCTCAAGCCTGGTATCTACTTCACCCTGTATTGCTGCGTCAAGACCCATTAGGTCGGGGGCCACGGTCTTCTCAAAGGTACTCACGGCCAAGTCAATATCATCGTTTGGGAAATAAACTACCTCGTGTTTACCCCTTGAAGCACCTGAAGGAGCTGCAGCTCTTCCATAACCATCCGTTAGATAAACCTCAATCTCAACAGTCTCCTCACCACGAGAGTTGAATATCTTTCTAATGCCTAAGTCCTCAATTGTTGTGTCAGGCATAAGCAACATCCGCTTGGCGGTATTAAATGCATTACTTAACGTATACGTATACGATACATAAGCATCACTTGATACTTAGTATTATCTTAATAATGTTAATAAGTGGATATAGAGTATCAGAGTTAATTACAATACGTGCAGTATTAATTACATTCTCACTAACAGGATTGTAAGCTACGGGATAACCAGCTCTCTTGAGCATCGGCATGTCCATATCACTATCGCCAACTGCAATAACCTCATCCCAATTAATACCCATTTCTTTAATTAATTCATCAACAAAACCCTTATTCTCAACAACAATTCTGACGGAAATCAAGGACTCATCATCACCAATTACCAACTCATTACTAATGAAATAATCAACATAATTACCAATAGGCACAGCCGTATAGTTTAACCCTCCACTAACTGCAATGACCTTTACACCACTGTCCTTAAGGACTTTTAACAAATCAAGAGCACCCTTCCTCAAGGTTATCGGTGGCTCAACCCACATCCTAGGCACACCGAACCAAAGTAATGCATCAACTAAGGCCCAGTCTTTATAATCAATAAGGCCCTCCTTATATGCATCCCTATTCACCGAAGCCCAGGTCTCAGTACCTAATATTCTGTGAAGATGTTGCCAAGCCGACCTAAAGTGGGTTAGTACACCATCAACATCTAATATTGCAGCCTTAATCATTACTCAACACAAGATATTAACCTTTTTGTATATTTTGTGTGATTCCTCGTTAATTATAAGAACTGCTTAATTTAAGTACTCTTACCACGGTCCTTAATCCTAATCAGTAGATCATAGATGTCTGCAAGCCCTGTCATAATCCTATCTATATTAACGTTTGATATGTTTATCTCAGTAGCTACATTAAATTACCCTCAATCTTAATACGGACATAATATTTCCTAAAGTTTGTTCCTGATTTTTATAAATAATTACCAGGTTCAATATTTATTGGGCATGTTCATCCTAGCGAGGCCAAATCTCGCGTGGAAGTCTTTTTAAGGGTTAATAATTATGCAGTGCCTTAATGCTGAGTGATTATAGGGATTGGTCCTCGAGTGCAATAACAACCTTGGAAATGAGGGTTATCGACGCTAACTCCGTTTATATGGGCATCGATAGGCACCTACTCATGGAGAATGCAGGTAAAGCCGTGGCTACCACAGTCATTGAGAGGTACTCAAATGCCAAGAGGGTCCTTGTAGTGGCAGGTCTCGGTGATAATGGAGGTGATGGTTTAGTGGCCGCGAGGTACCTACACTCATGGGGTAAAGAGGTCAGGGTCTTACTCCTCGGTAGAATTAATGATGCCAGGGAAGAGTTAGTTGTTGATAATTTAACAATACTGAGGAACCTGAATCTTGAAATAATAGAAGCACCCACGCCGTATGACCTATTGACAAGCCAAGACTTGTTTCAACCATGGGCTGAGGTAATAATTGATGCCATAATAGGCACTGGTATTAAGGGTATGCTCAGGGAGCCTCAAGCGACTGCAATAGAGCTCATAAACAAATCCTCTGCCCATAAAGTGGCTGTGGATATACCAAGCGGCTTGGACCCGGACACTGGTGAAGTTAAAGATTTGGCAGTTAAAGCTCATGTGACTGTAACAATGCATAGGCCTAAGGTGGGTTTGATTAAGGAGAGGGCTAGGCAGTACGTTGGTGAGTTAATAATAGCTGATATCGGTATTCCTGAGGAGGCTGAACATGTGGTTGGTCCTGGTGACCTGCTTTACCTCAATTACGCTAGGAGGCCTAACTCCAAGAAGGGTGATAATGGTAGGGTCCTCTTCATAGGTGGTTCAAGGGAATTCACGGGGGCTATATACCTGGCAGCTAAGGCTGCCCTAAGGACCGGAGTGGATTTATCAATAGTCATGGCTCCTAGGGACGTAGCCAGGGACATTAGAGCCCACGATCCAAGCATAATAGCAATACCGCTTGATGGTGATTATTTAACGATGAGTCATGTAGATCAAATAATGGAGCAGGTTGGTAAGTCTAGTGTTATTGCAATAGGCCCGGGACTTGGCTTAATGGAAGGCACCATGAAAGCTGTGGTTGAGTTGGTTTCAAGGGCTGTGGGTGTGGGTAAGAGGGTTGTGGTTGATGCAGATGCCATAAAGGCTCTTGGCGAGTTAAAGAGACAGGACCTAATTGCGAAGGGTGTTATTGTAACGCCGCACGCAGGGGAGTTTAAGTGGTTAACAGGTATTGACGTAACCGCTGAGGAGAATCCATGGGCTAAGGCACAAAAGATTCGTGATATTGCGAAGAAAGCCTTTAATGGCGGCATTGTACTTCTTAAGGGTAATGTGGACATAATAAGTGACGGGGACAAGTATAAACTAAACTTCACCGGTAATCCAGGTATGACGGTTGGTGGTACTGGTGATGTACTCACAGGCGTGGTCTCAGCCCTAGCCGTCAAGGTTCAAGACATGCTTGAGGCAGCAGCTCTTGGAGCATTCATAACGGGGCTTGCCGGTGATATGGCAGTTAAGGAGTTAGGCTATCACATAACCCCAATAGACGTTATTGAGAGAATACCGTCAGTCTTCAGGAAATTGATAAATGTTGACTCAATAATTAATTCATCAATACACACCCAGGCTAAGAAGCTAATTGACTGAAGGCTCAGAAGCCTGGAAGTTCCTCATTCCTTTCGGTGCCTATTATTCTCATCACTAGGGTGTAATATTCAGGGTATCATTAAATCTTACGCTATTACCAGTGATTTTCAGCTGATGAAGTACTAATCGAGATTTTTCACGATACAAATAATGATTTGATTGGCAGTATTAGTATCGTAAGCAATACTTATTTCTGGACATGACTTATCGTAATGTAAATGAGTGATAGGTCAATTGTTAGGAGGGTTCATACAGACTCAGGTGCATTGTCATTGGTCATAATAAGTTATGCATTATCATTAATAGCATTGTTCATAGTGAATGGCATTGATATAAATATCACCAGGTTGATGCTTGTGACGGGCCTCGTAATACTTAATTTCATAAGCCTCATTAGAGTTCATTTAGGTCTTATTTCGAGGGGAGGATTACATGATTACTTAGTATTTCTAGCTAACATTGCACCTTACGCAGTGCTACTTATGTATCTAGGTCTATGGTTGCTGATACCGGCTATACCACTTGCCTTATTTCTGATGGAGGTTGTGAGAGGTAGGGGTAGGTCGGCATTAGCTAATGTCTCTGGAACTGCCCTAATAGCTTCATCCTTTATTGCTTGGTATGTCTTAATGGGTGGTGATTTAATTGGTAGAGTTGTGATTGTATCGGTGCTTTGGGTTATTTATCATGCATTTTCAGCTCTTTACGTGGAGGGAAGGTTACCATTCAGGCGTAATTTAATGCCATATTATTCCTCCTATTTTTTGGTTTACATTATTGCCAGTGCTGATTTATGAATTGTACGTGATTATGGGGCTGGCATCACTTATAATTGTTGCTGAGCCTACGGTTAGGGCGTTGATTGCTGTTAAGGAGGGTAAATTAAGTGCTAAGGATCTTAGGTCTAAGGTTAGGAAAATGGGCATGTTATTACTTATTGAGTCTCTTGCAGTGGGGGCTCTAATTATAATATTCCTCTACATATAAAGGAGGTTTAATGAGTTTGTAGAGTTGACCATCAATATATTGTTATTGAGAAATTAATTTATTCTAGAGAAATAGTTATAAGTCCATTGGTGGTCTTATTCTTAATGGAGCCGAGTGTGGATGAGGTCGATCGCGTGCTCAAGAGTAAAATGAGCGATGACATGTACCGAAGATTAATGGCGATAAGAAATAAAGAGGTTCATAAATTCATAGCATGGGCTATAGAATTATGCAAACCGGATTCCGTATTTATATCCACGGGGGGCCCTGAAGATCTCGAGTATATTAGGAGAAAGGCTATCGAGACTGGTGAAGAGATACCTCTAAAAATGTCAGGTCATACGGTACATTTCGACAGTCCCTACGACCAAGCAAGAGCCCGTGAAGACACAGCAATACTTTTACCGAGTAGTCAAAAGCTACCTTTCATAAGGACTAAGGATCGTGATGAGGGTCTTAGGGAGATGTTCTCATTATTGGATGGTGTAATGAAAGGTAGGGAGATGCTCGTAGGCTTTTATTCCTTAGGTCCTAAGAGTTCACCTTTCAGTATATTGGCTCTTCAAATAACGGATTCGTACTATGTGATGCATAATGAAAACATTCTCTATAGACCTGCCTATGATGAATTCGTAAAGCAGGGTGAGGGAGCTAAATTCCTAAGGTTCCTTCACTCGCAGGGCGAGCTTAATGAGATGAAGCAAAGTAAGAATATTGGGCGGAGGAGAAT
This sequence comes from Vulcanisaeta sp. AZ3, assembly GCA_000960865.2. GTDB lineage: Archaea > Thermoproteota > Thermoprotei > Thermoproteales > Thermocladiaceae > Vulcanisaeta. The sequence continues at coordinate 16,985 of JZWU02000023.1, read as the reverse complement.
ATACATAGATCTCGTTGGTGAGACTGTGTACTCAGTAAATACTCAGTACGGGGGTAATAGTATAGGCTTGAAGAAATTGGCGTTGAGGCTCACCATAAAGAGGGCTATGGAGGAGGATTGGCTTAGTGAGCATATGTTTATAATTGGTGTTGAAGGACCTGGAGGTAGGGTTACGTACTTCACGGGAGCTTACCCATCCTACTCAGGTAAGACATCAACTGCAATGCTTGGTAAGTTAATAGGTGATGATCTGGCATTCCTTAGGAACATTAACGGTGAGGTTAGGGCTGTAAATCCCGAGGCTGGAGTCTTCGGCATTATTGAGGGTATCAATCCTGTGGATGATCCATTGATTTATGAAGTGCTTACTAAGCCCGGCGAGATTATATTCTCCAACGTTCTCGTCACTGAGGATGGAAACGTTTATTGGAATGGTAAGGGTGAGCCAGTTCCGGAGAGAGGTATTAATTACACAGGTAGATGGTGGAAAGGAAAGACTGATGATAAAGGTAATCCAGTACCTCCATCTCACCCCAATGCAAGGTTCACAGTATCGTTAAGGGCATTTAGGAACCTCGATCCTAGGTATGATGATCCTGAAGGTGTAGTTGTTGGTGGATTAATATTTGGAGGTAGAGACCCAGATACTTGGGTTCCCGTGTTCGAGGCTTTCGATTGGGAACATGGCGTCGTCACGATAGCTGCATCTCTTGAATCTGAGAGAACTGCTGCAGTGATTGGTAAGCCGGGTGAGAGGGAGTTCAATCCCATGGCTAACCTGGACTTTCTATCTGTCGATTTGGGAGTTTATATAAGTAATTATCTTAAGTTTGGTGATAACTTACCAAAGCCTCCAAAAATTTTCGGTGTAAACTACTTCCTTAGAGATGAACAGGGTAAGTTCCTGAATAGTAAGGAGGATAAGAGGGTTTGGTTGCAGTGGATGGAGAGGAGGGTGCACAATGAGTTAGGAGCTATTTCAACACCAATAGGTTATGTACCGAAGTATGAGGATCTCAGGGAGTTATTCCACGAGGTACTCAACAGGGATTATAGCTTAGAAGATTATAATAAACAATTTGCGATAAGGGTGGCTAAGCATCTTGAGAAGATTGATAGAATATGGAAAATATACTCTGAAATACCAACAACACCAAAAAGGCTCTTCGACGTGCTTGAAGAACAAAGACAAAGATTACTAGAGGCAAGGAGACTTTACGGAGATCCAATCCCACCGAGTAAATTTGAATCACAATAATCATGAATAAGTTAAAAATCAATAAAGAAAATATAGCGGGCCCGGTGGGATTCGAACCCACGACCTACGGGTTAAAAGCCCGCCGCTCTACCTGGCTGAGCTACGGGCCCGCCTTCTATGGTAACTTATTCCTTATTAGTTTTTTGGTACGTTCCTCCTGTCCTGCTTATCAATGCCTCTATATTTATTCCAGTAATTGCCCTATACCTATCTATTCCATAATTCCTAATTACGTCCATCCTCGTCTCAACGGTTCCTATTTTTGGAAATAGATCGGTCTCTTCATGATCATTATGGTACGTTACGGTTGCTACATATCTTTCAAACCTATCTCTATCTCTCGTACTCATTAAATAACTACCAAACTTTTCAATTAGTTTATGATCAGCTGCGAAGGGTTTAGCCAAGTCTGGGGCAAGGGGAAATACGTATAAGTCCTCCATCTTTGCATGCACATTTATTATGAAATCATGAATTTTCGCGAACTCCTCCCAAAATTCATTGTCAGACAGTTTGGTTAGGTACATGAATCTCACCTTAAATATTCCATGCTCAACCATTAGGAGTTCCACTAAATCCATTAGTCCATAAGGTACTTCATTACCTTAAATATTTTAAGGGTTCTACTTCCATAGTGCGTTAATGAACGGTGCTAGAAGATTGTCCATGCCATACATTCCAATATTCGTGGTTAGGATGAGTTCTGGAGCAAATACGTTCCTAATATCTTACCTAGCATCTGGTGGTAATATAATTGTTGGCTTTATACTTGCTTCCTACCCATTCGTTGAGGCTCTTAGTTCCTTTGCTGCTGGTCACATGACTGATATCCTTGGCAGGAGAATTACATTCATAGTTGGTTATTCATGGATCCTAATCTTCATGTTACTCCTATACGTTATGTTAAGCCTCATTAATAACCCTACGTGGGTTGCCTTAATCAATGGTTTGATGGGCTTCGGCGCTGCCCTTGTTTTAGTTTCTACCCTAACCATGATAACAGATCTCACTGAGAGGGGTCATAGGGGTATAGGTATGGGTGTCTTTGATTTCCTAAATATCTTTGGTTATGCCCTAGGCTATCTCGTGGGTTCAGTCCTTTATCAATTAACCACGGCAATTAATCCAGCCTATGCCGATTACTCCTTCCTAATCCTATTAACCATTCTAGTGGTAATCTATGCTGCTATTGTTAAGTACATCCCTGAAACAAAAGGGTCCATAGGCAGTAAAATATACTTGAACCCGTTTAGGGGTTTATCTAGGGACGCATGGGCTCCATTGCCAATTTGGTTTGCAATAACTACAATACTTGGCGTAGCCATTTACGCAGGTAGGGCATTGAGAACTATACCTGGTATACTACCTATTCATGTTGGTTTTCTACTACTTGGTGCAACCATCGTAATTGGACTCGGTTCTGTGGTCTTCGGTCATCTATCTGATAAGATTGGCAGGGTCAGGATCATGAGTATTGGGATAGTGGGTGTTTCTATAGGCCTTGCAATACTAACGGTACTATTGATCTTAGGTATAAACCCATTAATTGCAGTTGCTGTGGCATCACCATTCATATTCATGGCATCGGCTGTTGTACCCTCAATACTCGCCTTAACTGGTGATAAATCAATAATTAGCATGAGAGGCTCCTCAATGGGTCTATACAGCCTTGTCCTGGGATTCGGCATGGGTGCCGGTAGTATTCTAAGCAGTTATGCATTTTCAGCCTTAGGCCTTGGGGGTATCGCCTTAGCAGCCCTATTAATATACATCACTGCCTTAGTACTATTCTCAATCATTAAGTTCCTGACAAAATAACTATAAATCTTAATCTATTTCGAAATTCGTTCAAAATAATGGAACGTTCTACAAGACTTTTATTACATATTCGAACAATACTTATGCATCTTTCTTGAATGTATCTCCAAGTTCTAGATAGAGGGTGAGGATAATTTGGCCGAAGACTAAGCTAGTGATTTACCATTGGACAAGCGAGGCGTAGAAATCAAGTACGGATAATGAGGATAAAAGCGATAAATAATTCCCTGAAGTAAGAAAGGGCGAGGTCTTTTGGAAAGATTCTCTCTGAAGATTCATTATAGAATCAGCGGTTCTTATTTAACAATCCATATTAATGAAAGGAATTGGTTTTACTCAGTTTTATATAAGGGTATACATTGATTGTCGAGATAATACAACACCATGATCAAGATAATGTAAAGTGCTTATTCTAATGAGTTTCCCTCTATGGAATTAAGAAACTAATATTAACAACATTTATATTTAGTATCCATCTAGGTCTAGCTTAGATGAGCTCCATGCTACTTCTTGATAGGTATTCAAGGCAAGTCGCAGTGATTGGTAAGGAGGGCCAGGAAAAGTTAGCTAAGGCGCGGGTTGCGGTGATTGGTCTTGGCGGTTTAGGTTCCCTCATATCCCTTTACCTCGCAGGCGCTGGTGTGGGTGAGTTAGTTCTCGTTGATTATGACATTGTTAACCTAACTGACTTACATAGACAACTACTCTATAGCGAGAGAGATGTTGGTAGGCCTAAGGTTGAGGTTGCCATAGAGAAACTTCGTTCGTTAAATTCCACGATAAACATAAAGCCCATAAATGAGGCTTTGACTTATGAGAATGTCGATAGTATAATCAGTAATGTCGATGTAGTTATCGATGCTCTTGACAATTGGCTTAGCAGGCAGATTCTAAACGAAAGTATTGTTAGGTTGGGTAAGCCTCTGGTCCACGGTGCTGTGAATGGTTGGTATGGGCAAGTTACCACTATAATACCAGGTAAGACACCGTGTCTCTATGAAATTGTCCAAGCTAGGTCGTTGCCTCAATGCACTGGATTTTGTCCAGTAATCGGTCCTGTTGTTGGTGTTGTGGCTTCTATAGAGGTTCTTGAGGCCATTAAATTAATTACGGGCATTGGCGAGCCATTAATGAACAGATTATTAATTATTGACGGTAAGAACTGGGTCATTGATGAAGTGACGTTAAGTAGGGTTGAAGATTGTCCAGTTTGTTCAAGATATCTTAGTAGTAAGAAGAAATAAGTTTATTTAGGGCCTTAAAACGAAGGAAGTACTATGAGAAGATTCTTAATGGCATTATGGGCTAAGCTGGTCAATAGGCCCTTGGCGTTGTGTGATAGCGGAGATGTTGATGGCATAACCAGCGCAGCCATATTCCTAAGGAGATATCCCAATGGTATCGTGGTTCTCATGCCACCTAGCGAGGTTAATAAATCTAGATGGGTTAGGTGGTTCTATTGGACTTTTGTGGCTGATTTACCCTGTCCAGGTAAGGTATTAGTGAGGGCTGATCATCATAGGACTAACAAGCCTTGTGCTAAGGTTGAGTTCTACGATCCAGAGGCACCTTGTTCAGCATTAATGGCAATGAAGGCTCTAAACCTGGATAATGACCCCATAACTAATAATTTAGTTAAGGTTGCTATTGAGACGGATACTGCTAGTATAAGTAGTAAGGAGGCTGAGGAGTTGGATTTGGCAGTTAGGTTTGCATCTTATTCAGAGAAGTTATTCATTGCTAAAAACCTTGCTATTAATGGGTTAGGTGCGTTAGAGAGTTTAAGAATGCGTAAGCTTGTGGAGAGGGGCAGTAGGGCTAAGAGATTAATGCTTGAGATCGCAGATAAGATACCCATTAGGGATATAATTAACATCTATAGTCCAACAGACCTAGGCATATCGTATAGACAATTAACAATAGAGCTTCAGCATAGGGGTGCTAAGATGGTCAATATATTATTGAGGAAAGGTAGAAGAACTTTTAGGTATTACTGTGGTGCAGGTAGGGATGGACCCTATGACTGTACTCAAGTCGCCACTAAACTAGGTGGTGGTGGGCATAAGTATGCCTCGGGTGCTCAATACAAGGCACCGCTCCTAAATCCGCAGAGAGGATTTTATGAATTTGTGAATGCCCTTAAGTCCTACCTCAATATTAATAGGCTTGAGCTCATTGAGCTTGACCTGAGCTCAATTAAGGTAAAGGTATCGAATTACTAAGCCCTAGAGATCTGCGCTTTGGACCTTCATCACTCATCAGCGGCTACCATAATCTTCATGAAATACCACTAAGGTAATACATGAGAAACTCTTTTAAATGCATGTCTTTCACGTAATTGCGGGTTCACCTTGGGGAGGGTCATAATTGTCGATCATCCATTAGCTCAAGCTATTTTAACAACTCTTAGGGATAGGAATACGAAGCAAATAGAGTTTAGGAAGGGACTTGTTAGGCTTGGTAGGTTGATTGGTTATGAGATAATTAAGTCAATGGATATTGAAATAGTAGAGGTAGAAACACCGTTGGGTGTTAAGGCCAGGGGAGTTAGGATTAGAGATCTTGATCACGTGGTCATAATTCAAGTTCTCAGGGCTGCAATGCCTTTGGTTGAAGGTCTCGTTAAGATCTTCGCAAATGCAAGAATGGGTGTCGTAAGCGCTAGAAGGGTTGAGGAGTCTCACAAACTTAATTCTCTCAACTTTGACATTGAGATTACTTATGTTAAGGTTCCCAGAATTCTTAATGAGGATACATTAATCATTGCAGACCCAATGCTTGCTACAGGGTCAACAATAACGGCAGTTCTAAAGCGCGTCCTTGAATACGGGAATCCCAGGAGGACGATAATAGTTAGTGTAATATCTACTAAGTACGGCATTGAGAGAGTGCTTAGGGAGTATCCATTCGTTGAAATATACACGGTATCCATAGATCCCGAGATCAATGACAAGGGATATATAGTACCTGGCCTTGGCGACGCTGGAGATAGAGCCTTTGGCGGCCCCTAACCTCTTTCCCGTTCCTCAATTTTCTTCATAACGTATTCCAAAGCCTCCTCGATATCACCCCTCTTTGCAAGCTCGTTAAATTTCTCATCATTATCAAGCTCCATGTATAATTTTAATCTTACCCTTACATCATTAATTGACTCCTTAATTCTACGCTTCACAGCATACCACACGTTGCTCATCTTCATTAACTCTTCATCATTCTTTAACATAGCAATCACTTTGTTGATTGTTCTCCTGGCCATAACACCGCTAAGTCCCTCCGTAGTCACGGCAATCCTAATACCATTAACCTCACTCTCAAATGGTACAACAACCTCAGTCTCCTCGGCATTGGTTACATCATTAAAAACTTCCTAAGACCTCTTGCTATTTTTCTGACATTCTCATTAATTTCTGGATTACTTGTTGCAATAATCACCAAGTCAGCCCATTCAATATTCTTACGGAGTAACTCTATATCTCCAGCATCACCCTTAACTAACTCAACATTACCCTGCTCAGCATACTTAACCAATTCATCACTGAACTCAAGGCTAAGAACTCTAATGTTTGCTCCTGCCGTGAGGAATTTAAGTGCCCTGCGAGTGCCAACATTACCACCCCCAATAACCAGCACATTCCTATCGTTAAACTCAATAAATAATGGTATTCTCACAAACATACACACCTAGGGAACCCTATTTATGCGTACTTTCACGTGCCTCACCTAACCCAGAAAGATTACCAGTTTTATTAAGTAAAAACTCCTTAATTTTTATTATGGAATTCAACATGATTTGATCCTCAGAAATAACAAGGTCGGCGTCGATTTTTTTAGTCCTAAACCAATTGCAATCGTTCGCTGGAGATTCGTAGACAGACCCAGGTATGTTCTGTCTTATTAACCAATTCATGACATTCTCGTTAAAGCCAAGAGTTACTTTGGGCATGTTAACTTTATCTATGCTAAATCCCATAATAAGTATTAGGTCAGGTTTATTCAGGTTTATAGTCTTCATAACAATACCCTTAAGCGCCATTTGATCACAAGGCAGAGGTAATTTAGGCATCACAACCTCAATATTTGCCTTAGTAAGTAGTACAGCAAGTATTGAGAAAAATTGGGGCTTCACACTGGGTGGCGTTAGAATTAATACCCGCGCTTTCACTTTATCTGGCCTAAATACTATGCAGTCCTTATTGAGTATTACGGAGTAGGAGCTGCCGTGAAATATTACGGACATTAACTATGTTATTGAATAATCAACTTTTAATACTTTATTTACCTTTTAAGAAACTCCTCCAGCCTAACCTTAACATCGGGTTTTATCGACTCTCTCGCCAGGGTCTCAAGTAACTCATCCCATCTACCTCCAACCATACCTAACATTGATGTTATTACTAATCTCCTAATCTCAAGATACACATTGCGAGGTATACTGCTCATCATCTCTATTATGCCTAGGGCTGTGTTAAGCCCTTCATTCACATCATTAACAACTCCATGTATAATACCCCAGTTAAGAGCCTCCTCAGTACTCAGTTTAAAGTCTCTATTAAAGAAAAACCTAGTCCTTAGACTACCAAGGAGGTATGGAGCGAAGGCTGGTGTAACTGGTACAAGCCCATACCTAATGCCAGGTAATGAGAATTCCGAACCCCTCACGGCAATCGCTTGATCAACGAAGTATAGGACTTCCATTCCAAAGCCATATGTCGAACCATTGGCTAAAGCCACAACAGGCTTTTCACAGTTAGCCAAGGCCACGACCAAGCTTTTTATTGCCATAAAGTACTCCCTAGCTTCATCAATTGTTTTAAATCCATAAATCTCAGCTAAATCTAAACCAGCGGAGAAAACCTTACCCTCCCCAGTTAATATAATACCTCTATAATTACCATCACTACAACCTTTCGTGATAACTTCCCTCGCCTTAACCGTCAACTCTAGATTAAAGGCATTCCTCTTCTCAGGTCTATTTAATTTAATGATTAATGAACTCTTGAGGGGTATTGTTATTAGTATGTCCATTAAGTCACCATAGTCCAATCCTTAATTTACTTTACCCAATACATAGTCCGCTTAAGTGTCTCTCACTATTACGGTACCCGTAATGCCTCTCAAAACATCCCTAGCCCTACCCAACGGCCCTATGTATGCCGCCTTACCGCCATTCCTTACAAATCTAATCGCGGCCAATACCTTAGGCCCCATACTCCCCGGCGGAAACTGGCCATCATTATAATACCTCTCAGCCTCACTAACCGTTACCTTACTAAGTCTCTCCTGGTTTGGCTTCTTATAATTTATATATACGTAATCAACATCAGTCAGTATAATTAAATAATCAGCGCCAATCGCGTTGGCAAGTACTTGGCTCGCCAGGTCCTTATCAATAACAGCCTCGGCGCCTTCCACCTCATCATCGATGATTACAGGTATGCCTCCACCACCAACAGCGATTGGTATGAAGTTCTCTCTAATCAATAACCTAACTAGGTTCAGTTCTATTATGTCTCGAGGTTCAGGCGATGGAACAACTCTCCTATAACCACCACGTACATCCCACCTAAAGACCCACCCTCTCTCCTTAGTGAGTCTTTCCGCAGTTTCCTTGTCATACAGTGGACCTATGAATTTAGTGGGGTTTTGGAAGGATGGGTCATTATTATTAATAATAGAGCGTGATAGAACAACTGCGGGGGTCCGCCGAATACCCCGCCACCGAAGTTCATTTTCAAGGGCATTGGCTATTAAGTAACCCATCCAACCCTCCGTAGCTGCATTAACCATATCAAGGCTTAAGTAATCGCCAACTCTCTCTGCCAAAAGACCTGCTTGAGGCCCATTACCGTGTGTCACAACGACGTCAAAGCCATCCTCAATCAAATTCACCACGTCATTAGCAGCAACCTTCACACTAACCCATTGTTCAGCGGGTGAGCCAACCTTACTTCCCTCTCTAGCGAAAGCATTTCCCCCAAGCGCGACGACCGCAAGCACACGTTACTGCTCATCGCCATGTTTATATTTATTTCGTACCATTTTACATAACATCATTTAATCCTAGATACATGTATATAAATATCTTACTAATCTTCATCTAATACGGGTGTAATATAACCGTATTCTCTATAACGAAAAATAATACTTTTAAATGATTGTTTACGACGTATACGCTGGATGCTTAGGAGGGTTGGTGATATCATGCACATATCTCATGATAGGAGGTTCGTGCTTAAATTAGCATTCACGCCACCACTTGGTGTTGTCGTGTATGATTATACCATGAAAAGATTGGGTGTTCTCTACGACATTATAGGCCCCGTTAACTCACCATACGGCCTAGTGAAACCAGATACACAACTCCCTAATCCTGAGGATTTTGTGAGTAAGTCAGCCTACGTTAAGGATATCGACTTAAGAAGGAGGGGTGGTCGCCATGGTCACGGTAGATAAGCTTGTGAAGCAAGATCAAGAGGTAGGAAGGCTTAAGTGCTCCAATTGTGGTTCAACGGACATAATATTTGACCCTGAGAGGGGTGAGTATGTTTGTCGTCACTGTGGTCTGGTTATACAAGAGCATGTTATTGATGTGGGGCCTGAATGGAGAGCCTTTAGTAGTGATGAGGGTCTTATTTACGATAGAGCTAAGCTCATAAACCCAGCATTGCCTTTCCAAGGAATTGGGGGTTCTGTCATTGAAATTAGATATAGCCGTAATCCATTACTCCAACGCAGGTTGAGAGCTTTGGTTAGGCTTAATAGGTTTAATCAGTATCAATATGCGGAGAAGAGGATCTCTGAGCTTCGCGACACCATAATGCCCCTTAAGTATAAGTTGAACATTCCTGATAGTGTTATTGAGGAGGCCTTAATAATGTTTAGGCAATTAGCGAGTAAGTATGATATTAGGGGTACGAGGACCAGGGATCTAGCCCTAGTACTGTTATACATCGCATGTAAGAGGTCAAAGCTGGTCTGCCCGCTTAAGGAGTTAAAAAGTGCATTGGACATTGAGAAGAGTAAGAGAATTAGTAAGTTGTTTAATATCGCTAAGGAGGTTATTGGTGCAGATGGTGTCTCGGCAAAAAGTCAGGAGGAATTAGGCAAGTTTTTACAGAAGGTTGTGAATGCGTTAAAGCTTGGCGAGGATGTTAGATTTCAAGTTACGAGGCTAGCCATGGGCATAATAAATGAAGGACAGAGGAAGAGGTTAACCAATGGCAGAACATTTTACGCCCTAGTGGCCTCGGCTGTCTACATAGCAGTGACGCTCATGGGCGTTAGAAAGAGGCAGAGGGATGTTGCTGAGGCATCTCGGGTTACTGACGTAACAATTAGGAACAGATATAAGGAAGTGATTTCAAAGATAGACATAATCATCGAGGTTTAAGCAAGTATTTTTTAAAAATCCGTGTTCAAGTTCTTGTCCGTGGGTAGTAATTTATCTGCAATAATTAGGGAATTAAGTGATAAGGAGACAATGATCCTAACCGAGATTTACAAGGCCGGCAGGGAGGTGATGCTTAAGGATATTTGGAGAAACATGGGCATAAAGAGTAAGGAAGGCATGCCATCCGTTAATAAGCTCGAGAAGAAAGGCCTACTTAACAAGGAGAACGTGGGTGTTAAGAAGAGAGTCATGTATAAGGTAAAACTAACGGAGCTAGGGATGGTAGTTGCCAAGGAACTGGTTGAGGCAAGTTCGCTAATGAAAGTTTTAACTTATGACCTACTCACGAAGATACCTTGTTTCTATTGCCCATATATCGAGGTCTGCGGAACTACTGAGGAAATAACGCCTGAGAAGTGCGAGTACCTTAATAAATGGCTTTATGAAATGACAACCTCCAGTAACAGCTAACCCCTCCGTCTATTCCAATGGCAATTTCACATAGAGGACTTAGTTCCTAACGGCCTTAAATTAATGGCAGATAAAGATTAATTTATTCCCCATCCCATTTAGTTTCCAGTAATGTCCAGAGAGGTTTATAGGATATTCATTGCCATTGATCTAACGAACCAATTAAAGGAGTCAATAATTAAGATGCAGAGAGAGTTCATGGTCTCAAGTGTTGACATGAAACCCGTGGAACCGGAGAATCTGCACATAACATTGAGATTCATAGGCGAAGTTAATAAGGACCTTGTTGAAGAGACCAAGAAGAGGCTAGCCTCAATTACGTATAATCAATTCACAATGCACATTAAGGGTGTTGGGGCATTCCCAAGCATCGAAAGACCGAGGGTCATATGGGTAGGCGTTGAGGAAGGTGCCAGGGACTTAATGAACCTACATGATATAATAATGAGACTAACGGGAGATATTGGCGAGAGAGATGAGAGAAATTTTGTGCCTCATTTAACCGTTGCCAGAGTTAAGTACGTTAGGAATCGAGATAAGTACATGGAAGTTATTAAGAGGTATAGTGAGGCTGACTTCGGGACTCAAGTGGTCGATAGTGTGAGGCTTAAGAGGAGTATCTTAACACCTAAGGGCCCAATATATAGTGATCTAATGATAATTAAACTAATTGCTAATAATTTAAATTCTTAATCATAAATAATTTATAAATATTATTTAATTTTAAAAATATATGTATAATGAATAAATTGTTCAGTACAAAGCATGTTAGGAAGCCATTGAGAGGATTGGAGATATACTTGAACTTTGTATTGGCAATTGTTTCCATATTTAATAATCGTCACTAAATCAAATAAGGACCCAGGCTTATCGACAGTAATTTAGGAATAAACAGCATCTTGTGAGGTGATGGATCAGTTTGGTGCGGGGGTGGGATTTGAACCCACGCAGGCCTTCGCCAACGGGACCTCAACCCGTCCCCTTTGACCTGGCTCGGGCACCCCCGCTCTGGCTTATGTGCAGTATTGCATATTTAAGCCTAATCACCGTTATTCCATTACTTGGTTTTGGATAGTGGTTTTAGGAGCAATCTTGGTGTTGCTTTTGTTATTTTATCCATCACTTCCTGAGGTATCGGTATTTTCAAGAACTCCTCAAGATTCTTCTTCACATCGTATACTCCAGGCGACGGGTAATCACTACCGTATACTACCTTATCTCCTATCTCCGTTAGTCTCGGTAAGTACTCGAGAACACGTTTTGGCGGTATACTCGCTAGGTCTGCATATATATTCCTCCTAATCCTAATGAGTTGAAAGGCAGTAGGTACCCAGTTAGGCCTGCCTACGTGTGACATGACTATTACTAATCTCGGAAAATCCACAGCAACATCATCAACAAATATAGGATCTCCATACTTATTCCTAGCCCTTGAGAAGGCACTCGTGCCTGTGTGTATGAATACTGGTAGCCCATGGTCTTCAGCAAATTGATAAAGAAGCTCCAATTGCTTCAACCCGCCCTCCTCAGGTCTATAAGCATTTGGTTTAACCCACATGTGTGGCGGGTGTATCTTAAATCCGCTAATCCCTGCCTCATACTGCTTCTCAAGCCAGTACATGGTCTCCTCAATACTTACCTCATTTACCTCAACGCCCCCTATTATCGCGAATCGGTCCGGGTAATCCTTCACTGCATTTATTACCCTAATTGCTAATTCCTCAGTACCTGTACCCAACTTCCTGGAAGGATATGCCATGACCCCTATGTACTCTATGTTTGCACTGTCTAAGATGCTAACGAGATCCTTCACAGTAATGAGTTTATCTAATGTTATCCTTAATTCATTGATTATAAAGTCAGAAATATCATTATTAACAACTTCTCTTAATATTGCATGGGCATGGGTATGGGCGTCTACGTACCTCATACATAATAAATAATGGGCACCCCATATTTAGCTATACCGGACCAAACCTAATTAAGGAGTTTTTAGCAGCATTATGTCGTATGAATGAGCAGACCGTGAGGAGGTTACTAGTAGAAATCACTAGGCTTGCATATACTAAGCGCCTAGTTGACTTGCTCGGTGGCAATGCCAGTGCTAGGCTGGGTGGTGAGATCCTCATAACACCAACATCAACACCCAAGGTCTTAATTAAACCTCAAAATATAGTTAAGATGAGGCTTGATGGCACCGTGGTCTCCGGGGGTAAGCCCAGTAGTGAGTGGAGGATGCACGTAGGCATTTATAAAGTTAGGGATGACGTAAAATTCATACTGCACACTCACCCACCAAACATACTTGCCCTAACACAAGCAGGGCTTAATATAGACACATCCTTAAGTGAGGCGACCTCGTATGTGGGTGAAATCGTGGAGATACCATATATAAGGCCAGGCACTCAAGAATTGGCAGATGCAGTTAGTAAGGCAGTCTCAAGGAGAGATATTACCGCAGTGATCCTTAGGAGGCATGGCCTAGTCACTATGGGCTCTTCACCATATGAAGTACTCAATAGAACTGAGGTTCTTGAGAACTTAGCCTACATAACCCTAATGAGTAGGATTAAATGATTACGTGGTTGATTAGGTACTGATAAATTAATTAAATTAGTTAGTTAAGGTGAGTCGATAGTTAATGAAGGAGGGTGTGGTGTTAGGATTGAATTATAAGATGCTTAGGAGGGTACCATACTTAATACTACTAATTAAGTATGGAGTTAATGAAGGAGAATTTACGCCACTTAGCCTAACACGCATGGCAAATGATGTTGGTACAACACCCCAAAACGTATTCAAGATAATCAGTAGATTAGTTGGAGATGGTCTAGTGGAGAAAACCACAGTTAATGGTCAATTAATGATTAAGTTCACACCGAAAGCCTCTGAGGCGTTAAGATTTGTTATTGACACAATTAGGCAGTACCTCAACGAGAAGTTAGTAATTAGGTTGGTTGGCACTGTAACCTCTGGACTGGGTGAGGGCAGCTTCTACATGAGTCTTGAGGGCTACGTTAAGCAATTCACAGAGAAGCTGGGATTTAAGCCATATCCAGGCACACTCAATGTTAAATTAAAACCCGAGTACATTAGGTATAAGTTATACCTAGACGCATTACCCGGTATCTACATTGAGGGCTTTAGTAATGGCGCAAGAACTTATGGCGGCGTTAAGTGCCTCAAGGCGTCTGTAGGAGGTCTGCCAGCTGCCGTATTGGTAATCGAGAGGACGCACCACGGGCCTGATACTATAGAGGTTATATCACCCTATAAGTTACGCGATAAGCTAAACCTTAAGGATGGTGATGAAATCGAAATACTCATTAATCTATAACTACGCTATAACCAAACGTCAATCCCTCTAGGTTTAAGCGAGGAAAATAATTTGTCTCCTATTCTATTCGGAGTTATAAATGAAGTGAGGACTTAAAGCAAGTACCTGTTCAGTGTGAGACAGTCTCGTCATTTCATTTTTCGGTTGCTGCCCACGTCATCACTTAGTTCCTAACCAATACCATGGCTTAAAAAGCTTAAGTCTCCTCAGCTTCCTCCTCTCCCATGGTCTCCTCCTTAACCTCCTGCTCAAGGGTCTTTAGGGCTTCTTGGGCATTGTCGCTGGCTTTCCAATAAGCCACCTTACCTCTCTTAATCTCCCTAATTAACCCATCCCTCTGCAGTAGCTTTAATGCGTAAAAGACTTGACTGTGGCTTAGGTTCGTCTTCTTAACAATCTCATTTGTAGGCATTTCACCCTCCTTAATTAACAACTCTAGGACATCTCTTTTCCTCTCAACAATCCTAACAGTCTGCTTACGCGGCATTACTTTGATTTTTAACCATTTTATTTTTAAAGATTAAGATACCGTTAGCTTCAGTATTATTGTACTGTCCTAATGAGGTTCCTAAACCTAAGGTAAAGTGCATAATCAATATAGGACTTATTCTCAAGATAATAACTAACAGTTCTAGCCCTACTAACTCTCTCCGGTAATAGATCAGTTGTTACTAGGCTGAAGGCATTAGAACCAGCACCACTCCCAAAGGACACCATTAATATTCTAGAGCCTGGTTTTGCATTTTCAAGGATATTCGCTAACCCTATAAGCACGGCACCATTATACGTATTACCTATCCTATCAACCACAATACCCAACCTAACCTTATCCAGCGGTATGCCAAGCATTTGAGCAACTCTAACAGGGAACCTAGCATTTGGCTGATGGAAAACTGCATAGTCAAAATCACTGGGTCTCAGACCCGTCGCCTCTATCAAAGCCTTTGCAGCATTAACTATATGCCTAAAATAAGCTGGTTCTCCAGTGAAGGATTCACCATGGACTGCGTATGGTATTCCATCCCTACGCCAGAAGTCTGGTGTGTCAGAGTTGTAAGCATACACATGTTCTATCTCCGCAATTAAGTTATCCGATCCTATTATGTATGCAGCGGCACCACCTGACACCGTGTAGTCAAGATGGTCCCCAGGTTCTCCATGACTATGATCAACACCAACCGCAAGCCCATACCTAATGATACCAGACTTCACAAGGCCCGTTGCGTTAACTATGGCATCCGAACCAGCCTTACATGCAAACTCCATGTCTACCGCAAAGGATTGTTTCTTCATGCCCAATGCATCAATTAATATGGACGCTATTGGCTTAACCACATAAGGTTTAGATTCTGTACCCACAAACACTGAGCCCAACTCCTTAGGATCAATACCAGCTCGTCTCAAAGCGTTTCTAGAGGCCTCAACAGCCATGGTCACGGCATCTTCATCCAAATCACCAACACTTCTCTCCTCAACCCAATACAAATCCTTTATTCTAAGCGGATCATCACCCCAGACCCTAGCTATCTCCTTAGTACTAATCCTAAACCTAGGTATATAGGTACCCCATCCAACAATCCCTACCTTACTCACAACCCCCTTGTTTCTATCAAGTATTTAACTTTTAACGTTATAAAATTCGACAATAATTCTAATCTAAACAAACATAACAAACATACCTTCAAGACCTGCGTCTAGCCTTATAATTGTCAACTTTTATGATTGCGAAATCTGTAGTAATGATTTAAGGTTCTAATTCCTACAACTACGGTTCATTTTATCAAGGAGATAAAGATAATTATATAAGCCGATCAGTATTAAGTACCTTGAGAACTGCATGAGTTCTAGTGGTGAGGTTAGTCTTAGGGTTGCTGAGGCTAGGACTAGGGATGTGGGTAGGTTGATTGTTAGGATTTCTCAGCGTTATATGAAGGTTTTGGGTCTTGAGCCTGGTGAGTATGTGGAGATTATTGGTAATAAACGTAATGCCTACGCCCAGGTGTGGCCGGCGTATACGGATGATGAGGATAAGGATTACATTAGAATGGATGGTGCATTAAGACAAAATGCCAGCGTAAGTATTGGCGACATTGTTAAGGTTAGGAAGATAGACCTAAGATCAGCCCAAAGAGCCGCAATAGCGCCAGTTGGAGAATATATTAGAGTAGACTCTGACTACCTAAAGAGAGCCTACCTACTGGGCAAACCAGTATGGAAAGGCGCAATAATTGAAATACCATATTATACAGGTTCAATTAGATTCATGGTAATAAGCGTAACACCAGGACCAGCAGCATACGTAGGCATGGACACAGAGGTTCAGGTAAGAGAGGAGCCAGTTAAGGAGGTAGAACTAACAACATCTAGAGTCACTTGGGAGGATATTGGCGATCTAGAAGAGGCTAAGAGGAAGATTAGGGAGTTGATTGAATTGCCTCTTAGGCATCCTGAGATTTTTAGGCATTTGGGTATTGAGCCTCCTAAGGGTGTTTTGTTGATTGGTCCTCCTGGTACTGGTAAGACTTTGTTGGCTAAGGCTGTGGCTACAGAGTCTAATGCATATTTTATTTCTATTAATGGTCCTGAGATTATGAGTAAGTATTATGGTGAGTCTGAGGCTAAGTTGAGGGAGATTTTTGAGGAGGCTAAGAAGAATGCGCCAGCAATAATATTCATAGATGAGATAGATGCAATAGCACCAAAGAGAGAGG
>JZWU02000022.1:0-28532 GCA_000960865.2 Vulcanisaeta sp. AZ3 | reverse complement strand
GTGTCGATGAGTAGGAACCTCAGTGCGGCACTAGTAAGAGCAATAGTAGCAATAATAATATCGATCATACTTACTGCTTTCAAAAGCGCTGGCATAATCATACCTCCACAGTACAATTATTTCAACTCGGTCAATCCAATTATTAATACGATCGTGACAATCATAGTTGTTGCGTTGTTGGTCTACGCGATTGTGTCAATAATTAGGTACCTCAGGGCGACATCATCCTTCGGCGGAGAAGTTGGAGAATGATGGCATGAAGCAAAAGCGTCTTTCGTGTTTGTGTTTGTGTGGTGGGTTTGGGCTGTTTGTGTTTTGGTAAAGGTCTTTAATGCTCTAAGATGTTTGGGTTTGGTATGGTTGATGTGTTTGAGGAGGTGTTGGGGCTTTTGAGGGGGTTGGGCTTAGGTTTAGTGTTGAGGGGTATGGGGATGAGAGGGTGGTTGTTGTGGATTTGGGTGAGGATTTCAGTGTGTATATATCGATATTGTGTAGGGGTGGTGAGTGTGATGTTGAGTATGCGATTGGTGATGAGAATTTCATAATAAGGCCTGAGAGGGTTGACTTGTTAGGGAGGGCTGTGGATATAATTACTAGGGTGAATTCTAAATTAAGGGGGCAGGGTTAGGCTTGGGGATGCTTCGATAGAATGTTTATGATCTTATTTACAAGTATTTCTGCGATTCTTCTCTGTGCTTCTTTGGTTTCGGCGCCGATGTGTGGTGTGATTATGACCTTGGGGTGTTTGATTAGTTCTAATTCCCAGGGTTCCTTGGGTGGTTCGTGTTCGAGTACGTCGAGTGCGGCTGCGGCTATTTTGCCTGTGTTTAGGGCGTTGAGGAGTGCCTTTGTGTCGATTACTTCGCCTCTTGAGGTGTTTATTATTATTACGCCATTCTTCATGAGTTCGAATTCCCTAGGGCCTATCATGTGGTATGACTGTGGTGTTAGGGTTACGTGTATGGTAATGATGTCACTAACCTTAAGTAGATCGTCAAAACTCACGGTTCTCACGCCAAGTTCGTTGGCTTTCCTCGATATGTCAATTACGTCGTAGGCAATTACGTCCATGCCTAGAGCTTTGGCGATTGTGGAGACTCTCTGTCCAATCCTTCCAAAGCCAATAATGCCTAGGGTTTTGTCTTGAAGTTCAATGCCTACGTACTTGCCTTTTGGCCAATCGCCGTTCTTGATTAAACTATTCTGTAGTGGTATTAATCTGGCTGCGGCTATCATGAGGCCTATGGTTAATTCGGCGGCGGATTCTGTGGAGCCTTCTGGGGCGTTTATGACTTCAATGCCTTTGGATTTGGCGTATTCAACGTCAATGTTGTCGAGTCCAACACCGGCTCTTGCGATTAGTCTTAACCTGGATCCGGCGTTTATGATGTCTTTGTCAACCTTGGTTCTGCTTCTAACGATTAATGCGTCATATTCGCTAATGGTCTTTAGTAAATCCTCTTTATTAATGCCGGGTTTATAGTCGACGTTGAAGCCCTTATCTTTTAGGGTGTTTATTATGTATTCATCCACGGCATCTGTTATTAATACGTTCACCATAACCCTCCTAAATTCAATTAATTATTTAAACTTTAACTAATACTATTTAGTATTTATAGTAATTACGTAATACATACTAATCGGGGGAGGGGGAACTTAATAAGGGTTGCTGAAATTCCGTAATTCAATGCCTATTCCGGCGGTGGCTTATGTTAGGGTTAGTACGGAGTTGCAGGATCCTGCTAATCAAATTGATTATTTGAGTAAGTGGGCGTTGGGGCGTGGTTTTGTTATACTTAAGTTCTATGTTGATGAGGCTGTGAGTGGGGTTACGCCGCTTTTGGAGAGGCCTGCGTTTAGGGCTTTGGTGCAGGATCTTGAGGGGGGTGTTCTTAGTCCGAGGCCTACTGTTTTGCTTGTTTATGAGACTTCTAGGTTGGTGCGTAATTTTCAGGAGTTGTTTAGGCTTCTTGATGTTGTTGAGAATAAGCTAGGCTTACTCATTGTTAGTACTAGTGAGAGGGAGTCTATATTGCAGAATTTGGATGGTGCGTATAGGCAGTTTCTAAGGACTGTTTTGGCTTTCGTGGCTAGTATGGAGAGGGAGTTCATTAGGCAGAGGACTAAGGCTGCTATGGATAGGCTTAGGGCATCGGGGAGGATTAGGTCTAAGGCTGATTCATTGCCTGAGAGCATCATTAATGATGTTGTTAAGCTCTACAGTGAGGGGTTGAGTCAGAGGGCAATTGCTGAGAGGTTGGGGTTAAGTACTTACGTGGTTAGGAGGATACTTAGTGAGAGGGGTTTTCGTTCAATATACACCTGCCCTAGGTGTATGCATAGGATGAGGGTTGTTGATAAGGCCTTGGTTCAGGTTGATGGTAGGTATGCCATAAAGCAGACTCTGCATTGTCCGAATTGTGGTTATGAGGAGGTTAGGATTGAGTAGATTTCTCTTTCCTTCAGGGGGTCGTGGGTGTTGAGGGTGGCGTGTTAGACTGAGTTTTCGATAGGGCTGTGATTATGTTGGGTTTTCATGCTTGTTTATAATTCGCCTTTTATGTATTCTCTGAATTTGCCGAGGGCGTTCATTACACGGGCTACGGTGAGTTCATCAGCCCATTCTATGTGGTATACTCTCCATTTGTCGAGTTCGAGCCTATCGTTTTGGCCTAGGTAATTGTGCCACCATTGTAGGGAGTCCTCGATTAATTTAGTGAGTTGGGCTTTGTCGTCTTCCTCTGGTTGTATGTTGTCTAAATCCATGATTATGATTGCGAATCTTCTTATGTGCCTCACGTGATAGTTACTGTCTTAGTTATTAATATGTTTTATTGAGAAAGCGTTTTAATTATTGGGTGTTTTATGAGGTTGATGAGTTATACTGCTTGGATTGTATCAATAGGTAATGAATTATTGATTGGAAAGACAGTAAATACAAATGCCACTTGGCTTGCTAGGAAATTAACCCTGCTTGGGTATAACGTTAGGCGTGTAATAACGATTCCGGATAGTGAGGAGGATGAGGTGGAGGTCTTTAGGGATGCTGTTAGGAGGGGTATTAGGGTTGTTATTTCCACGGGGGGCTTAGGGCCTACGTTTGATGATAAGACCAGTGAATACTTGGCTAAGGCCTTGGGTAGGGCTTATGTTATTAATGATGATGCGTTGAGGATGGTTGTTGAAACCTTTAAGTCTAGGGGCCTTGAGTTGACGGAGCCTAGGCTTAAGCAGGCGAAGATGCCTGAGGGTGCTAGGCCTTTGCCGAATCCTGTGGGTACTGCGCCGGGTATTTGGGTTGAGGAGGGGGGTACGATAATTATTGCCTTACCTGGTGTGCCCTCTGAGATGATGGGTATATTTGAGGGTTATGTAGAGCCGAGGTTGCGTGAGATAGGCCCTAGGTTGCACTTTGTTGAGAGGTCGATAACTGTTAGGGGTGTTCCTGAGGCTGATTTGGCTCCAATCATTGAGAGGGGTATGAAAATGAGCGATAGGGTTTACATTAAGAGTCATCCTAAGGGTCATGAGATTAAGGCGCCGCTTATTGAGGTTCACGTCTACATAAGTTCTGAGGATACGAGGAGTGCTGAGGTGGAGATTAATAAGATCATTAGTTACATAATCTCCGCCGTTAGGGAGAAGGGTGGTGAGGTTTTAAGTTCGTGAGTCGTGTCCTTAAAAATCATGAGTACTTAATAATGGAGTACTTTAGGCAATCGCCAGAACTAACCTTGTGTGGGTGTCCGAGTACGAGTATTTTCTCACTATCATCATAGGAGAAGACCAGGTCGGGTTGTGAACCGTAGAGTAGGCCTAAACCCATGAGTTCAGGTGTTTGGTTAGGTATTACGCCAGAGAAAACCCTCTGTACAAGATCTCTTAATGTGGTTGACATTTTTAGGTCGAATAATGTGCTTAGCATAACCTCATTGCCTGTTAGGGTTATGTCTCCAGGTTCGAAGCCGTACGTGTTTACGAAGTCGTTACGTAAGGCGTTATGGTCATTTCTAACTCTATTTATTGTGTTTATTGATGTGGTGAATAGGTCGTTGGGATTTACATTAACCTCGCTGGTGATTTCATCGGAAAATCTAATACTGGCCTTCTTAACGCAGGTGACTTTGCCAAGATCCTTATCCTCAATAGCCCCAACACCGCTATACACAGATACGGTCGAACCACTAACATTAACACCAGTGGATTGGCTCGGCTCTGACTGCATATAACATTCAATCCCACTCATTAAGTATGTTGGGTAAAAGGCCTCATTAATACTGAAGAAGTCCTTAAGTCCACTCACTAGGTAATTATCTGGGTCGTAGTTTGGTTCCGTAATTGATGAATGAATTAAGAAAATCCTCTTATTACTCTCAACAATATCCAGACTTACTTGCTGTGTATCGAAGCCAAGGGCGTCTCTGTACATACTTACGTAGTTAGAAAAGGTGTTTCTCACCTCATCAGCCATGTAACGGGCAGAACTTACTAGAGTATTCATGATCTCTCTAATTATTTGCTCCTCATTCCCTGTTTGTTCCACCTAATCGCCGAGGAATTACCGAGTTCCTACCTAATAAGTGTTTCTGCTCACTTCACCCCGCGTTTTAAGGACGGGCTTTCATTTATCGTAATGCATACGAATTATTGCCGTTTACTCCTAAGTCTATTCCACTCATCCTCAGCGGTCATGCAATTAATTCCGTACTCATTACATAATCTAAATGCATCCCTAACCACGCCACGCCACCATGCGTTACTCACAGCCTCTACTGCGCCTAAATTATTGATCATGGACTTAATTACTGAGGGCCTAGGCCTAAACCTATCAATTATTAATTGAGAATTCGTCTCACTAGCCAACTTAATGATTGGCTCGTAATCCTCCCTATGGTCATTAACCCCAGGTATTATTGGGCCTAGGAAGATCCACGTCTCAATACCTGCACTCCTCACCTTCCTAAGTGCTGATGCCCTTGCCATTGGATGGGCGGCAAAGGGCTCTATCACTCTATAGGTATCCCTCATTGTTGTTATTGTGAATCCAACATCAATCATACCACCACAACCACTAAGTACATCTAAATCCCTAACCACGAGGGCGGACTTCGTTTGAACGCTCACGTGAAAACCAGCCCTACATAGAATCTCAATTGATCTCCTTGATAATTTATACCTAGATTCAACTGGTTGGTATGGGTCTGTTATTGTGGATAGACCAACAACACCAGGCTTAAACCTCCTAACCTCCCTACTCAATAATCGTATCAAATTAACCTTAACATAAACAACTTCACCCCACTTAACGCTAGGCTCGCCCCTAGTGAATTCTCTAGCATAACAATATACACAACCATGCTGACAACCAACGTATGGATTAAGCGCATAATCATACTCAGGAAGCCCCGACCTAGACAATGCACTCTTAACCTCAACCTCCCTAACAAGCGTCCTACCAATAACCAAGGAACCACTCATTTACCCACATCACCTAACCAATTAATTATACTCCCCTGCCTCATCAACCTACGTATTACGTAGGACCTCGAAACCCACTCACCAATGGGTATCTTGAGGAATCTCGATACGTACTTCAGGGCATCATTAAGTTCGTAAAACTTCTCATAAGGTCCCTTGAACATAGCCCTAACATTCTCCCTAACCCACCAAACACCAACCGGTAAATTAAAACCTGGATATATCTCACGCCAAAGAGCCACAGCGGCCTGTCTACGCATGGCCCTAAGAGCCTCAATAACTGCCAGCCTAGCCGCGTAATAACAACCACCTATTGCTGGATACTCATCGCGACCCCAATAACCCTCAGAGTCAAGCTCAATAACAACATCACCACCCCAGAGATTCCAGGTAGAGCCTGGCCACCAAGCCTCAGCCCACTCATAAAGCCAGGTGTGTGGTGCTAGAATCCCCACGAAGGTGTTATCCTTAATGCTCCTAACGTAGACCCTAAACTCATTAATCAATGGGTAACCACGAACCTCCTTAAACAACGCATCAGAAACCTGCTTATCCACAGCGGTTATTGACCATCTAGTAGGCACAAGCCTACGCCTATTGGCAATGCCAAGAGCCCCAACACTCAATAGCCTAGATATTTGATGAGCATCAACACCAGCATCATAAAGCCTAAGAACAGCCTCAGTGGCGTTGAGATCAAAGTCATCATAAACACTCTCAACAACCCTAGGCGGGGGTGGTATGGTGGATAGTTTAAGTTCCTTTAATGGTGATGATGGGCCGAAGGGTGGTGAATGCTCATCTAAGATAAACCTCCCACCAATAGGCCTCTCAAGAATTAGCTCAGTATCCACAGGACCCTCTGAGAGAGCCATGACTTGAATCTCATGTAAGGTCCTAGGCGGGTTCCTGGCGTCATAAACCTTGGCATTCACAGAACCCCTAATGAGGGATAACCTACTTGATAGAAAATCCTCAAGTCTCATCCCTAACCAAGCCCTCGGGTTCTCAAGGTCTCTAGTATCACCGTGCATTGGTGGTGAGGCTGGGTAAACATTAACCCTGGGGTAACCAATACGCCCGACGAAAACGCTTGGTGGTGATGACCCATCAACATTACTACGCCCACTTACTCGCTTAATCATGTACCTCGTGCGTAATTCAGTAAATACTGGGCAGTAACTAAGCCCGCATAGATTATACTCCCCCCTACACCTCACGCATAGTGATGGGTTTATTCTAACCATTAACTCAGTAATTGAGTAATCACAATAGGAAATTAATCCCTATTGCGGATTAATTACTCCGGCGGTATTTCCCTAAACACCACATTGAGGTCCACGCCCTCCCTCCTTAATCTATATATGCGCATGGCGTGGAATGCTATGAGGCCCGCAATGAATATTAGTGCGAAGAATCCAATTATGTAGGCGTTTATTGATGGGGTGAATAGGTATGCCATGGGGTTCACAGCCTCTTCATAGGCCATCCAGGCAAAGAGGGCTGTTGTGTATATGCCCAGTGCTGTTGTTCCTATGGACCTGACCCTGAGGCCTAGTGCTATGGTTGTTATTGTTATTATCATGAAGTACATGAGTATTGTGACCAGCGTGCTTATGTCCATGGTTGCAGAGAGTAGGGGAACAACACTGAAGTTGTATAGGTACATTATTATTGAGGTTACTGCGAGGTCAATAAGGT
This sequence comes from Vulcanisaeta sp. AZ3, assembly GCA_000960865.2. Taxonomy (GTDB): domain Archaea; phylum Thermoproteota; class Thermoprotei; order Thermoproteales; family Thermocladiaceae; genus Vulcanisaeta. The sequence goes on along the minus strand of JZWU02000022.1, from coordinate 21,353 downwards.
GAGCCGCAATTGGTGTATGTGTTCTTGGGTTTACGTATGCTAGGACTGATGGTAGCACTCTGTCGAAGGATAGGGCAAGTATGTACCTGGCAATTTGTATTACTAGTACTGAGACCATGCCAACATACCATAGGAAGGAGCCAATGGCTATTAACCACTGCAGCACTGGGTTCTTAATCACGAGTATTAATAGGGCTTGTGGATATGGCGGTGGTAATGTGCCTGGGTAGGTTATGGATGGTGCAACGCCGTAGTAAATTGCGAAGAGTCCATTTATGTGATTAATGCCTATTGATGAGAGAACTAACCAAGTACTTATCATGAGTATTACGGCGCTGATGGTGTAGGTGCCGTATATGGCTAGGGGTATTGACTTACCCCTCCTAACCTCACCGCCGATTGACAATACGAAGTTTATGAAGGGGAATACATAGGCGAGGTATGGTATTAGGAACACCGTATCTAGCACTGGGCCATATGTTGGTAATTCCCTAGCCACATTACTGGCTTTCATTAGTAGGCCTGGTGAGGCGTTGTTTATTGTTGTGAGTATTTGGTGGGAGTATGTGTATGTTAGGGTTATTGTTAGTATGAATGTTAATATGCCAAATAATGAAAGCGTTGAAGCCAAGTACTTACCTGCCCTTATGGACAGGGCGTTTATGAGTATGAGGATTGCAAATATGGCGATGCCGAGGAGGAATATAAGCAATGGGTTGCTGCTTAATTCATTACTGAGTAATACTAGGTAATGTTCATTATTTGCAAGGCCAATCGCCATTAATGCGGGAGCCAATCCCGTGACTAGGCCTAGGCTTATTAGCACGGCATTGAAGAACATTTGGTCTATTGTGAACATGAGCATTGAGGCGAAGCCTACGGCAGGATTTAAGTTCCTACTAACAAACAAGTAATCACTCGCCGTCCTATAATACGTAATGCCAACCCTATTAAGGAGGACTGCCAAGGGTAGGAATAGGGCGGCGCTCAGCGCTATGGCAATTATTGGATTCCCCATTGGGAAATTAAACATACTAGATAGGAGGAGTAGGAAGCCTGATTGAAAGGCTATGAAGGCAATATTCATGAGAAGCGCAGTTAAGGGACCAACCTCCCTAACAAGTCCTGTGGAATTCCTAAGGAAAAGCCTCGGCCTACCCACCTGGGCAGGCATATCCTTAGAATATTTATGCCTTTTCGCTCCTTAATAATTCACTAATTAGTGTGAGTAATTCCTGGTGCTCCTTCTCATCATCGGATATGCCCTTCAATAACTTAACTATTAGTTTTGAAGTGGCTCGACGCCTTAGGTCAGTCTTTGTGCTGGTTATTGGTAGGTAGCTTCTTATTAGGAAGCTATACATTCTAGTGGCCTTTGACTCGAAACCCTCAAATTCATTCAACTTCTCAATAACGACTCCTGTAAGATCCTCACTAACCTTACTCTTGGAGTTCACGAAATCCATGAGCTCATGAACATGGGTTAGGGACTCCTCAATATCACCCTGCATTGAGGATAGAGTCTCCAAATCCGTTATATTCCTAGGCAAGCACTCCCTCATTAGGCTCTTTACCAATGTGAGTAGGTAGCTGTGGGTTGCAGATTCAAGGCCTATTTTCCTCATTATTGAACTGATGGTATTGTCATGAATGCTGTTGGCCATAGTCATGTAGAGTACGGCGAGGTCTCTCTCAAGCCTCCTCATTGATTCAATTATTTTAAACAATGCTTCCTCATTGCTCATTAAATAACCCTAATAGTACCTTAATGAAATTATTCATTTAAATTTATCTTTGCCTAAGGCAATGATAAAGATCTTCATTAATATTATATATGCTTTAATGTTAACTTAAATAAATCCCGACGCATAATTTAAATCCTAGGTAAAATTAATCAATATGGTAAGTTATGAATAGGCTTGTCATCAGCATTAAAAGACCTGAGGTTGACTCCTTCTACTCCTTCTCAACAGTATCCCTAAGTGAGGAGTATTGCCATGGATTAGCATGCTTTGTTGCCAGGGACCTTAATCCAAGCGTTTATGATATGGCCGTTAGACAAACACCACCAACCTACTGCCTAGGCAAATGCTACCTAGCCCCCTCATGGAGTGGTATTGATGCGCCACCAATTATGGAGTCAAGAAGTAGAACCGCAGTACTCATTGATTGGATCAAAAACGGGCCGATTAAGAGTCTCGATGAGTACAAGGCAAGGGGTGGTATGAAGGGGTTAGAGGTGGTGTTAACTACCATGAGGCCTGAAGATGTTATTTCTGAAGTTGAGAAGTCAGGTTTAAGGGGCCGTGGTGGTGCTGGATTCCCAACAGGACTTAAGTGGCGTTCAGCCTATCAACAGAGGGTTGATGTTAAGTACTTAGTTGTTAATGGTGATGAGGGCGATCCTGGGGCGTACATTGATAGGTACCTAATGAGTTATGCACCATACCTCGTCCTCGAGGGTGCCCTAATAGCTGCCTACGCAATTGGGGCTGGGAAGGTGTATGTCTATATCCGTCGTGAGTACCCAGACTCTGTGAGTGCCATGGCGAGGGCTGTGGAGGAGCTTAGGAGCGCTGGTTACTTGGGTAATAGGGTGTTGGGTAAGGATGTGAGTATTGATGTTGAGGTTGTTGTTGGTAAGGGTTCCTACGTAGCTGGTGAAGAGACGGCATTAATAAATGCTATCATGGGTAATAGGGCAGAGCCAATGCCTAGGCCGCCATACCCAACTGAGAGGGGCTTGTTTGGCAAGCCCACGGTTGTTAATAATGTGGAAACTCTAGCTAATATTTCCTGGATCATGATACATGGTGGTAAGGCTTATTATGATCTTGGGTTCTCGAAGAGTAGGGGTACAAAACTCATATCCTTGAATTCTCTCTTTAAGAGGCCTGGTATTTATGAGATTGAGTTTGGCATAACACTTAGGGAGATTGTTTTTGATATTGGTGGTGGGTTAAGGGATGGCAGGAAGTTGAGGGGTTTAGTGGTGGGTAGCTTTAGTGTTGTTAGACCTGAGGAGTTGGATGTTAAGTTTGGTTATGAGGAGTTAAGGAGTGCAGGTGTGTTCATAGGTCATGGTAGTATAGTTGCCTTTGACGATCACACAACACCCCTCGAATTACTCCATCATATGGCCGAGTTCGGCGCATACGAGTCCTGCGGTAAATGCTTCCCGTGTAGGTATGGTAATGCAAAGATTCTAGACATAGCCAAGGAGGCTCTAGGCCGAGGTTTCCTAACTAAGAGTGAGGCGGAGGAGGTTAAGTCAGTGGCGGAGGTTATGAGGTCCACAAGCCTATGTGGCTTTGGGACGGGGATGGGTGATACTTACTTACATATATTGAGTAAGTATCCAGAGGTGGTTGGTTCATGAGGGTTAGAATAAATGGTGTGGATTACGAATTTGATAGACCAATGACAATACTTGAAGCAGCCAGGTCCAAGGGGGTTTATATACCAACGCTTTGTTATGAGGATAGGCTTAAGCCCTATGGATCATGTAGATTATGCGTAGTTGAGGTTAAGGGTAGGGGGTTAGTGACGGCGTGCACAACGTACATAAGTGATGGTATGGAGATACTCACGGAGTCAGAGAATGTTGTTAAGGCTAGGAAGACTATACTAGGCCTAGCGGCTGAGAAGTATCCCATCAATTACTTTAAGGAGTATCCAAATAAGGAATTCCATCAATTACTAACTAAGTACGGCATTGAACCCAGTGGATCTTTAGGGAGACTTGAGCTTGTTGATGATTCGCATCCATACATTCATGTTGATATGAATAAATGCATACAATGCTTTAGATGTGTCAGGGCTTGTGAGGAGGTTCAGGGATACTTCGTATGGAGAATTTGGAATAGGAGTAATAGGTTAATGATTAGGCCTGACGGCCTAGACCTAGCCCACAGTCCCTGCGTTAGTTGCGGCCTCTGTGTTGATGTTTGTCCAACAGGAGCCCTCGAGGACAGGTCAATAATTCTCTACGGAGAGCCTGAGCATTGGGTTGAAACCACATGTCCATACTGTGGTGTTGGTTGTCAGGTTAGGGTTGGTGTTAAGGATGGCCGTATAGTCACGATTAGGCCCTCAATTAAGTCCGAGGTTAATGCCGGTCTCCTCTGTGTTAAGGGTAGGTATGCCTATGAGTATCTATACTCGCAGGATAGGATTATGCACCCAATGGTTAAGGTTAATGGTGAATGGAGAGTCGTTACTTGGGATGAGGCGATTAATTACGTGGCAAATAGGTTGAGGGAGATCATTAATAAGTATGGGCCTGACTCCGTGGCAATTAGAGTTGGCACTAGGATAACCAATGAGGAGGAATACCTAGCTCAGAAACTAGCTAGGGTTGTGATTGGCACTAACAATGTTGATAACTCAGCTAGATTATGCCACGAACCATCAGCCCAGGGGCTTGAGGAGATGTTTGGTACTGGGGCTGCAACGAATACATTCGATGATATTGAGAATGCTAGGACAATAATGATTGTTGGTTCCAACACAACTCACAACCACCCAGTGGTTGGGGCTAGGATAAAGAGGCAGGTGCTTTATGGCGGTGCTAAACTAATCGTTATTGATCCAAGGCGTATAGAACTCAGTAAGTATGCAATCATAAACTTACAGCTAAGGCCTGGCACGGATGTTGCGCTACTCAATGCCATGGCTAATGTCATAGTAACAGAGGGGCTTTATGATGGTGAATTCATAGCCAAGAGGGTCGATGGCTTCGAGGAGTTTAGGAGACACATCAGTAAGTACACTCCTGAGTATGCTCAGGAGGTAACGGGTGTTGATGCAGAATTAATAAGGGAGGCAGCTAGGTTATACACAACGAATAAGCCCTCAATGACATTCTGGAGCCTCGGTATTACAGAGCACTTCCAAGGCACTGAGGCCGTATACTCACTAATAAACTTAGCCTTAATAACAGGCAATGTTGGGAGGCCTGGAGCTGGCTTAGTACCGCTTCGTGGGCAGAATAATGTGCAGGCAGGTACAATAATGGGAGCTCACCCCAAGAAACTAGTTGGAGGTGTGCCCATAACATCGCCCGAGCATAGGAAAAAATTTGAGGATGTGTGGGGTTGTAAATTACCCGAGAAGCCCGGCCTTGATGGTATTGAGATAATCGATGCTGCAGAGAGGGGTGGGTTAAAGGCATTGATTATATTTGGCGAGGACACATTAGCATCCTACCCAAATAAAAACCGTGTTGAGAAGGCCCTATCCAACCTCGAGTTGGTAGTCCAGGTAGACATGTACCTAAACGAAACCTCCAAGGTAGCCCATGTATTCCTACCCGCGGCCAGTGCCTATGAGAAGGACGGCACATTCACCAATGGAGATAGACACATACAGAGGGTTAGGAAGGTTGTAGACCCACCGGGTGAGGCAAGGCCTGACTGGGAAATAATAGTGACTTTAGCCAAGGCGCTTAGACTTAATGATAAGTTTAACTATAAATCCCCTGAGGATGTGTGGAATGAAATAAGGAATCTATGGCCATCGGTCTATGGCATAACCTACGAAAAACTAGATAAGGTTGGCGGCATCCCATACCCAGCACCAACACTCGACTCAAGCGGCACTAAAATCCTACATGTCGGTAAATTCACAATTGGAGAGAGAGCTAGGTTAAAGCTTGTTGATTATGTACCAAGCCCTGAGCAGCCAAGCCCTGACTACCCATTCATGCTAATAACGGGTAGGGTCATTTATCAATACAACATGGGTACGATGACAAGGAGAACACCCAACATGGCGCTCCACAACACTGATTACATAGAGATAAATCCAGTAGATGCCAGGAAGCTTGGTATTAATGATGGTGATGAGGTAAGAATAATAAGTAAGTATGGCCAGACCGAGGCTAAGGCTGTGATAAACGACGATGTGCCGCCAAGTGTGGTATTCGCCACAATACACCACCCAAGCGTATTAATAAATAGGGTTGTTGGTAATGTGGTTGATAGGATTGTTCATACGCCTGAGTATAAATTAACCGCAGTTAAAATAGAGAAAGCACAACACTATTAAAATCGTTATACCTCCATAATCCTTAACCCATTAATTAACGCAAATATTTTTATACCATGGGAATGACTCCGTGGATATGCGTGTTGTAATTATTGGCGGTGGAGCCGCCGGTATGAGCGCAGCATCGAGGATTAGGAGGTTAAAGGATGATGCTGAGATTATTGTTATTGAGAAAACAGGATTAGTAAGCCACGCACCTTGTGGAATACCATACTACCTAGCAGGGCTTTTTGACAACTTCGACCTATTCATGCACTATACGCCTGATTACTTTAGGAGCACTAGGAGGATTGATGTGAGGCTTAACGAGGCTGCTGTGGAGGTTAATGATGGTTATGTAATAACCGACAGGGGTAATAGGTATGAGTGGGATTACCTCGTGCTTGCTGTTGGTGCTGTGCCATACATACCCAACATACCCATTAGTGGCGATAGAGTCGTAACGATTCATCATCCAGCGGACGCCATGAGGATTAGAGATTTACTAAATGCCTCGAGGAGTGTGGGCATTATTGGCACTGGTTACATAGCTCTTGAGGTTGCTGAGGCTGCTAGGTTTAGGGGTAAGGATGTTGTGATGATTGGTAGGTCCTACCCGCTTCGTAAGTCATTGGATGAGGATGTTAGTAAGCATGTAATTAATGAGTTAGTTAAGCATCAAGTGGATCTTAGGCTTGGCGAGAAATTACTTGAGATTAATCGTGAGGGTGATAAACAAGTAATAATTACTGACGGCAATAAATACACAGTAGACCTAGTAATCATCACCACAGGAATCAAACCAAACACAGAATTGGCAAAACAACTTAGGCTTAAGATTGGTGAGACAGGTGCTGTGTGGGTTGATGATAGTATGAAGACAAGTCATGATGCTGTGTATGCGGCAGGCGATATTGCTGAGACCATTAACGTTGTTACTAATAAACCGTATTGGCACCCCTTTGGGACTACGGCTAATAAGATGGGTTATGTGGCTGGTAGTAACATTGCCGGTATTAAGATGAGGTTTCCAGGGGTTGCTGGTACATCAATGACGAGGTTTATGAACCTATACATAGCAACCACAGGCATCACCGAGAGGGATGCAAAGAATTACGGCTTTAAACCAACCTCAACAACAATAAAATCTAGGATCAGGGCGAGGTACTACCCAGGTGGCGGTGATGTAATCATTAAGTTAATAATCGATGAGGGGTCAAGAAGGATACTGGGAGCCCAGGTGCTTGGTGATGATGGGTCATACGTACTTGGCAAAATAGATGTACTCTCAAGTCTAATAATGAAAGGCGCGACTGTTGAGGATTTATTCTTCACAGACCTAGCCTACCTACCCTCGATTACGCAGGTCTGGGATCCCCTCATTATTGCGGCAAGGCAATTTCTAAAGATGTAGTGTTCAAATGAGCCTGGTTAATTCTATACCATATAGTGTTATTTTAAATAAACAGCCTTAATAATGATAAGTTATATTGCAACGCGCAATTAATTAAAAGACTTAATTAGATATTAATTATTTTTGATGACAGACCAAATTATTGGGGTACCGCCTAATCTCACGGATGTCAGGGTAGTAACGGGTGTCGGTATACTGGCTCATTTAGCATTGGCATCTACCTTCCTAGGTACGATATTAATTGCGGTTGTTGCTGAGTACCTATACATAAGGTCTCATAATCAATTCTGGCTTAATACGGCTAGGGCATTCTCAGTAATATCCACAATATTCTTCGGTGTTGGTGCCGCCTTCGGCACATTGGTGGAGTTTGGCTTAGTTACGATATGGAGTAACTTCATATCCCTAATTGGTGAGGCAATTGTACTGCCATTCTACCTAGAATTATTCGCATTCCTAATGGAGGTTATAATACTGCCGCTCTACGTATTTACCTGGAGCAAAATAAAGAACCAAACCCTACATTGGGTCATAGGCATTGCAGCTGCCTTCGGCGGTTACTGGAGTGCCTATAACATAATTTCAGTAATGGCTTCATTAAGCATGAGACCACCAGGCCTTGAAGTACTAAACCTCTACCAAGCCACTGGGCAGAATGTGGTTGGCTTAACGGATTACGTCATTAAATGGGCGAATCCTGCAGATGCTTGGAATATGTTTTGGTGGGGTGCGAATGTATTCATATTCCACGGCATATTGGCAGCCGTAATACTAACCTGGTCCATAATCTCAGCCATATACCTATACCTATACATTAGGGATAGAAATCCCGAGAGACTCATGATGCTTAAGCTCCTAGTACCAACGGTGGCAATATTAACTGCAATTCAAGGCTTCGTACTAGGCCACTTCCAAGGCGAATTAGTGACCCAATATGACCCACTTAAACTCGCGGCAATAGAGGGTATGTATTGGAGTGGGTTGAGGGTTGATCCATTAACAAGCTTTCTCGCCTACGGTACTTTCAATCATGCCTTCTGGGGCTACTATAGCTGGCCAGCTGATGTAAGGCCTCCAGAATTTGTGACTGTGTTTTACCTAGTCTTCATGGTAGCGTTTGGAGTACTGCTTGGTATCTGGACTGGAGCGCTCTCACTTTGGTATCTATTTCCGGGTTACTTCGGTAATAAGGCGTGGGCTAGGGCATTGGCTGGCTTCTTCGAGAGAAGCGGTGTTTACTTAATACCATTCTTTGCAGCCTTCGCCGCAATAGGTGGTGCAGTAACCGCTGAGTCTGGTAGGTATCCATTTATACTTAATCAAGCTGAGCCCAATCCTAGTGGAGGCCCGCCGATTATCACAGGAGTGCCCGTGGGCTTTGGCGGTTTATTAAACCCAACAATCTCAATGCCAATTTGGCTAGCCGCATTGGTAATAATTGTGGAGGTCGCAATGCCATCACTTGCAGTCTACATGTCATATTTATACCTCAAAAGAAAGCCTAGGGAGGAGGTTGTGAGGACTGAGTATTGAGGTGGTGGTGATGGTATCAGCAACATACATCGCCGTGGGTCTAATCGCCTGGGCCTTCTCAGTACACTTACCCCTGGTTTACACTGTGCTTGGGCTGGGTTGGTTATTACCAACTCTTGAGTACATTGGTTATAGGCGTAATAAGCAGGTTTACGTGGATCTCGCTAATCACTTGGCTAGTTACTTAATAACTGTTTATGCAATAGGTGGTGTCTTCGGTACTATAATAACTGTCTTCCTAGCCGGCCTATTGCCCATATTCACTAACATAGCTGGTGCATTACTATGGCCGGTCTGGGGTGTGGCTATTGTGTTTGGTGTTGCCATAGCCCTACCATTCATTGGCTTCTACTATAGGGGTTTCGGTAGAATATCGCCCATGAAGCATGTGGCTATTGGTTATGGGATGGCAATAGCATTAACAGTAATACCCGCCATGTTTAGGTTAGTCTTTGCATTCATAAATTACCCAGCGGGCGTTGAGGTATTCCAAAGCAAAACCTCCCTCGTGGGCTTCATCCTAGGCATAAATTGGAGTGAGGTGTTCGATAACCCAACATACGCCCCATTATTCCTGGCCACACTCTTCGGTGCAATAGCAATGACTGGAGTATTAATATCAGCAATATTTGGTTGGAGATACTCAGTGGATAAGAGTGAGTATAGACTCACGGGGCATAGGATTGGGAACCTAGTCGGCTTGGTGTTTGGTGTTCTTTATGCCGTATTTGCTGGGTTATACCTCTATGAGGTTTATAATTACTCACCGACGGTGGCTTGGTCAATCTTTGGAAAACCACCTGCATACCTACCAACAGCACTTTACTCAGTGTATCAACCAACAATGAACCTAAGCGGTATATTATACACAGACATGGCCCTAGGACTAATACTACTAATCCTCATACTACTCTCCTTCAAATACGTAAACAAAGCAATATCAGCACTCAAACTAGTCCTAGTACTAGCCCTCATGATAAGTGCTGAGGTTATGAATGGCCTTGCACACCTACCCTACGCCATTGTACCACCGTTGAGTGCAGTGCCCGCCTTAGTAAAGGCCTATGGGCTTCAATTCACATTGAATGTCGCTAATACATTAAAGGTATCAACACTATTAACACCACAATTAAACGCCTTGTTGCAACTCGTTGAGGTACAGCCAGGTCTGCTCTACGGCTCGCTCGTTGCCTTTGCCTTCTTCAACGCATTATTGCTATACGTAATATACGCAGCCCTATCATGGAAATGGGTACCATCTAAGCAATAATCCTAGGCTTAAATAATTATTAGGTTTCTTAAAACCCTATTAATCATTACTTTCATTAGCTCTCTTATATTCCTCGATATAATTATTGAAAGTGCTAAATAAATAGTTAAGGACACTAATGACACCTCAACAATCTGCAATAATGTCACATATATATTCGGCATTAGGGCAATGACCCAGTAATGCCCAATTACCACGAGTATAATTATGGTAGGAATGAGCGGGGCTACGTAATCCACGACTAGTTGCTTCCCATTAAGTAAAGCCCTAACCTGCCCAAGCCCATTAAGCCTAAATAATATGGCTGTGACGTTCGCAAGCAAGGACGCCACTAAAGCACCAACAACCGCGTAATAAGCAATACCTACGTGTTGGAATAATAAAATCAGTGGTACCATGGTTGTTAGGTATGTAATGGTGAATGATAATTCAGCCAAGTGTGTGCGAAGGACTAGGGAACCCACGTAAGACTTAGCCCTAATGATTTCACTAGCCAAATCCCTCTTATCCACACCCTGCATCACATTACTAATGAATTGATTAACATTATTGAGAGTGCTATTCACAACCATCAAAAGAACAGGCAAAACAAGTAAGCCAAACTCACCCCTCAAACTAGGCCTAACCAGATTAAGGAATACACCTGGGAATAGGGACAGAGTCAGGGCTATGTATGTAGATATTAAGAGCACCATTAAGAAATCCCTATAAACAATACCCACCCTATCCCTCTCAAGCAACTCCCCATAAGTAACACTAACCAAGGATCTACTGAAATTAAGAGGCTTACTCAATATGAAGATTACATACCAAATACCAAGCTGAGCATAACCCAGAAGCCCAATGAACATGGCGTCTAACGACCTGAAGGAATTTATGGCATAACCCATGAGTGGGACCCAGGAGGCGTTAATGGCCTCCCTGAGGTACCTACGCATGTTGTGTATTCTTACGTGGAACCTAAGTGTGTAGATGAATGTGTATATTGTGGGTATGAATACTATGAAGAATGTTGACCATAACACAGCATCTATAGACCAACCAAGCACCATTATCACAGGCACGGCACTAAACTTCACCAGGGACTGCATTATGGATGATATTACAAACCTACTCCTATCCTTAACCATAAGCACAGAATTCGTAACCGCCTGTAAGTAATACGTGACCTCAGACAACAGGGAGATGATCAAGAGGGGTGTGGCGTAACCCCCCATTTTATCCCAAACGGTGGCTAGGTAGGCAATCGTCATTGCAGTGGTTATTAAGTAAAAAATTGAGGAAACACCCAGGGAGGCCCGTACGTTAAGTCCGCCATCCCTAGCCGTTATCCTTGGGTATACGAAGGAGAGGACTGCAGTGGGTAGTAGGGAGAAACCTGTTGATGCATTGAGGAGTGAGAGTAGGCCGAGGCCTGCTGTGGGTATTTTCCTCGTTATGGCAACATTATAAACAAACTACTCAATAAGGCCAGCATAGATGCCGAGACAGCCATCAACCTCACGCTCCTAGCCATTGGGACCAAGTCATACGTGGTTGATTTACTTAAAAAGATTCCTCACGAGCCATCGTTATATTAATCATTATTCTTTTTACTCCATAGCGTAGTGTTTTGTTAATGCTTATTTTAATTCACGGATCGTTAGGGCTTGATTACTTAGTGCATAATGTATTGCCAAGGATTGACTGGACATACTCCACAATATGTAGTGATACGAGTAATGGGCAGGGTGTAGACGGGGAGTTGGGTAAAGGTGTTGGTGTTAGGCTTGCCATTATGTGGAGTAGGGTTCTTGGTTTGAGGGATGGGGACTCGAGGCTTTTGCTTGAGTCTTTACTTAATTCTAGAAGGCTTCGTGAGGCGATTGACTATGTGTTTGACATGCATGTTAATTATGATGCGGATAGGTTGTATTACTTCATGAAGATACTGAGTTCATTAAATATTTGGAGACCGATTAATAAGGGTTGTATTGCCATTCCTCTTATTGAGCCTATAATGTCTCTCGTATCCTCAGTTATTTTGAGTTATATGGTGGTTAATGGGGTTAGGGGTTCCGTAATACTTAGTACAGACTTCATAGATGAACTAGCAGACGCCTTAGAGGAGGTTAGGAGTCTCGGCAATATATATGTCTTCACTAATCGTCTTCCTCATAATGTTGCGATTTTTGATGATTTAATAATAACATCAACATCAATACCACAAGAAACCTTCGGGAAATTAATTAGGGTTAGTAATGGTGGTAGTACTGAGGTATTAATGACGAGGCTTGGCATGAGCATCACAAATAATAATTTTGAGCCAGTAGAAACGAAATTAAGTGATGTTGAAATGGAAATCCTACGTACGGTCAATGAGTTCGGTTTCTCTATCATGAATTCACTCATTGATATTGTATCTCAATCAACAGGTGTTTCTAGTAATGATGTTGTTAAGGCATTGATTAAAGTCTCGAGTATGGGGCTTGTTGAGATTAGGTATTTGTCTGATGGTAGGGCTATCGTAACTCCAACGCTTGCGGGCCTTAGGTTATTGGTTTCTAAATAGTATTTATTGGAATAAATATAATCTATTTATTTAGTTATTAACGCTGAAGTCCTATAAAGAAGAATTTATTAATTCAGCAAATCGGTTGGCTATCAATGGCTCCCAAATGGTATTGGGATATAGACATGGGTGATGTGCCTAAAATAGTTGTTGAACCACCAGGTCCGAAGGCCCAGGAAATTGTTAAAGCAGATGCATCACTACTAATGCAGTCCTTTGGTCGGTGGTACCCATTGGTTATTCGGCGGGGTTATGGGCCTGTTGTTGAGGATGTTGATGGGAATCTCTACATAGATTTTAACGCTGGTATTGCCGTGATGAATGTTGGTCATAGTCATCCACGGATTGTTGAGGCAATTAAGAGACAGGCCGAGTTATTTACGCATTATAGTATGACTGACTTCTATTACGAACTCATTGTTAAGCATGCTTCAATGCTAAGCAGCATAGTCCCAATAAGCAGTGATAAGAGGGTATTCTACACGAACTCAGGCACAGAATCAATAGAGGGCGCACTAAAGATCTCACGCGGCCACTTCAAGAACCAAAGACCCTATGTAATAGCATTCCTTGGTGCATTCCATGGTAGGACCTACGGCTCAATGGCATTAACTGCAAGCAAGCCAATACAGAGGTTTGGCTTTAACCCAATGATGCCAAACGTAATCCACATACCCTATCCATACCCATACAGATGCCCCTTCGGCAAGAACCTGACTGAGGAGGAGTGTGGTGAAGCTGTTATTGGTTATCTTGAGGATTGGATATTCGGTAAGATGGTAGACCCAAGCGAGGTTTCAGCAATATTTCTTGAACCAGTACAGGGTGAGGGTGGTTATGTAGTACCGCCAAAGAATTTCTTCCCAGAGTTACGTAAATTGGCTGATAAGTATGGGATATTGCTTGTTGATGATGAGGTACAGGCTGGTTTTGGTAGGACTGGTAAGTGGTTTGCCATTGAGCATTGGGGTGTTGAGCCTGACATAATAACCATGGCTAAGGCAATAGCAGCTGGCCTACCTCTAGGTGCCATAGTGGGTAGGGCTAGTGTCATGGATTTACCAAAGGGTTCCCATGCGAATACCTTTGGAGGTAATCCAGTGACTTTGGCGGCGGGGATTGAGGTTATAAATGTAATAAATGAGGAGGATCTACTAACCAATGCCCAGAGGGTTGGTGAGTATATTAAGAGGAGGTTTATGGAGGAAATGGATAGGACGGAATTAATAGGCGATGTAAGAGGCCTCGGCCTCATGATAGGTGTTGAGTTAGTTAGGAATAGAAAGACTAAGGAATACGCAACGAAGGAGTTGGAGCAGGTGCTTTATGAGTCGTTTAAGAGGGGTGTGGCTGTTATTGGTTCAGGCAAGTCAACAATTAGAATTGCACCACCACTAAACATACCCATAGAACTCGCTGAGAAGGCTGTGGACATAATCATCGATGTTATAAGGAAAATCGATAGAGAACGAACAAAATAAGCCACTAAAGCAATTAAACCATAAAAATTCAATTCCTAATCAATAATTAGAAAGCAATAAATTACTCAAAAGTCAAGGATATGACCTTAATGGAGTATAAATGGGTTGTTCTCTCGAATACCACGGTAGGGACACTCCTCGCATTTATGAATAACACCATAGTAATAATATCACTACCAGCAATATTCAACGGCATAAAAATAAACCCACTAAGCCCCAACGCATTTCAATACCTACTATGGGTACTAATGGGTTACAGCCTAGTCACCGCATCACTCCTAGTAACCCTAGGCAGACTCTCGGACATGTACGGTAGGGTTAAGCTCTACAACATGGGATTCTTAGTATTTACGATAGGCTCAATACTCCTATACCTAACACCAAACACGGGGGTCCTCGGGGCCTTGGAAATAATAATATTTAGGCTTGTGCAGGCGGTCGGCGGGGCTCTCTTGATGGTGAATAGTGCAGCATTATTAACAGACGCATTCCCAATTAATGAGAGGGGGTTTGCCCTTGGCTTAAATCAAGTGGTTGGTCTTGCTGGTGGTCTCGTTGGTTTAATATTGGGCGGTGTCCTAGCGATCTATGATTGGCGGTATGTATTTCTGGTCAGTGTGCCCTTTGGTATTTTTGGGACTATATGGAGTTACCTAAGGCTTAGGGAGGTTAGGAGGCCTGTTAAGGAGGAGGTTGATTGGGCGGGTAATGCGGTATTCGTGCTTGGTTTAACCTTTATACTACTTGCCCTAACTTATGGAATAGCACCCTATGGTAAATCGCTCCTTGGTTGGGATAGCCCACTTGTGATTGGATCGTTCATTGCAGGCCTTGTATTGCTAGGGTTGTTTCCTATTATTGAGAGTAGAGTTAAGGCGCCCATGTTTAGGCTTGAATTATTCAGGATTAGGATGTTCACGGCAGCCACACTAGCAACAACACTGAGATTCCTAGCCTATGGAAGCCTCATGATAATGCTCACACTATGGCTCCAGGCAATTTGGCTGCCACTCCATGGAATACCGTATGAGGAGACGCCATTGTGGGCTGGGATATACATGATACCATTAATGCTCGGCTTCCTAATGACAGGCCCAGTTAGTGGTTGGCTTTCGGATAGGTATGGTCCAAGACTACTGGCAACGCTGGGTATGATGATAATGGGTATTGGCTTCCTAGCCCTAGCCACATTACCCTATAACTTCCAATACCCAATCTTCGCATTAATAACATTCATGTTGGGTATAGGTAATGGGTTGTTTAGCTCCCCAAACACAGCCTCAATAATGAACTCAGTACCCCCGCAACATAGGGGTGCGGCTAATGGTATGAGGACGACACTACAAAATACGGCACAGGCTGTTAGTTTCGCCCTAGCATTCACAATAGTAATAATAGCATTTGCAGGCTACTTACCGCAAGCCCTAGCTACGGCATTATCAAATGCCGGGGCATCTGCATTAGTACCGTACATAACGAGGATACCACCAACAGTGGCATTATTCGCGGCATTTCTAGGTTATGATCCTGTGAGAACCATGCTATCAATGATACCACAAGGCATATTAAGTAATGTGCCACAGGGAGCCATAAGTTCAATAACGAGACTCACCTGGTTCCCAAACGCAATAGCCCCGGCATTCATGGACTCACTACACACCTTATTCTATGTGAGTTCAGCCTTAGCCTTCGTAGCAGCAATAGCCTCAGCCTTAAGAGGACAGGTGCAGGTTTATGAGGAGGCAAAACAAGGTGTGGTTTAATTTAACTTTAATTAACTTCTAATATGGTGCTTGTGTTAGTCATTGTGAATTCCTCCTCTAGGTACCATTCAAGGATGTAATCATGCTTATCAGCATAACTCCTCGCATACTCAAAGGCACCTCTCCAATTACTATCCTCATGAATAACCCTCCAACCCTCCCTAATTAATTCTAAGTCCTCAGGCTTACCACTAACTAAGACCCTACCCATCCTCCTATTTACGAGGACTCTAAACCTTGTGCTCATCATATCACGTATACGTGTACAGGTTAAATAAGTGTTTCCAGGTTATTATTTAAACAGTACACTGAAACTTTCAGCAAACTTACGTAGAATTCACGAAACGACCAATAATATCTACGTACTTATAAATATCATCAGGAAAAATAAGGAGGTAAGTAACATCACCAAACCTCTCCCTAACCTTAAGAAACGCCTTAAAAACAGCACCACTACTAAGCCCAATAAGCAACCCCTCACTCCTAGCAACCCTAACCACACCATCAACAGCTTCCTCCAACCCCACATCAACGAACTCATTAACAACCTCACGAACCCACCTAGTCCCAGCCTCAACACGCTTAAGACCCGGTACGGCACTCCCACTGGCGGGTTGAACACCAATCACATACACATCCCCAAACTCATCCCTAAGCCTCCTAGCAATACCAGTTATATGCCCACCAGTACCAACACCAGCAATCAAAACCCTAGGCCTCCTACCAACACTCCTAAACTGCTCCACAACCTCACCACCAGTCACGACATAATGCCCCTCGGGATTATCAAAATTCTCAAACTGATTTAGGTTTATGGCACCATCCCTAGAAGCCACCTCCCCAACCCAACGCCAAAAATCCTCATCAATCCCATCCCTATCAACCCTAACAACCTCAGCCCCAAGAACCCTCAACAACACCTCCGTAATCCTCGGTAAATGCCTCGTGACATACGCCCTATACCTAAAACCATAAATATTAGCTAGGGACGCGAGGGCCAGAGCAACATTACCTGAGGAAGCCTCCTCAACAAGCCTACCACTAATACCATCATTAAGAAACTTACGTAATAGGAATAGGACAGTCCTATCCTTAATACTCCTACTAAGAGGATTAAAGAACTCCAACTTAACCCAAACATCACCAAAGCGCTCAAGCCTCACCAAAGGCGTTGGCCACGAACCAAAAACAAAATCACGCACACTAAGAAAAGCATTAACACGCCTATCACTCCCTGCAAATACCAACACCCATCATACAAAACAACCACTGCACAAGGCGTTAATAAACATTACCCTAAGACTCATGAAAAGGACTAGGCAACGCAAAGATTTAAATAATTAGGGAGAATAAAAATTGCGGGAAGACCACTGAGACGACCGATTGGTCGCCAATGAAGTCGGTAGACGAACCGCGGGGATTTCCGAACATCCCTCCTTCAATAATTCACTCTACGAACCATTAACTGACCCCCTCCCCGCCCTAAAGGGCGAGGCTTGCCGATTCTTTGTCAAAAGAAATTGTTTTAAAGGGGAATTTATGCCCGTGATTTAATGGTTGAAATTATTGTTAAGGAAATGCCAGAGAGACCCAAGCCAGGCGAGAAGATTGAGCTACCCAATGGCGAACATGTTAGGGTTAGGCATATAGGTATTCCCTGGCTTCTACCACCTAAGAAGATATGCAACGACCCTGAGTGCCCATGGCATGGACATCTAAGCATTAGGGGACAAATATTTGAGGTGACTGTGGAGAGTGTTCATGGGAGGAGCGCTGTGGTTGTTCATGAGTGGTTACATTACAACCCTAAGTATAAGAGGTACGAGAGAAGGAGAAAGAAAATGCACGTTAGGGTACCACCATGCATCGATGTTAACCCAGGCGACAAGGTCTACATCAGTGAAGCAAGGCCTCTCGCAAAGACCATTAGACATGTTGTGATTGGCAAGCCAGAGGATGTGACTGAGGCTAAGCCCCAGGTCTTCAAACTTGAGCAGTGACTCTCTTGTGGCGCTTTACGTAATAATGCTTTTAATGCGGTGAGGCGTTGATTACATTAATGCTCTACGACGCTCACTCCCACCTACATGAATTCCTAGATAGTAGGATTGAGGAGTTCGTTAAGGAGATTACCATCACTGGCGTATCTGATGATTACCCATCATCAAGGAGAACCCTAGACCTAGCAGAGAGATTTGGTAATGTGGTTCCATGTGTTGGTATTCACCCATGGAATGTGGATAAGGTTAGTATTGATGAGTTAAGGCAGGTTGAGAGATTAGTCTCTGAGGCTAGGTGTATTGGTGAGGTTGGTCTTGATAGGAGGTTTGTTCCGCAATCCTTCGAGAGGCAGATGGATTTCTTTAGGGTATTCGTTAGGTGGGCTAGGGAGTACGACTTACCATTAAACATACATGCACCAGAGGCTTGGAAGGACGTGCTTGAGATCATTAGGAGGGATGATGTTAATAAGGCATTAATACACTGGTACACAGGCCCCCTAAACCTAATCCAGGAAATACACGATTATGGTTATTACATCTCAATAAACGCAGCAATAAAAATTCAGGAAAAATCAAGGGCAGTGGCAAAGGAGGCCCCCCTAGACATGATACTCATTGAGAGTGATGGGCCATATGAGTATAGAGGCATAACTCTAGAACCACCCATGATTAAGGATGCAGCAAAAATAATTGCCGAGATTAAGGGAATGGCAGTTGAGGATTTATGGGAGAGAATTAGTAATAATTTCTCCAGGCTCTTCAGGGTGTGACCTTGTTCTTTGTCTATTGGTACTTCATGATTGATAATACGTGCGTGGAGTACCAATAGTAATAGTTATAAAGATCTAATAGACTAGGCGGGTGGTATGGCGGAGAAAACAGGACCTTTCCAGAAGGTTGTGGTTGACATGGACCTATGTATCGGTTGCGGTGCATGTGTCTCGGTATGTCCATATCAAGCGTTGGAGCTTGACGAGAATGGCAAAGCGAGGTTAATATGGGACATGTGTAAGGATGACTTTAGCTGCGTACCTGTCTGTCCCGTGACTTGTATCTGGAAGACAAGTGAGGCACCTGACTCAGCTAAGTCCAAGCCCAATTGGTATAGGTTCAGTAAGGCGTTATCTGATGCTGAGAAGAAGGAGTTTGAGGACTGGAAGGCTAAGTACCACATTACTTGGGCACCTGCGTGAGGTCGTAATTCTAACATTAGATAATTAAAATATCTCAATTTTCTTGAACCATAAACACATGAGCATGGCTATTACAGAATCTAACGATACTTCCCCTAAGCCTTCTGTGCAATTATTTTTCTTTTGTCTATTGGTACTGCATGTCCGATATAACGTATGTGGAGTATCATCAGCAATGTATATTAGCACCTACGCCTAGATAACATTTCGTATGGCAGAGAAGAAAGGACCTTACGTGAAGGTCATAGATGACCAGGACATATGCATTGGCTGTGGTGCGTGTGTCTCGGTATGCCCATACCAAGCATGGGAACTTGATGAAAACGGCAAGGCAAGGCTCATATGGGACTTGTGCCTAGACGACTTTAGTTGTATACCTGTTTGCCCTGTGTCCTGCATTTGGAAGACTAGTGAAGCGCCTGATTCGGCAAAATCAAAGTCTAGGTGGTACAGGTTCAGTAAGACATTATCGGATGAGGAGAGGAAGGAATTCGAGGAGTGGAAGGCTAAGTACCACATCACTGGGGAGCCCGCGTAATACGGTCCCTCCCTCATTAAACATTAAAAATTAACCATACTCTTATCCCCAGATAAAAATTAAAGTGCAAGTCTTTACCTTGGTTTAATGATAATTGATGAACTAGATAAGGAGATCATGAGGGAGATGCAAAGGGACGGTAGATTACAGGTAAGTAAGTTGGCGGAGGTTCTGAATAGGCCTAGGACAACAATAGCAACTAGGTTGGCTAGGCTTGAGAGTGATGGTATAATAACGTCGTATAGAGCAGTCATAGATCCATTGAAGGTTGGTTTTAACATGCTTGCCTTCGTACTAATTAGCGTTAGGAGGAGCGCACCAAGTGGCGGCAAGTCTGCACAAGTACTCCTCACAGAGAGAATAATCAAGGATTGTGATGAGGACCCAAAACTCCCCTGGATTGAGGAGGCCTACGTAGTAACTGGGCGTTACGACATACTCCTTAAGGTGTGGGCTAAGGACCTTAAACAATTGAGTTACTTCCTCATTAATTACCTACCAACACACCCAGACATTGCTCAGACAGAGACGATGCTAATACTTGAGTTGGTATCTGATTGGAGGGATAGATTGTTACCAATTGATAAGGTAATTTCAGATTAATAAGTAACCGCATTAATGATGCTCATCGCCGCATTTCCAAGTTACTTACTAATCTAATTATTAATCTACCAATAAATTCACTCAATAATTGCTACTGGTCAATCTTAACGATATAATCAACACAAAATATAAGGATTGAATTTTAATATTTTTAGATTTTAGATTATTGATTTACTTCTGTTCTCCGCTCTTAATGGCACCTGTTTCTCTAAGTACAGCCTCTAGGTCTTTTGTTGGTATTCCACTAAATGCAGACCATATGAATAGGACCAGTGCAACTATGGCTGCTGTCACAGTATCCCATGGGAATGGTAATGGTGGTGTCTTGAATACGCCAAAGGGTCCTATGAAATCAAGAGTTAATACCGTGAATAATACGCCTAAAACCCACCAACCAGCATTAATATGTTGCTTACCCTCCTCATTAGACCACGAACGTATTAAGTAAGTGAAGGCAAAAATCACAATAATCATGACCACTAAATACTCCACAAAGGGCATAACATAGGCAGAGCTCAATGGCAAACCACCAGTGGCGTTGTATGGCACAATAATATCCTCATACACTAAGAACCAAGTGGCCAAGCCAAGTATAATCCAATAAATTACGCCAAGTATAATGGCACGAAGCCTATCAACACCAAACCTACCAGTGGCTGTGTACATGTAGAATAGAGGCAAACCAGCAAGAACCAATGCAGTAACACCCCACATTGTTGAGAAACCAGACCAATACGGTATTAAGTAAGCAAATATGAAGGCCAAGGCACCAAATACATAAGCAGCAGGCAGCCTAAATGGCCTAGGCGCATTAGGCGCAGTCTTCCTGAGGGTTACAAGTGATGAACCAACAACCACATAAGTCAGTACTGTTGTTGAGGATATGAACGTGGCTATATAAACCCATGCAGGATATGGTATAAGGAATAAGGCGCCAATCAACCACGCAGCTATTGTGGCCCACTTAGGAACCCTCC
>JZWU02000021.1:0-30391 GCA_000960865.2 Vulcanisaeta sp. AZ3 | reverse complement strand
AGAGATAATATTGTATTCACAATACATGATCCTTGCTACTTAGCTAGGTATAACGGTATTGTTAACCCACAGAGAGAGTTAGCTGAAACGATGGGTAAGCTAAGGGAACCAAAGAATCATGGAGCCCAAACTTTCTGTTGCGGTGCTGGTGGTGCCAATTACTGGTATGATGTACCCGAGAAAAGGAGAATTAGTCATATTAGGCTTGAGCAGCTGATGGATACTGGCGCAGATACTATTGTGACGCTATGTCCATTCTGTAATGCAATGCTAACAGATGCAGCTAGAGTTAAGGGTGTGGAGAGAATGAAGATCCTCGATATAGCCGAGGTAATGAGGACAGCGATTGAGAAATCGAAGGAGGCAATAGCTAAGGCATAAAAACATTATATTTAGATTCTTCATGAGAACGATGGAACGTAGAGTTATCGCCATAGGTGCCGAGGCAGTTCTATATCTTGAAAATTGGTTAGGGATTACGGTATTGGTTAAGGAGAGAGTGCCAAAGGGGTATAGGAGAATTGAGTTTGATAATTATTTACGTAAGTTAAGGACTATAAACGAGGCTCGGGCAATGATTAGGGCAGCAGAATTAGGAATCCCGGTGCCTAGGGTCTTTGATGCTGATTTAGTGAATATGAGGATTAGAATGGAGTATCTGAGGGATATACCATTGGTTAAATTACTTATGGCTGGTGTAACCAATGACGTACTTAATTACTTAAGGATAATGGGTGGATATTTAGGTTTGCTTCACAGTGATGGTGTTATGCATGGCGATCCAACGCCGGCTAACGCCTTGGTGGTTGATAGTAAGCTTTACATGATAGACTTTGGATTAAGCGAATTCCTAGGTAGGAGACCAAGTCTTGAAGATTCAAGAGCTCTGTATAAGATGGGTATTGATTTGAATGTTATGCTTAGATCTCTTGAGGCTCTCCGTAAGGATGAAAGTCAAGAACTCTTTAAGGCGTTTTACGATGGTTATGTCGAGACATTAGGTACTGAGCTTGCTTCGAGGGTTAGGAATTACATGGTGAGAATTAGGAGAATGGTTAGGTATGCCATTAGATGATGGGGCACGGGACAAATAATTTTTTAAACTTGCTCAATAATCGTTAGGCGTGCCTCATCGTAGTAGGCATAAGCATGGGAGAGGCTCAAGTACAAGGCCTGTGTCTAAGACAACTCCATCCTGGGTCTCCTATACTCAGGAGGAAGTTGAGCAGTTGGTGATCGAGCTTGCTAAAAGAGGGTTTTCGCCGTCAATGATTGGTGTAATACTTAGGGATCAGTATGGTATACCCCTTGTTAAGCCGATATTAGGTAAGGACATAACTGAGGTGTTGCAGGAACATGGATTAGCGCCGCAAATTCCTGAGGACTTAATGAACTTAATACGGAGAGCTGTACGTATTAGGAGACACCTTGAGGAACATCCGAAGGATTTAAGTGCTGAGAGAGGATTGAACCTTGTTGAGTCAAAGATTCATAGGTTAGTAAAGTATTATAAGCGTGCCGGTAAGTTGCCACAAGACTTCGTATATACACCAGAGGCATTCTCAATGCTTACCTAATCCTAATCTAGAGGCATGACCTCGCTTAATATATAATCACCATCCCCACACCTAACTCTACCAACCTCCCTAATCACCTTAACCTTAGTACCATCCTTAATCACTTGCTCACTTGGTATATACCTCTTCAGCTCATCACAATTTACCTTAGGTTTTATGTAAGTCAGGGTAATGCCCTCCATAAATGATTTAATGGGTATTGGTATGGTTATCGGCATCTCCTCAATCACTATGGGCACCATATCCTCGCCCGTCAAGAGGCACTTACTTGGTTGTGGAAGACCGACATGCTTAACCTCAACAATCCTATATACCCTACCAAGCCTAAGCCTAGCAACGCAAATACTATATAACTTACACTTCTTGCATTCATCTGGAATGGAGTAGAGCCTGAATGTTTTACCAATAACTGCCTGCTCCTTACCTATTAGTGTTGTTATGCGCTTACCATAATCCATAACTCCTAATCACCAGAGATGCTTCTCACAATAAAATCAACATTAAGCAATAACTCGCTTAATAATGTCCTTACTTGCTCAACATCATTGAGGTTTACTACGGATACTGGTGAGTGTATGTAGCGAGCTGGTGTTGATAGAACAAGGGTAGGTACACCAACACTATGCACATGTATTGCACCAGCATCAGTACCACCGTACGGATTAACCTGCACCTGATATTTAATGCCCTTAGATTCCGCAAGCTCTAGAGCCACAGACAGTAGCCTTGGGTTCGTTATCATTGATCTATCAAAGGCCCTCAAGGCAACGCCACCACCAATACTGGTTATCCAAAATTCCTCATTCGTTGTTGGTACATCAGCAGCTACTGTGGTCTCTACAACAAAGGCTAATTGCGGATTTACGTAATTAACAACCGCATTAATACCTCTTAAACCAACCTCCTCCTGTGTATTCCAGGCGAAATAGAGAGAGAAATCACCACTTACCTCATTCCTAATGTTCCTCAACACATCGATTAATGTAAAGCAACCAACCCTATCATCGAAGGCCTTACCAATGATAATCGAACCCCTCTGTCTGAAGCTACCTGCAAAGGTGCCCGCAACACCCGGTATTATACCTAACCTCAATGCCTCATCTCTCGAATTAAAACCAGCATCGACATATAATTCCTCAAATTTTGTCGGTGGCTTCTCTCTGCGTAAGTGTGGGGGGTCAATGCCTACCACGCCAAAAACATCACCATTCTTACCCATGAACACTAACTCTTTATCTAAGATGGCCCAGGGATCTAGGCCGCCTATTGGTACGATTCTTAAGAAACCTCTCTGATCGATATGTGATATCATAACTCCAACCTCATCCATATGAGCACTAATTAGTACTCGGAGAGGACCATTACCTAACCTAACTATTAGGTTGCCCATGTTATCAATCTTAACCTCATCAGCATGGTCACTGACCTGGCTCCTAATGAACCTTCGCACTCTCTCCTCAAATCCTGATGGACCTATTTCCGTAGATAATTTACTCAATAATTCAATACTCATATATCATGTCGAAATATTTAAGGCTTAAAAGTTTAAATCAGCCCATTACTAACTCTAGGCCTAAGCCTTATGTTAATTGATAATTCTTGCTCGAATATACTAAGCCCAATGTCTGGTCGGTCTTCCTAATTGAACTCCACTTATCTGCCAATTTGAACATTGCCCTTATGGCATCTATGTTTTCAGGAACAACAATGCTTTCCTGATGAACTCCTTGCATTAGGAAGAGTTCGTTTTGTGATGTTGTAATTGAGTCCTCAATTATTGCGTTCTCCATTATATCACCTCTAGGCCTGCCCATGTCCCTTGCCCACTCAATTATTTGTGCTAGTGATTCGAATTTTCTAGATGAGGAGCTGAATAATAAGAGCCTTGGGGTTTCTTCAAGCACCTTAATCGCCTCACCCTTACTGAGCTGACTATCAAACTCTATATTCACCATGTGTAGATGCATTATTGTTGTTGGTACAGCTACGGCCATAGTTATTATGCCTATTGATGGTATTACCGTCATGACATCTGGACCATGGTGACTAGGCACCGTTGCTGGATTGAAGACAACATCATTTATGGGTCCCTTCTTGAACTCCCTTGGATCTGCACCTCTCCTCACTATGTACGCTCTAACTTTCCTAATCCTGTAACCATGAAGTAAAAAAGCGCTTATTAATCTGGATAGTGCCGTGGTATTGCAACTAACGACCCTAACGAACCTCTTACCCATGGCCATCTCGTAATTGGCCAGAGCGTTAAAACTAACCTCAGCAACATCAGCCTCCTCACCACCCTGGAATATGGCACGAAAGCCTCTAGGCTCGTAAATCTTAACCTTATTCTCAGCACCAACCCCATCAGGTGTTGCGTCTATGATTAGATCCACTTTATTGAGCATATCGTTTATAGTGCCCCTTACCTTAATACTCATCCTCTCAAATCTACTTACTTTATCCTCATACGTATATATATTAATTCCCTTGCTCACGGCAATCTCCGTCTCATAGTCTGGTGTCTGCTTAACGACACCGATTAGTTCCATATCGTCCATCTTCATTACCGCATCAGCAACCCTCTTGCCAATTGTCCCATAACCTACAATACCAACTCTAACAACCATAATTACACCCAGAATTTAGCTTTCGAAAGTTCAAGAGCCCTTATTCCGGGCAAGTATGGATCTGCTAGGAATTGTATGAATGCTCTACCTCCAGTTGATATGTGACCAATCTTACTAATTAAGCCAAACCTCCTAGCTGACATTATTGTGTGCCCGCCACCAATCACCGTAAACTCGGCATTATCAACCATGGACTTCATAACCTCCCTAGTACCTCTAGAGAATCTTTCATCTTCTACAAGACCCATGGGACCTGTCATTATGGCAACATCTGCAACTGCTAGGTGCTTGCTAAATAATTCTATAGTTGAAGGACCAATATCAAGGTTTGATTGCGCTTTAACTGACTCAACTATTTTCTCATCAGCTTGAACAACATCTACTGGCAATATGATCTTATTGTTATGAAGCTTTATTATATCTACGGCATTATCAATCGTGTCTTGCCCAACCTTAATACCACTCATCAACTTATTATTACCGTACCTCAAGGCCAGAAACAGCTGACCTACTAAGCCCCCAACTAATACCTTATTAATCAAGCCCCCATCGAGCAATGTCCTTATTGTTTTTACAGTTTCAGGAACCTTCGCCCCACCAGCTATTAATATAGTGGAAATATCCCTATCACTTAACACCTTACTTAACGCCTTAACCTCTCTTTCCATTATGAGACCCATACAGCTTGGCATCACGTAGGGGAAACCTACAATGCTTGGTTGCGACCTATGTGCTGTGGCGAAGGCATCTAATATGAAGTGAGTAAATAATGGTGCCAATCTCATGATTAAGTAAGTACTCGCCAATTTCTGAGGCTCACCCTCAAGAACCTCCTCACTAACAAATCTTAGATTGTCGAGCATTAAAACCTCGCCAGAACCCAACCTATTTATTTCCTCACGTGCCCTTGGACCCATGACATCATCCACAAAACGAACATCAATACCCAAGAACTTACTTAGCATACGTGCATGGGCTTCCAAGGATATAAAATCGGGATCTCCTGGCCTTCCTTGGTGCGTGATTACGACTACAGGTAACCCAAGGTTTACCAAGTATTTTATTGTCTCTGAGTGAGCTTCAATTCTATAATTATCGAGTATCTCTCCAGTGGCTCTGTTGATGGGAACGTTCATGTCAACCCTAACCAAGACTTTTCCCTTGGTGCATAGGTCTATTGTTGGAAGTGTACTGGGTATACTCAGTGAACTCATATTACTAGATATAAAAAAGTTAACTATTTAAAATTTTCTTACCGTTGCAATAATTATAATTATTGATAATTAATTTTGAAGATAGAAGGACAAGTTTTTAATTAAGGTTGTGACTTACCATAATGGAGAAGATAATGATTAGTGATTATATGAGGGGTGGGTTTAAGGTTGTGGTTGAGGAAAATAGACTTAAGGCTTTGAAAGACTCCACAAGAAGTATTGAGGAGGAGTTTAGGGTTAAAGTAATTGTTGATGATAATAGGAGTGAGGTTACAATAATGCCAAGTGATAACACAAACTTTGATCAATTAATGAAGGCTAAAAGTATAATTGAAGCGATATCCTATGGCTTTGATTATGATGATGCTCAAAATCTTAGGAGCGATGACTATGCACTGGAGGTTATTGATCTGAGGGATTACGTGAGCGATAAAGATAAGGCTAATCACATCAATAGAATTAAGTCAAGAATTATTGGTGAGGATGGTAGGGCTAAGAGAGTCATTCAAGAATTAACGGATACAAAGATAGCCATTGGTGATAAGTACATAGCTATCCTCGGCCCCTATGAAAATGTTAGGACTGCAAGAGATGCTCTTGAAATGCTCATTAAGGGGAGACAGCATTCGACAGTTTATAAGTGGATTCAGAATTGGAGAAGAGAGATTAGGTACAGGGAGCTGGTGGAGAGACTTAATAGGACTTACGGGGAAGGTGAGGATTCGGAGGGTTGAGGCAAACTCTCCGTAACTTTAACTCTCTCTATCTGTGTTGGCGGTTTAACCTCACCGGTTGGATATCTCAAGACCTTTATCTTATAAATCTCAACCTTCCTCAGTGGATATATCTTCTTACCAACAGCAAATAACTCATTTGTGATGTTGCCATAAACGGCAGACTTCACGAAGCCATTGAAGTCCACCTTGCCTGAGAGGCTTGTTAGGAGCTCCATGAATACCTTCCTAATAGCCCTCTTTTGACTTGACGCACACCTTGTTGGCGTCATTGCCAGTATTGTTACCCTTAGGAGCGCGTTATCGGTGGTTCTCACGTCCTGTATTAATTGAATTAGACTTGAACCTCTCCTTATCAAGCTCTTTATGTAATCTCTTGTTAATTCCATACCCTTAAACCTAGTGTATGCTTTCTCGCTTTCAACTCGATCTATTTGGAACATTAGCTTAATGTGTAGATGCCCTAAGTCTCTGGTTATGTCGAATAATGTGATTTCCAAGGTTCTATCAATTAGGTTGGTGGGTTCATTGGCAGGTACATCACCAATCTCCACACTATTAAATAAAGCTGGAGCATATGCAGTGAACCATTTCTTTATCATCCACTTACCCGTCTTAGCCTGTTTTTGTTCTGGCACAGTGATTCAACATCGCCACAGCCCCTTTTATATTTTTACCCTCCTAAACTACTAAGGAATTAATGATGATCTTTAGATTCCTCATTAAATCATCAATCGTATTATATACACTTAGGAGCTCTGTGCTATCAATATCGTAATGGAGCTCATATATTAGCTTACCACCGTCGCACTTAATACTTGACGATAAGCCAGTGGGTAAGTCTTTCTCATCAGGCATCAACGCCTTAACTACTGTCTCGCAATCCTCGGTTGAATTAACGGGTATCTCCAGGACAACATTACCTTTGATCCTCATTAGGCAGACCCCTAACAGTTATTGAGTAATCACTACGATTAAATATTATGTCAGCCTCCTTAACATTTCCACTAAATACACAACTAATTTGTAGTGACGCATCGGGTGTGGAGAATGTTTCATCGTGTTTCTCAAAACTGAAGCTTAAAATTGAGCATAGTCTGTCTGCAAGTGTTAATTGTTGATTATTGAGAGTAATGCCTACCTTGCTAAGTTGGTTTAGATAGTTGCTGAGTATTGATATGTATTTAATAATTACATTATTAGCTACCTCAACACTTTGCGGATTTAATATTGGATCCACAATTCCGCCAGCATATTCCCAAAGCGCTAATTGCGCTTCAAGAGCAAGTAATGAATCGAGAACATCTACATTCAAACCTAACCACTTCCTATTGGTAAAGACTAGCTTATCTAAGTACTCACCCCTAAACCCAGCTCTTAACATAAAATCCCCCAAGTACCTCAATAAATCCATCACTTGATCCTCGGTGAGGTCTGTATAAGTTACATCCAACCTTCTGCCTACAGCCTTAACTAAATCCTTAGCCTCAGCCTCATTGCCCGTGAGCCCAGGTATGGCGGGGGAAAAGGCGCGGGAAATCACAGCACTAAGTGGTAACCTGAGTATACCAGGTAATGCTATATAACTCGTAGGCTCCGCATTTAACCAGCCACTAAATGAGGATGCGTCATAGTTCGATGATGATGACTCATACACAACAGCAGCCTCTAGGAATCTCATGGACTCTTTATCCAACTCATTACCCAGAAATTGCCATATTAATTGCGGTAAGGAACCATCATACTCAAGATGGGAATCGGCACTCAACCACTTAACATTACCTCTACTAATCACGAAAATCCTTTTACTACTAAATATCTCTCCAATACCCTCAAGTCTAAGTACATTAGGTGGATCAACAAGTAAGATAGCATTGTAGTTACTAATTGTATCATTTAGGTACTCCAGTTGGGCCAGTGTTAGTAATGTTAAGTGCGTTGCAAGTCCTCTCCTAAACCTTTCATGGAGTATTGCCATTGAGGATAATAGAGAATCAATGAATGGAGGCACAATTATCAATAAGCCATCACTTAAACCCATTACTGAATCCAACACAAACCTATCTCTAGAACCCACAATCACACAACGCAGAAAATATATTTAGCACTTACCCTAAGCCCAAGGAAATAATGGATAGAATATTAAGGTAAGCCTGAGGCTAACTGCAGCATGATAGAAATATTAAATTGTAAGTGCCTTAAGCAAAGGATGCCGTATTCTTAACAAGCTTTATCTTAAGCCAGTCGTTGACATCTATCTTAAAGCTATGTTCAACTTTATCCCTATGGAAGTTATTCATCGTACAGAAGGGTATTACTCTACCATCTGGGGTTGCATAGTGTATGTCGCATCTTTGGACCCTTTGTACATCGAAGTTAAAGACATCCATAAAGTGCATTATACCAATTCCAACGACATTAAACATTACCTTGCCGAGCGATTCATAATCCTTCTTAAGTAGGAGATCTGCAAGTATGTTTCTAAAGCCCTTATGCTTAACATACCTAAGTAATTTCAGTGTCTCCACGGCTGCAACACCCCTCCAAACACCACCCTTCACAGCCTTGCTGTGTAAGTCCCATATTGTCTTCTCGAATCCATCAACATCTACGACCTTAGTTATTGGCAGTATATCCTTACTATCCTCATCATAGTATATGAATGTTGATGCGCCACACACTGGATTATTGCTGAATAATGGTTTTGGATTTCCCGTGAGGGCCTCAATCAACTTACCCATGGCAACCGGCCAATTAACTGGCCTCCAATCCCATTTGCTTATCTTACCATCTGACTGAACTTCTATTTCATTTATTACGTCTGGTATTGTTATCCTAAACTGTCTAATCTCCTCAGGACTGTACTCCTTAGCCCTTCCCGCGAAGGACACTGGTTGTATATTTATCCACCTAACTACATCCCTATTCTCTACGGCGAAGTCTATGATTTTACCGATATCCTTATCGTTGTAATTCCTTGCCATAGTCACCACAAGTACCACGGACCTATGTCCAATTTTCCTAGCGTTCTCAATAACCTTCCTCTTAACTGCTGCGTATGCCCTTGGATCGTAAAGCCTATGTCTCCAGACCCCTTGGTTGTTGGGGTCTATCGTATCGAACTGTAAGTATATGGTTGACATGCCAGCATCGAGTAATGCCTTATAGTAGTTGATGTCATTGGCAATCCTAATACCGTTAGTATTGACTTCGACATGATCGAAGCCAAGGGCCTTAGCCATCCTAATTATCTCAGGCAGATCATTCCTTAGAGTAGGCTCACCACCGCTAAATTGAATGGCATTTGGTGCCCATGGTTTCTGTGTCCTGAGGGTTCTAAGCATATGCTCTATTTGTTCCAGAGTTAGTTCATAGACATAACCTGCGGCATAGGCGTTGGCGAAACAAACAGGGCACTTCATATTGCACCTATTCGTAACATCAATTATTGCTAAGACGGTGTTCGACTTATGTACTGGACATAATCCACAGCCCTGGGGACAACTACCTGCTGTTAGGTAGTAGTTTAGGTCTGTATTTGGGTTTGCAGTGCCTTTACCTATATACTCGGGGGCATCCCACTGAAGGAAGTAATAATAGAGCTCTGCATCGCCCCAATACAGGTCTCTGAAGTTACCGTGTTCAGAGCAGGTCTTCTTCAGCCAAATTGCTCCATCCTCCTCATACACAACCATGGGTATTTGCTTACTGCATACGGGGCATACGGAAACCGAGACCTTAATAACCCTCACATGATCTGGGAGCCCAAACTGTCTCCTCCACATGGACTGCAACCTCTCATTCTCAAGGGCATTCTTATAGTGCCTCGGTAATCTAAACCTACTTAAATCAACAAGAGATTTTCTCTGCTTCTGGACCTCAACAACGAGCTCCGTCTTTGCAACTGATGCTTGAACCATTACGGCAATTGGAGGGTAATTACTTAAAAGCTTTGTCACCAATTAATACTCTCAGAGGTGTTTATATGAAGGTCGAGAAGGAGCTTAGAGATATTATGGGTATCATTGGTTTGAGTAATTACGATGTTAAGGCTTACGTAACACTTGTTGAGAATGGACCCCTGACTGCTAGAGATGTAGCCTTAAGGTCGGGCATACCAACGTCTAAAGTTTACTCCGTACTGCATAGGCTATATAGGCTGGGTTTTGTGCAGATTGACGATAAGAGGAGACCTGAACTATTCTATGCCGTATCACCAAACGATGCATTCAGTAAGGTAATGCAGAGGTTTAACGATTACGTGAACTCAATAAGGCCATTAATAGACTCACTGCAATTAATGTATGAATCCGCATATAGGGGTAAAGTCACGGCGCAAAGCGAGGTACTTTACGTGGTTAGAGGTCTAGAGAGTACTAAGGAACTCATGGTTAAATCCATGGGTTATGGAAACATAGACCTGGCAACACCATATGCAGAGCTTCTAGATTATAGGGTTCTCTCAATATTAGAGGAGGTTTCACGTAATAATGAGGTTAGATTACTAATAACTCAAGACCTCATGCCCAACATTAGCAATTTACCACCAAGGATACATGTGAGGATCAAGGATGAGTTGTTTGGTGGCGGCTTGATCGGCGTTGACGGCGTGGTCTTGGTAATTAGACAAAGTAATAATTACATAAGCCTTTACTCAAGGCAGGATTACATAATTGATATTGCTAAGACATACTTCAATTATTTGTGGACAAACTCAGCACAATTGCAACGTTGAGTTACTCGATGATTGGATTACCATTACTATCCCTCCTAACCCTTCTCCTCGGGTAGATAGCATCCATAGGCCCCTTACTGAATATCTCTAGATACTTTCTTAATACCTTAGGTATTATTACAGTACCATCAGGTTCTTGGTTATTCTCCAGGATCGCCGTTATAGCTCTCGTGCTAGCTATCGCTGTGGAGTTTAGGGTATGCACAAACTCCCTCCTCATATCTTTCTTGAGAACTCTAATGCCTAGCTTCGCAGACTGCCAATCAGTACAGTTACTGCAGGACACCATCTCCCTATACCTACCCTGGGCAGGCATCCAGACCTCTAAGTCGTACTGTTTAGCGGCACATCTACCCATGTCATGAGCACAGAGGAGAACTACTCTGTATGGTAAACCGAGACCTTGCCAAAGCTCTTCTGCATTTTTTATTAGTTCCTCATGCCATCTCCAGCTATCCTCAGGTAGTGAGAATACGAATTGTTCCACCTTATGGAATTGGTGAACTCTGAAGATACCCTTCATATCTCTATTGCCCGCACTAGCTTCTCTCCTGAAACTTGGCGAGATACCCACGAATAGGAATGGTAATTGATCCTCGAGGAGTTCTGCATGCCTTAAGTATGCAGCTATTGGGTGCTCAGCTGTACCTATTAGGTATAGGTCTTCATTCTCAACCTTATACACCATGTCCCTGAAGGTATCCATGTCCAATACCTCTGAGAGAACTTCGTACTTAAGCATATAGGGGGGTAGTACGAGCCTAAACCCCTTCTTGGTCATGTGGTCTATGGCGTAGGCCAGTATTGCCATGTCGAGCATCACTAAATCATCGAATAGATAGTAAAACCTCGAACCCGCAACTTCACCAGCCTTCAACGTATCCCCCATACCAAGAACCAACTCAAGCATGTCCGCATGCCCAACGGGTTTCCAAGTGATCTCCTCGTAGGGCACGGTAAAGCCAAAACGTTCCGTCTGATCCTTAAAATCCTTCACATATCCAACCCAGACCCTGGGCGTCCCATAGAACCTAACTGGAATTGAATCAACACCCTCCGGACAATTATATGGTACACTATCATGAACTATGTTCGGTATTGACCTCAAAACCCTATCTCTCTCATCCTCAAGCTTATTTAATTCCTCCTCCTTCTTATGAATCTCATTCAATAATTCCTTGGCCTCCCTAATCCTCGCCTCTTTCTCGGCGCCACTTAACTTACTAATCTCCTTACTAATTACATTATGCTTATGCCTTAATTCATCAATCTCAGCCTTAACCCTCCTCCAACTACCATCTAATTCAATAAACCTATCAACAATTGCAGCATCCATACGCCTCTTCTTAAGAGAATCCCTAACTAAGTCAGGGTTATTCCTTAATGCATCTAATAAGCTCCAACTCATCAGCTAGGAGGCTCGATTATGGTTATTAAATTTTATTTTAAAACGTTACTTATACATTTCAGCAAGCTTAAGTACAAATCTCCACTTTTCATCGATTCTTTCCTCAAGCAACTTAATATCCTCAGGCTTGAGGTGTGCAAACCTACCTTGAATCTTAAGATACTCCTCCAGAGACTTCCTTTTAGCCTTATCCTTATATATTAGACTGGCTGGGCTTATATTAAACTTGCCTTGGTTATATTCCCAAAGTATGAAAGCACCCGTTTCAACGGCAAGTCTGGCAGCCCTAATTGTATATGCATCATCCATTTTCCAACCTGGTGGGCATGGTGCCAATAAATGTATGAACTTGAACCCTTTAATCTGCACTGCCCTCCTAATCTTCTCAATGAAGTCCATTGGGTAGGCAATGCTGGCCGTAGCCACGTATGGTACCCCATGCATTAGCACTATTAAAGCCACATCTTTCTCACCCTCAGTCTTACCCCTCGGTGATGTTGTAGTCCATGCCATCCAAGGCGTTGTACCACTAGCTTGAATGCCCGTGTTCATGTATGCCTCATTATCGGCCATTATGTATAGTATATCCTCATTTCTATAGGCAGCACCACTAAGAGTTGCAATGCCTATATCAGCCGTAGCTCCATCACCAGCCCAAACAACCACAGGACCATTATTACCCCTTTGCCTAATGGCTCTAACTATGCCACTGGCCACGGCTGGAGATGAAGCAAACGGTACGTGTAGCGTAGGCACGGTATATGCAGTAAAGGGTGCAGTACCTGGTATGACACTTGAACATCCTGCTGGTATAACCATTACGAACTTGCCGTCAAGCGCCATAGCAAGCTGCCTCATGCCTACTTGTAATGGGCATCCAGGACATGCAGCTGTGCCAGGCATTATGAATTTTGTTTTCCCGTACTTATGTAATTCTGTCATTGTGACCATACTCATCACCCCTTAACCTTAGGTATATACCAATACTTCCTAATTCTAACTGGACCCTCACGCTCAACCCTATTTATAAAGTCACTAATTATTGTCTTCAGCTCATCGGGGGAGACATCAAAACCGCCAACGCCTGCTATGACTCCCTCATACGATACATTACTTGGGATAAGACCGCTAATCTCGCTCGCTAATACACCGCCCATACCCGCTGAGTAGTCTCTGTCAAATATTATCACACCCCTGGCACCGTTGATCCACGCGATTATGTCCTCCTCAGGGAATGGCCTTACGTACCTAAGCCTCAATAAACCCACTGGGTATCCCTCATCTCTAAGCCTCTCGATTGCCGTTAATATATCACCACTCCAAGCACCCATTGAGACAGCTATGTACTTGGCATCACCGCACATATAACACTCAGTTAATGGCCCATAGTTCCTACCAGTCAACTTTCCATACTCATCATAAACCTCCGCAATTACCTTCTTCGCACTCTCCATAGACTCATCCATGTACTTCTTAAGCAATGCATGGTAAACATCATCCTTAGGCAAATTACCCATTGTAATCGACTCGCCACCAGGCTCAATTACATAAGGAATCCTCGGATTCCTCGGAGGCAACCAAGCATCAACATCATCTTGAGACGGTATATAGAGAGGCTCAGCCGTATGACTTAGTACAAAACCATCAAGCCCCACAGCCACAGGCAATAATACTCTCTCATCCTCACTTATCTTAAATGCCGTCAGTGTCATATCAAAGGCCTCCTGGACATTCTGGGCCATACCAATTATCCAACCACTATCCCTAATTGCAAGGAGATCTGTATGCTCATTATGTATATTCCATGGTGGACCCACGACTCTCGTAACCACAGCCATCACGAACGGAATTCTTGATGCTGCAGCCCACCAAAGCATTTCATACATGTAGAATAGGCCGTGGCTTGATGTTGCTGTGAATGCCCTAGCACCTGCCGAGGTAGCTCCGTAAACCGTAGCTAACGCTGCAAACTCACTCTCAACTCTTATGTAGTCAGCTTTCAATTCGCCTTTATCTATCATTTCAGATATTCTCTCAACAATTAGGGTCTGTGGTGTTATTGGATATGCCGAAATTACATTAACTCTAGCCAACTTAACAGCCTCAGCAACTGCGTGATTCCCTACCAACACCTTCCTAACCTGTTTCGCCATAGATATCTGGCTCACCATATCACACCACCCCCTCCTCCTTAACCATGTCAATTGCCTTCACAGGACATATATCTGCACATATTCCACATCCTTTACAATAATCGTAATTGATCTTAACGTTCTTATCCTCAAGCCAATCAATTACATTCTCAGGACAGTAGAGCCAGCATAATCCGCATTTCGTACACTTAGCATAGTTAATTACCGGCCTATATACACGCCACGTACCAGTCCTACCGCCAGCGCCCTCAGCAGGCGTAGACAAGAGAGAACCTCTTAGCTTCTCCGCCACGCTCATCTCACTCACCCCTGATCATTTCATAACCCATCCTAGCTGCCTCTGCATTCAATTTAATAAGATTATCCTTACCAATGAACTCTGGCAACGAATTAATGATCGAGTCGAGACTGACAATACCAGTTACCCTAGCCACAGCACCTAGGAGAGGCGTGCTGACCAAGTGCCAACCTGCGACCACAAGCCCAAGCTTTTCCGTTATTGAGGTAGCATCAACATAATATGTCTTGTAACCAGTCCTAATGGGTACTGGTGAATTCACAATAACTATTGAATTTACATCCTTCATTAAATCGTTAATATTAACTAGATCTAGGATATTACTTACCAATACTACAAGCACATCAGCTCTTCTAACATTGCTATGCATATTAATAGGTTTATCCGCAATCCTAGCATATGTCTTAACCACGGCACCCCTACGCTCGGCACCAAATTCAGGAATTGCTTGACCCCACTTACCATCCTTAAGGGCTGCAGACACTAATATCCTGGCTGCAGTAACACCACCTTGGCCTCCTCTACCAAGTATTATGAACTCGGTTACCTTATATGCGCTCATCATTAAAACCACAGATCATGAGTATTTATAAATGCTTCTGGTGAGTTATTTATCTCTAAATGATAAAAATAGCTAAATATAAATACATTATATAATCGGAATATCTTAATAAGGATTGTACGAACCACGTAGACTATTTGAAACATAATTGCTATAATATATTTTACACAACATTTCTTTAATTATCATGGTAAGTAATACTTATATAAATAAAATAATCAATCATGAATATTAAACCTAATCCTAACCCAATCCCTGGTCTCTCTTGACCTTCTCACAAAGATTGGTAAGTACTTTCCTAATCTCTTAATCTCTATATT
This sequence comes from Vulcanisaeta sp. AZ3, assembly GCA_000960865.2. Classification (GTDB taxonomy): domain Archaea; phylum Thermoproteota; class Thermoprotei; order Thermoproteales; family Thermocladiaceae; genus Vulcanisaeta. The sequence continues at coordinate 14,763 of JZWU02000021.1, read as the reverse complement.
CCTTATGGTATTCCACGCAGGACACTCCTTATCAATGTAGGGACCCTCAATATCATCATAGACCAGAGGATATAAGCGGCAACCAATTGGTCTATTCTCATATATTGTGCACTCCATGGTACTCGGATTAAGGAATACACAATGCCCATCCACATTCCTCAACCGCCAAATTTCACCGTCAAAAATAGCAAAATCCCTTAACTTATAGCCCAAGGCCACTATCCTCTCAATATCCTCCGGAAGAAGTTCCATCTCTGTCCCTAGGCAGCACTTACCGCACTTAGTACAGTTCATCTTTACCTCGAAGAATTCCGGGTCGTCAAATACCGAACCTAATTTAATCCTTACCTTAACCATGACCCTTAACTAACTCTCCTCACTTTATACTCCATTGTTATTTCCTTATCCCTTCTATCATCTATCCTTATTGTAGTTACAATCCTCTTAACACCTGCATTATAGAGGACATCATGTATATTCTGAAGCAACTTACCTAAGGCCTCAACACTAGGTAGTTCCACAGAAGTTCCCATGGGACCAACCTCATACTTATAACCATACCTCCTAATAACATCAACAGCAACCTTAATTAAATCACCAACACTTGTTGATGAGGTTCCTATTGGGTCGATCGCAATCTCAACGATGACCGGCACAACTTGCATTATAGAAACTAGTTTATTAAGTTTATATTATACCCATAAACATCAGAATTAACATGTCATCTACAGGTACGAGTAAGTGCATGTTTTATCAGAGAACACGTGATGGTGAAAGATGCATACTAATGCCCCCTGAGGATTGGAGAAGCAGTAGGGGTAAGTTCATAAACCTTTGCCTAAATGAGGGACGCGGATGCCCAGTGCTTAGTAGGTATTACTCATTAATTTCCAGGACTAGTAATAAGGGCTGAAATCAATCATGCGAAACAATTTACTTTATTGCCACCAGGCTTGGCACTCAAGGCAAATAAAGTCTCCCAGCTGTGCAAGCTCCATGGCGTTAAGCTTAAAGAGACCGTAAAGCTGCTAAGCTAAGGGCCAGGTCTATATCTATATAAAATAATCATATAGTGTAAAAGAAAATGAAGGATTTTAATTATGTTAAGATTATGAATAGTTATAATAAAAATTTCTTAAGTAACATTACTGCCGTAAGTACTGATAGAGTTATTAGTACGGTTATGGCAATGTCGAGATTTTCGGAGTTACTCTGGGTCGCGGTTTGCGAATTACTTGGGCTTAGGTGGTACGTAATTAACGGGAATCCGTATTGATTAATCGGTATTGGGTGGTCTCCAAGCTCATAATCATTAACCGTCGAATAAAGCTGAATAATTGTGGCGTTCCTAATGCCTTTTATGTGCATTACGTTCATGTGGTGCGGCTTAAGTACTATGGGCTTGGCTACTGCGTATGTTCCATTACTGACTACTAGAGTTACGTATAGCGTGTAGTTAAGTCCGTTATATATCGTGAGGATAACTCCATCACGCGTAACAGTATATCTAATAAGCCTCACCTGCCCTAACCAACTCTTAATAGTATTGATTATGGTATTTGTATAAGTCAAAGCTTGCTGTTCAAACCACACTGGGCCATAATTTGGAGGCCCTGTCTGCCAAGTCCAATCACTCCCCTCAGCAATGTATAGGTAATTCCACAGCGTGTATACTGGGTTTGTGGAGTTTGGTGTTATGTTAAAGGGTAACGGTACAACAGGTGATAACTGCATATGCACTGCCTTTGTGAAGGCGACTAGGTATTCACGAGCTAAAGCCACTGAGTACCAAATCTTTGTCTTATTTGGATAACCATTATTCCAATTATTTAAGTTTAGATTCCAGGAGGACTCTGGTAGGTTAGTAAGTATAGCCACAGGGCTGTGAGTTTTTATGGCCTCACTCGCCGTTTGCGTTATGAAGAAGGTTCCCTGATACTTAGAGAGCACTTGGTATATAGCTTGTAGGCCATAGGGTCCTGTTGTTGGGTTAAATATTAGTGGATTTTCACCATCCAATGCAACAACAACCACAGCACCAGGATTCCTCATGTATAGCCTAGCTAAGTAATGAATTAACTCCCTCGCTGTCATCTGAGGCGGTTGGCTGAAATAGGAGAAGGAAAATGCATTGGATAGGTTTGTGTCTCTGAATAGAACTATTAATTGTTCACCTGTTGAGTCCTCTACTATTATCGGCCCATAGGGCGTTGGTGTGCCACTAACCACAGTTGCATATGGTAGGAAGGCTTGAGCATCGAGTATAGTAAACTCAATACCAGTTTCATTGTATAGGTGAATTAGACCCATGTTGAAAGCCATCTCAGGGGTCCAAGCACCCGTAGCCTTAACCCCAAAGACCCTCTCCGTCATTTCCTCACCCATGATTATCTGAGCCAATAGGTCGCTTGACCAACCGTTATCATAAATAATTGCTTGAAGCGGGTGATAGAAAGGTACCGTGAGTATCTCCACCTTACCCTCCTGAGCCAACTCCCTATATAGGTTGACCGTGTAATTAATCGTCTCAACACACTGAGTCAGGTTAAAGTTAAGTGTTGATGGACTTGGCCAAACAGGTGCATAGGGGAATCTACCCTCTGTAATTATTGTCTCCCACTGATAAAGCAAGACGGGGGTGAAGTCTATCGTGACACTCACATTGTACTTATTAATCAACATAGCTTGTAGTTCATAGGCGCCAACCCACGTACCATTCCACAGAAAGTCATGACATGTATGAAGCAGGACCCATGCCTGCTCCCAAGTCCCATTGGGCTCTATGTACAGTGGTTGATGCATGTTCCAAACAATGACTAGACTCATCAATGGCTTGCCTGTGGTATTAAGTACATATAGGCTTGGCAATGTGACTCGCGTTAATGGGGTCTCCAGGTTATACACAGCGAGAGTTGGTGTATAGATTCCCTGAGGCATGTTTACGGTGAAGCTTAGAGGTACCGTCGTATAACCGGGTGGTATCGATATATTGTAGTAATTAAGTACGTAATTACCTATTGTCAGCGTCATATTCGCATTAATTGCCTTACCAAACTCATTATTGAAGAGTACGTATACGGTTGCATTCTGCCCAATGAGGTATACATACTTACTATAGGTTGCATTTATAAAGACGAGAGGTGAGTATATGTCCTGAATTGCAAAGTTACCGCCTGGTGTACAAACAACGGGGCCACTTATTAAGTTCGTTGAGCAATGCAGCCAGGTGTTTGTGGATTTGTCCCAATAAACCCATTGAATCCATTGGCCTGGCTTGAAGGGCCCTATAAGGACTGAATAATTACCCCAGAGTGGGTTAAAGGTCATGTTAGCAATTAGATTACCAGGCTGCCCACTTGTTGTATACCATGGAACATTACCAGGTCCCGATGTCAACCCATACCATAGTAATATATTGTCTGGAGCCCTGCCAAGCATTGTTATTAGTATTGTTCCATTTGGATATACATAGGCCCAGGTATAGCCTGCATTGGGTGGATTAACATTGATATTCCAATTCCAGAATGGGGTACATTGGTAATTAATCCATGTATTAGTCGTTGCATCATGAAATACCCAAGCAACCCAAGTCCCTGGTTGGAAGGGACCTATCGTCACCGTGTAACTCTCACCATTCCAAGTCATTTGCGTATCAGTTACGTTCGACCATGGGCCCTGCGGATACGGCTCAATACCCCAGTGTAGGTAAACTTCATGGCCCTGGGGTATTCCTGAAATTGATATTGATATGTAGGCAGGTCCGCTGGTTGGTGTTACGTTAAAGGTAACTACATATGGACATGAGGATTGGGCATATACTGTAGGTATCACTAGTATCATGAACATTAATGCTAGAAGTACCATTATGTATATTTTCCAGATTATCATAATTTTCATGTATTTTTGAGTATTTAAATTTTATCTCTAGTTATTCTTTTATGAATTTTCAATTTTTATTACGCCTTGACGCCACCCATCGCATATATCTGTACTAGGTATCTCTCAAATGCTATAAATATTGCAAATATGGGTATTCCCATTAATACTGAGAAGGCTGCAAATACGTTATACAGAGTAGCTCTATTTACGAAAGCCAGGTAATACATGCCTAGGGTCAGTGTCCACAAGTTACCGCTCGTTATGAAGGCATTTGCCAATGCATAGTCTGTATATGCTCCTAAAAATGCCATTAAGGCTACAAAGGCTATTATTGGCTTTGCCATCGGTAATAATATCCTGAAGAAAGCGCCTGGCCTTGTTAAACCATCTATTAAAGCAGCCTCCTCATAATCCCTGGGTATTCTATCAATAAATATCTTAACGAGGTAGGAACTAAATATGGACGCACCACCTGAGTAGGCTAATATTAGGCCTATGTATGTATTGATTAAGTGTAGCGATGCAAACATTAGGTAGAGGGGCAGCGCGGTGGCTGCGAAGGGAAAGAATGTCATTACGTATATTGTTATCATTAGAGCCCTCTTACCGGCTATGTTAAGTCTGGATAAGGCAGCACCAGTTATGAAAGAAACAAGTACTGTTATAGCCACAGTGCCTGATGCCAATATTAAGCTATTCCTAAGCCACAGTAGGAACGGTTCTCTGAACAATATGTAATAGTAGGCGTCTAGTGATGGTTTCTCAGGTAATAATGATGCAAGTGTTATGGAGGCTAATGTAGGTATTGGATTTAATGATGTAATTACTATATAGTATATTGGGAACACAGCTACGATAGCGACAATGGCAAGTATTATGTAGGATATACTGAGCCTAATCCAGTTAATGAACTTATACTTAAGATTGTATCTATTGCTCATGTTATCACCTCGAGGACTCTACCAAGCCTGAGCATCATTATTGCCATTATTGCTAAGATTATTGTTGAAACCACGGAATACGCAGCCGCAATATTGTAAAATCCATATGAGAATGCTTCTTGATACGTATAAACCACCAATATGTCAGTAGATATACCAGGACCACCCCCAGTTAATAGGTATATTGGGTAGAAGTTATTCCATGTGAAGACGAAACCCCCCACGCTTACAAATGCTATAGCGCTACGCATTAGGGGTAGGGTTATGTTCGTAAATCTTTGCCAAGCATTGGCTCCATCTACCGTGGCTATATCATAAAGCTCACTTGGTATGCTTTGAAGACTTGATAGAAATACAGCTGTGTAGTATGGGAATGATAACCATAGGTTAGTGAGTATTAGGGCTGCCCAGGCAGTATTTGTATATGTTAACCAGTTGATTGGGGCTACATGAATAAGGCCAAAGAACTTATTGATTATGCCATACTCATAGTTCCACATACCTAGCCAAATAATTAATGATATATAAGCCGGAAAGGCCCAGGGAACAAGGAATAACGTGAAGAAGACATTTCTACCCTTAATATCTCTTTGGTTAAGAAGTAGGGCGAGAATAAAGCCTGCAATAACCATAGGCACGAGGCTGCCCACGGTCCAAATTACAGTATTCAGTAACAACGTGTAGAATGTACTGCTACTAAATATTTGTTCATAAATCTTCAACCCAATTACCGTATAGCTAAACAAGTGATAAAGATTGAAGTTCGTGAATGATATGTAAATGGCATAGGCGACTGGGTATAAGAAGAGAAATAGGGCTATGGCTATTATGGGGAGGATATAGAAATACTGGGTAAGAATATGATTAAGATTTTGAAATCTATCCGTATCTAATCACCCTTATCAGCCACCAGACTGAGATATCTGCTGAAGCATGTATTGTTCCATACCCTGGGCAGCGGATTGAGCCGTGATTTTATTCGCGTAGTACTCGGTGGCGTATTGATGGAATGCTGGCCAGTAGTAAGCCATAGCAGGTATGTTGGGGAACTTCTGTCCGTACTGGGCTTGTTCAAATATGCCCTCCATTATGCTGTTGAGGCATGTCGGTGTTAATTGATTAGCATTCAACTGGTTAAGAGCGGTATTGTAGGCTTCCATGTAAGCTGGTATATCGTGGGCATAAGTCCACAGGTTAAGATCGGCTTGTGGACCTGTCATGTATAGTATAAAGACGAGCGCAGCCTCTAACTGCTGCGGAGTTGCACCACTGGCTTGAGGTGATGCTATTACCCAACCAGTGCTCCCTATTAGTGGGGTTGCATGTAGCCCTGTCTGGCTAATTACTGGTAATGGAGCTGCACCTAGGTTACAGCCTAAGGCCTTGAAGTAAGTGCCTAGGTCCCATGGGCCATCAAATATTATTGCGGCTTTACCTGTGGTGAATAATTGAGCCTCTAGGCTTGGGTTCATGTCTGGGGCATTTATGTGTAGGTTGTACGTTAGGTTATACCAGAACTCTAAGGCGTTAACCATGGCGCTTGAATTAAGCATGGGCATGTTGTTGGGACCAAATATCTTGCCGCCGAAGCCTGAGAACCAGGCTGCGAATCTATAACCCCACTCGGAGCTCATGCCATATGCAATACACCAAACATGGTATGTGGAGTTCACTTGAAGGCACATGTTTATGAGTTGGTTCGTGGTGTTTGGTGGTGATGTTATGTATTGTTTGTTATAGAACATAACAATGTAATTAACATTGTCAGGTAGACCGTAATACCCATGAGCGCTAGCTGTGTCTAGGTAGAAGTTTTGGGCTGCAGTTGGGTTGTATTGTTCGAAGACTGATGGTGGTAGATACTCGCTTAAGTTAAGGAGTAGGCCTGCTGCAAATAACTTACCTGCATCATCACTTGAATCTCTATAGACAGTAGGGGCTTGTCCCGCCTTGGCAGCTGATATAAAGTTAGATGTTGCTAAGCCAACGCCATAGGTCACTTCAACATGTATGCATGGATATAATTGCTCGAAGGATGTGAGAGATTTATTGAATGCTACATTCTCGCTCTCGCTATATGTATCCCACACGGTTATTGTTACATTGCCAACTTTAGAACAGAATGTTTGGGCAAAGCTTGGGCTATATACATTCTGGGGTGTGAAATCTGAAATCGGTATTACAAAGCCTGGTGCGGTAACGGGCTTCGGGGCTGGCTTGTATAGATATAGGACGGCTACGACAGCAACTATTATGACTATTACTGCAACCACTATGCCAATTATTACACCGGTGGACAGACCCTTAATTCTCATACCACCCGGCATAGTGCTCGTTTTATTCAGTGTGGATTTAAAAAGTTTACTAGTCTAAAAGGTTTAGCGGATCCGCTTGTTATTTATTTTCGCCATTATAATATTGACTCTATATAATAATAATCTAAGAACTTTTTGGAAATTATGAAATAGAAGCTAGGGCGTAAGGTATTCTACTTAGGAGGAGATTATTGCGAAGTAGGCACCGGTTAGGCTTCCTTCATACTTTCTTGGCTCATTGCTTATTCTGACTTTGAATTTCTCATCGTAATATATGATCTCGTTTGCGTTAGCCTTAACATGTTTGGGCTTGATGCGTATATTCGTAAGTCTTCTTATGAAGTCGTGAAGACCATCTCTTTTGCTCCAATCCATGCATCTCCTATTGTCCGGATCCGGTCCTCCCTCAAGCCCTATTTCATCTCCGTAGTAAAGCATTGGTGTTCCAATCCATGTGTAAGTAAATGTTAGGGCTGCCTTGACTTTCTCTATATCGTTGTTAAATAGGGTTATTGCTCTTGGTGTATCGTGAGTATCCATGAATAGCCATGAATTCGTAAGGAATTGCCTTGGGAGTATTATTAATTGCCTCCTAAGCACTTGTAGGAATTCTTCGCCAGTCATGTTACCACTTAGGAATTTAATTAATGGCTCCCATACTTGGTAATTCATAACCCCATCAACTGCATTCCTATATATGAAGGGGTCTCCCCAAACCTCTGCAATTAATGGCTTGTTCAGGAATTGCCTCAGTTCCCATAGGAACCAGGGTGGTATGCCTGCGCCAACATCTATCCTAAACGCATCAACACCCTCAAGGGACCAGTGGAGCATGATTCCCTTAATCCATTCACTGGCAAACTTTACGTTTAATTTAGGCATTTTCTTAACATCCATGAATTTCTCATAATCTCCGTCATATATGTAATACCAACGAGAGTACTCTGGGTCTCCGCCTAGGGCGCCTTTAAATGCTGGGTGCTCTGAACCAGTGTGATGTATTGGCATGTCCAGGATTATCCTAATGCCAACCTCATGTGCTTCCCTCAGTAACCTCTTAAAGGCATTGTTACCGCCTAGGTCGTCATCGACGTTTAGATAATCAATAACATCATATCTGTGGTACGACATAGCCCTAAATATGGGTGTTAAGTATATTGCGTCAAAACCCATGGACTTAATATAACTAAGCCTACGTCTAATACCCTCAAGATCACCTCCAAGCCTATCCCTAGAATCACCAGAACGCTTGCAATCAAACCTATCCACGAAGATTCCATATATCGCTCTGAACAATCTACGCCTTGAGGGCTCCGAGGCGACCTTACGTAAGGGACCCTCAAGCTTGAGCACATTGAAGCTGTTCTCCACAGGGCCCTCGTCAAGGATTACTTTACCATCAACTAAATACCTGTATAGATACTTACCTGGTGGTAGAGAGATGTAGGCGCAGTAATCATCGCCGCAGTAAGTGAGTTCAATGGGTTTCATGAATGCTGTGAAATTACCAACAACAAACGCAGCTCTACGTGGTTTGATATTTACCGAGAACCTAATGAAGTAAAGACCATCATTTCCATAGATGTTAATAGGCACATTACCGTTGGGGTATAAGCCTTAAAATAATTAATCCGGCAATTGATGGCCAACCCGGACTGGAAAGAAAACCTTAAGAAACCATTAGCCATAGGCAATACGGGCCCCGGTAGTATAGCCCGGTCAAGTATGTGGGCCTTTCGAGCCCGTGACCCGGGTTCAAATCCCGGCCGGGGCATCATTAGGTTGGAGAATTTGATGAGTTAATGTTTATAAGTGGTGTTTATCCTGCCTGGTTTGTGAGGATTAGGGTTAAGTTCTTTGGTGATCTTTATGAATTAATTGGTACGTTTAGGGTTGAATTAGAGGTGCCTAAAGGCTTGACCATTCGTGATTTAATAAACCTAGTGTCTCATACATTTAATCCTAAGTTTAGCGAAGCTATTCTTGATGGTGATGGTAGGTTAAGGGGTGAGTATGTGGTCTTGATTAATGGTAAGTCGATAGAATTCTTGAGAGGTTTAGATACTGAGTTGTCTGATGATGAGGAGGTGGTTTTCTTACCTCCTGCAGAGGGTGGTTAGGGTTTAGGATAACCTATAAATTTAGCTTCTTGTTTACTCATAATGCAATGAGTTATACGCATTGGATTGATAGGATTGCAGGGCAGGTTCTTGAGAGGTGTCGCGGTGAAGGTAAGGAGGAATGTGTATTGAATGGTGGATTAAGTGTCTCTGGACTTCAGCACATTGGCAGGCTTAGAGGTGAGATTGTGCTTAATAGCGTGATTGCTGAGAGGCTTCGTGATTTTGGCCTCAGGGTTAGGCAGGTCCTAACACTGTACACGGTTGATCCTTGGAAGGGTAAGGATAAACAGCTTGAGCAGTTCCTAAACCAGGAGGTTGGTAGGAGGTACATTGAGTGGCCTCTTGAGCGTGTTCCGGATCCTAAGGGTTGCCATAAGTCCTGGGTTGAGCATTATTGGAGAGATTTTGGCGATTATCTCGATTATTTCGCTAAGAATGTGGAGGTTGTGACTACGGGTGAGATGTATAGAGAGCATCCTAGAATGAGGGATTTCATAGTCATGACCATGAAGAATAGAGATAGGTTAATAGAGGTCATTAATAAGTATAGGGGTAGGAACCCATATCCAAAGGATTGGGTGCCCTTCGAACCAGTATGCGAGAATTGTGGGAAAATTGGGACGGCTGAGGTGCTGAAACTTGACTTGGATAAATATGAAGTTGAGTATAGGTGTACATATTGTGGTCATGTTGGTAAGGCTAAACTTACTGATGGCAAGCTGCCCTGGAGAGTTGAGTGGGTTGGTATTTGGTATACGCTTCAAGTGGATTTCGAGCCTTACGGTAAGGATCATGCGATGCCAGGTGGCTCGAGGGATTCAGCTCTTGAAATTGCAAGGTCTGTGTATGGCATTAACCCACCATTGGGTATTTGGTATGAGTGGGTTGGTTATGTGGTTAATGGTAAGGATGTTGGTGATATGGGGAGTAGTGATTTCATAGGTTTCACACCGAAGATTTGGGTTGAGGTTGCCGAACCCGAAGTTCTTAGGTACATGTACATATTCCATGAACCAACTAAGAGACTGACCTTCGGTCTAGACTCTATTTATCAATATGTGGATATGTATGACAGGGCTGAACGCCTCTATTACGGTGTTGATGAGCCAAGCCCTAGGGAGAAGGATTACCTGGGCCTAATCCTCAGGTCCTTTGAGTACGCGCAATTAAAGCCGTTGCCTAGAGAGATGCCGTTTCAACTACCCTATCTGCATGCAGTGGCCTTGATACAGACATTACCGCAATCGTTGAGTGTGGATGAGCTCGTGGAGAGAGCTATTAAGAGGTTGAGAAATACGAAGATCCTTACTGGAGATCTTGATGACCTATCACTTAGTAGGATTAAGTTGAGGCTTATTGAGGCTCGTAATTGGGTTAGTAAATTTGCACCTGAGGTATATAGGATTAGGGTTCTTGAGGAGTTACCTAACTCCATTAGGACATCATTAACTGATACCCAGAGAGTTAAATTATCCGTATTGCTTAAGGAACTTGAGAGTCTTGATGTTTGGAGTGAGGATAATATTAAGGAGGCAATGAAGAAAGTGCCTAGAGAGGATAGGAATACAGAGAGAACATTTTTCAAGGGCGTTTACTTAGTATTTTTCGGTAAGCCCAATGGCCCTAGGATTGCGCCTTACCTAGCAATGTTGGGTAGAGAATTCGTGATAAAGAGGTTGAGAGAAGCATTGGGGTGATTCCATGTCGAGTAAATTACTAGTTGCTGCAATAGTTCTTGCAGTGTTCACATATGCGATACTATTATCCTCATTAGCGGGTACTTATTTATCAAGTAAGAGTAATTTTACGTTTAATATTTTCGTTCTAGTATTGACTATCATAAGCTTCTTCACGTCATTCCTCTCAATAAAGCAGAGTTGGTATGATGTAAGTACGGCATATACTGATAGGGAATTGATTATTGGAAGGTTGAACAGGATACTTGCCTTTTTTGCCTTGGGGTTGAATATCCTAAATATTATCCTGGTGTTCTCATTCGTGCTTCTCGTTGTTCTTTAAAATCACCTCTTAATCATGGATTTTAATTGATTCAGCTCCTTATCTTTGCTCTCAATAATTTTCATTAACTCCTCTTTCTCCTTAAGTAATTGTTCGTATTTCTTACGTAGTTCCTGGTATTCATTTTCTATCTTACTCATCTCTCTCATCTTATTCTCTAGATCCTCCTTCTCTTTACTCAGTTTATCTCTAAGATCTATTAGTGTGCTCTCTCTAATTGTTAATGCACGTTGATAATTAATAAGCTCCCTCTCCTTATCAAGTAACCTCTTCTCCCAATCATTGAGCCTTTTTTCCTCCTCAAGTAATTTTGTGAGAAATGGCTCTAGTTTCTCCACAAGCTCCCTCCTCCTCTTGCTAATCTCCTCATCAAGCCTTCTCAACAGATCCTCTCTCTCCTTAAGCATGTTCTCGAGAGAGCTTAATTTACTCTCTCTATCCTTTAGCTCGGCCTCTAATTTATTAAGGCTTTCCTGCCTTTCATTCAATTTCTTCTCAAAATCCTTAAGCTCAGCCTCCCTCTGGGCTAATTGCTCAAGTCTCTCCTTAATCTCCTGCTCTTTCTTCTCTAACTCCTTAAGCCTAGCGGTCTCCGTAGTGATCCTCACGGCCTCCATCTCAAGCCTCTGCTCACGGGACTTTAACTCAAGCTCCCAATCCCTAAGCTTAGCCTCACGCTCACTAAGGGCTTTCTCCCTATCATTCAATTCTTTCTCTCTATTCTCTAATTCATTAAGTCTTATCGTTAATTGATTCGATAATGATGTAAGGGCTTTCATGACATTAGTCATTTCAGCAAGCCTTGCTTTTTCCTCCTCAAGGGCTTTCCTATCGCTCTCTACCTTCTGCTTAATCTCTTCGATACTTTTCTCTCTAGCCAGTACATCGCCTTCCCTTCTGCTTAAATCAAGAAGCTTATTCTCTAGATCCTTCTCCTTTTCTAAAACCTCATTGTACATCCTATTTAACTCAGTTAGTAAGTTACTGGCTTTTGAGATTTCGGAGATTAAGCTTGAGGCTTTATCAACACCGCTTTCGACATTCGTATTGAGCTCCTTAACGTTGTTATTAACGGACTCAAGAATTGATGACGTACTCGAGAGGCTTTGTTGTATATTGCCCGATAGATCTTGAAGCTTATTTAGTAAATCATTAACTTTGTCCAGCGTATTAAATAAAACATCCATGAGCTTTTTACTAGTTTCATCGAATTGATTAATTATAGTATTAATTTGGGCAATTTTATTTGCCATATCTGCAGTTGATGAGTTAATTACCCTTATTGCATCCTGGACTGTTTTGTCACTTCTGTCGAGGCTTAATGATATGGTCTTGATACTACTTTGTATTTGATTTGTGTTATTCATTAGTGATTGGATGCTTTGTTGGAGCAGTTGGAGTAAGTTACTTATTTCATTAATTCTCTGGTAAATATCCTCCTTCTCCTTGCCTCTAAACATTGATGCTGTATTAATTACTTAAGACCTTAATATATTTTGTTTTTATTATTTTATGTGAAATTGAAAGCTCAAAACGTAGACCCTACGATTTAATAGAACCCCTATCTAATAAATCCAGGATTATTGATTTAAGTCCCTCCATGATCTCGGAATTCCTACGATACTCGCTGATCAAGGCCATGCTCTCCTCTTCAATTAACTTCTGAATTTCATTAAGTCTTGTGGCAACATTGGCTAATTGATTATTGAGTTCAACGGATCTATTAATATCAAGTGTCTTGTATTCCTTAATGTCCGTGGAAACTTTGGCTAATAGGTTCACAGAATCCTCAATCTTATTATTCAGTGAAGCTATGGAGTCCTTATAGGTTATTAATGAGGCTTCAATCCTGGTCAATGCACTTAATGTGTTAGATAGTGTCCTTGTAAGTTCCTCCATGCTCTGTGGCGTTGCTCCTGAGATTAAGTTCTGTGCCTTAATAACTTCGGAAACTGCCTTTTCAATATTAGAAATCCTAGACTCAAGCCCATTAACTCCAGAACTCACATTAGCTAAATCCCTAGATAACTGATCAACCTTGTTGCTTAAGTTAATGAGCTCTCTAATGATCCTAACTATCGGGTCCTCACGTGGTGGTGATGGAGACGGCGGGTAGTAAGCCATTAACATTACATATAGGAATCATTTAAATATTTATTGCATGATTAACCATCAATGAAGTTTATATCACCCAAGGCCAGAGTAAGGAGTAAAAGCATCAATGATGACGTGATGATTCTAGGTCCTTCAATGATTGATGAAAACACCATAGTAGAACCCTTCGTTATCATAGGCCACCCCATTAGATCAAAGCTCTTGAGAACTAAGGGAAACCCAAACGTAGAAAGGTTAATGGACGAGTTAAGCGAAGGCTCTATGATAGGTAAGGAATGCATAATTAGGAGCAATGTCACAATTTATGAGAAAGACGAGATTGGCGATAACGTAGAGTTTGGGCATAATGTCTTAGTCAGGGAGAACACAAAGATTGGCAATGGTACTAGGGTTGGTACGGGCGTAGTGATTGATGGTGATACCATAATTGGTAACAACGTTAGTATTCAAAGCATGGTTTACATACCAAGAGGAACAATAATAGAGGATAACGTATTCCTAGGACCCAATGTAGTAATAACTAACGATAAATACCCACCATCCAAGAGACTCGACGGCGTCAGAATAAGAAGAGGCGCCGTCATAGGCGCCAACTCCACATTAATCGCAGGCATCGAGATTGGCGAAAATGCAGTAATTGCAGCCGGCTCAGTGGTGACTAGGAACGTGCCTTCTGGAAAGGTAGTCGCCGGCGTACCCGCCAGGCCCATCTACGATGTTGATATTTTCATAAAGAAGAGAATTGAGTATGAGAAATCACATACCTCTTAAGGCCCTCCTTAGGTTTCTCGCAATTTCCTCAAATCTAACTATGTCCTGTCTAGAGAGGGATGGGGATACCGCTCTTAATGCTTCTTCAAAATGTTCAATACCGACGGGCTTGATCTGCCTAGTGTTGATTGTCTCCCTTAGGGCTAACATTGCAGCCTCCCTAGCCAATGCCGCTAAGTCAGCCCCTGTATAACCCTCAGTCCTACGAGCTAAATCCCATAAATACTTATAATCACCATCTTTAACCTCATTAGATAACTTCAAACTCCTCACATGAACCTTTAGTATTTCGTATCTTGCTTTTTGGTTTGGTGGTGGTACGTAGACTATTCTGTCGAATCTGCCAGGCCTAAGTAGGGCTGGATCCATTATGTCTGGTCTGTTTGTGGCTGCTATAACAACTACGTTCTTTAAAGGTGCGATTCCATCCATCTCAGCCAATAGTTGGTTGACAACCCTGTCCGTAGCCCCACTATCAACCCTTAAGCCTCTTGCTGGTGCTAGTGCGTCTATTTCGTCGAAGAATACTACGCATGGTGCTGCCATTCTTGCCTTCTTGAATATCTCTCTAATCGCCCTCTCACTCTCACCAAACCACTT
>JZWU02000020.1:0-30491 GCA_000960865.2 Vulcanisaeta sp. AZ3 | reverse complement strand
AGTCATCGGCTATTAGTGCGGGCTTACCATACTTCCCATTACCACCCCAAGTGAATCTTGGCAATCCTCAATACTCATCATTCTATGGTGAGTCGAGTGTCGTGATTGTTGTTGGTGGCCAAAGCTTGACTGTAAGGGGTGCGCCAATACAATTGGCTATGACAATACCAAAGCAGGCGCCCAATAAGGCTTTGGCTGAGGAGTTAATATTATTTCTAATAACGCCACGTGGACAAGCGCTCATGAGAAGCTTGGGTATCCAACCATTGGTTCCGACTATATTTTATGGCAATATTAGTGCTGCGCCACTAATGATTAGGGTTTTGGTCAATTCAACATTGCTCATGTATGGTGGTAGTGGATAGGCGCGGTGATTAGGGGTGGATCGTTCAAAAATATTCATACCATTCGTGATTTTAATCTCCTTATTACTGATCCTACCAATGTTTACATTGCTTTATGTGGGCTCGAAATACCTAGTTAGGGCATTGACGAGTAGTGTATTTATTGAGAGTATGTTTGTTACTGTGCTTGGTGCCTCAATTGCTGCGGCACTAGATCTAGTTCTGGGTGCGCCCACGGCCTATGCGATATCTAGGGGATTAATGCCTAAACCCGTGGATAGAATCGTCGATAGTGTTCTTCTGAGCCCATTAACAATACCGCATACTATAGTTGGCCTCTCATTATTAATTCTTGTATCTCCAATATCGCCAATACCAATCATTAGGAGACTACCTCTGGTAGATACGATATGGGGGTTGGTGGCTGCATACTTTGTGGTTTCAGCACCTATCGCAGTGGGGGCTATTAGGCAGGTGTTTAATGAGTTGGATCCAACCTATGAGTATGTTGGTCTCACGTTTGGCCTTAGTTGGTGGGGTGTGTTTATTAGGGTCATAATTCCTATGACCTATAGGGAGTTGTTAACGTCATTCCTCATGGCTTGGGGTAGGTCGATAAGCGAGTTTGGATCGATAGCAATCCTGGCTTATTACGTAGTTAATCCACCATTCTTTAATTACGTATATCCATTACCAATACTTATTTGGTATTCCTACGAGGTCTATGGATTATCACTAGCCCTGGGCTATGCATCGGCCTCGTTAATAATTTCGATAATCACGTTAGTGTTAATAGGGGTTTTAAGCGGTGGTAAGATGCTTATTACTCGCCCGTGAATTTAGGCTTCCTCCTCTCTAGGAATGCTCTTACACCCTCTTGAGAATCCTTCGTGGTTATGGCAACCCCGAATAAGGAGGCCTCATTGCTTAGGGCGCTCCATATGGGTGATTCTGCGCCATAGTTAATTGCAAACTTAGCGAGCATTAATGCCAGCGGTGGCTTTTCGGCCAACTCCTTAGCCCACCTTCTGGCTTCATACTCAAGTGCGTATTTCGGTACTACTCTATTAATGAGCCCATACTTAAGTCCGGACTCAGCACTCACTTGCCTTCCTGTTAGTATGAGTTCCTTACTAATTCCAGTATTGGTTAGTCTAGTTAATCTCTGGGTACCACCAGCGCCTGGTATTATGCCGAGGTTTACCTCAGGCTGGCCGAGTAAGGCATCCTCTGAAGCTATTCTTACGTCACAAGCCATGGCCATCTCCAAACCACCGCCCAGGGCGTAACCATTTATTGCGGCTATGACTGGTTTTGTGTAGTACTCAATCTCAAGGGTCATGGAATGGTAATGTCTCATTGCCTTGAACATCTGAATTGGTGATGCATCCTTGAACTGATTAATATCGGCTCCTGCGCAGAATGCCTTTCCACTTCCCGTTATTATTACAACCCTGGCTCTTGAATCATCCTCAACAGTCCTTAATATAGTTACAATTTCATCCGCCATTTTTGGGGTTAGTACGTTGAGTTTATCGGGTTTGTTGAGGATTATCCATGCAATGGGTGGGTCAATCCTGAGCAGGGTCTCCTCATACTTCCTCTCCTCAATCTCAGGGTATTCCTTAAACCCCCTACCGCTCTTCCTACCAAGCCTACCAGCCTTAACATACTCACTCAATAATGGGTCTGGTTCATACTCCTCCCAGCCACTGGATTCCCTAAGTGCCCTAAGAGCCTCTACTACGTTATCCACACCAGCCTCATCGGCAAATTCTGACAATCCCCATGGATAATTAAGGCCAAGTTTAACGCTCTTATCAATATCCTCAACCGTAGCCACACCCTCCCTAACCAGCCAAGCAAGCTCGTTAATTGCTGGTGCCATTAACCTTATAGGGTCTAAATCAAGGCCTTGGTCAGGGAGTATTCTTGGTTTTACGTACTGCCCAGCCCCTGGATATTTATAAAATCCCTCGCCTGACTTAACCCCTAATTTACCCCTACTCACTAAGTCCTCTAGTAATTGGCATAGGTGTGCCTTGAAGCCTCTCTCCGTCATTGCCCTAACTATAAATAGGCTTGTGTCGAGGCCTATGTAGTCGAGCAGTTCAAAGGGACCCATGGGTAATCCGAGCACGTTCCTTGCCATGGCATCCAAATCAATTATCCTAATGCCCTCCTGCGTCACCTCACGGCATGCCTCTAACATAACCCTGAAGAGCACTCTATTCACTATGAAGCCTGGTACATCCTTATTCACAACAACAGGTTCCTTATTCAATAATCTAGTTAATTGAACTGTCGTATTAAGCGTTTCATCGCTCGTATACTTACCCCTCGTTATCTCCACAAGTTTCATCAACGGCGGTGGATTCATGAAATGCATCCCAACGAACCTCTCGCGCCTGTTTGTTGCCTCAGAGAGTTCAGTTATTGGTATTGTGCTCGTATTTGAGGCAAATATTGCATGGGGTGGTGCGTACCTATCAGCTTCACTGAACATCTTTTTCTTTAATTCCGCATTCTCAGGGACTGCTTCTACTAGAAAATCGATGCCTTCAACTGCGGTCTTTAGATCCGTTGTCGTACTTATCCTAGCCATCACAGCATCCACACTTTCTCTCAACTCGCCCCTCTTACTCAACCTCTCAAGACTATCCCTAATTCTGTTAAGAGCATTTCTTAAGATCTCATCAGATATATCCATAAGCTTGACTGAGAAGCCCGTCATTGCGAAGACCTCAGCGATTCCGTGACCCATCGTACCAGCACCAAGAACAGCCACATTCCTAATGTTAAGACCCGACATCACTAGTATGCTTAATAATTAAACTTATGAGCATTACCCTTAACCATCAAACTAATTCCATGATCTTGCTTGTCAGTAAGGACTCTATCCCCTCAAGGGTATACAGCTTGGTCTAGCCATGGGAATAACTAAAGATTAAGTGCTTTGTAAGGCCTTACTGTCATGAGATGATTGAAATGGTTATATAAGGGTAAATGAGCTTTACTGTTTTATCTTTAGTTTACTGGCGAATTTCTCATTCACTTCTTTGTCTAGTTCCTTATCCCAATTTTCATAATCCCAATAGTGAATAACTTCATACTGTTCCTGCCTACTTATCATCTTACTAATTAAGTCCTTATTCGTACCCTTCTCCCTAAGCTCAAGCAACGCATCTCTCACAGCCTTCATAGCCACCCTAAATGTGGTTACTGGAAAGATCACAATCTTATAACCCATCTCCTCAAACTCCTTAGCCGTTATGAAGGGTGTCTTACCAAACTCAGTCATGTTAGCCAACAATGGTGCCTTAACCCTCTTAGCAAATTCTGCAAATTCCTCCTTACTCTCAAGAGCCTCTGGGAATATTACGTCAGCCCCAGCCTCAACGTAGGCCTGCGCCCTCCATATGGCCTCTTCAAGCCCATAAACACCCCTGGCGTCCGTTCTGGCAATTATTATGAAGTTCTCATCTCTCCTAGCCTCGACCGCAGCCCTAATCTTCTTAACCATCTCATCTACAGAAACCACATGCTTACCGCTCAAATGACCGCACTTCTTAGGCAATTCTTGATCCTCAATATGGATTGCAGTAACTCCTATGTTTTCGAATTCCCTCACAGTTCTAACAACATTTATGGTTTCACCAAACCCAGTATCTGTATCAACAATGACAGGTATATCAACAGCATCAGTTACGTACCTAGTAAACCTAACTAACTCCTCCAAAGTGAAGACACCTAAGTCTGGTAAGCCTAGGGAACTACTAAAGGCTGCACCCGAGACATAAACAGCCTCAAAACCCAGCTGTTGTATCATGAGGGCTACGAATGCGTCAAAGGCACCAGGCGCAATTATTATGCCAAGCTTTGAGAGTCTTTCCCTAAACCAAGCCCTGACTTCCCTAGGGTCTCTCTTAGTCTTTCTGAGTAGTACGGCCTCCATTATTATTAATGGCAAAATACTCCCTTATAAGTAGTTACATAAGATTTTTATATAGAGATTTTTATAAGGCAAGCCATTTCGCGGGTAATGGGTAGATTGGTTGGGAGGGTTATTCTCATCACAGGCGCCTCTAGGGGCATTGGTAGGGCTATAGCTGAGGCTGTGGCCAATGAAGGTGCCAGGGTAGTGATTAATTATAGAAAATCAAGCACAGAGGTCGAGGATCTATTAAGGAAACTAAGAAATGCGGGTGTTGATGCAATATCTATTAGAGCTGATGTGTCTAAAGAGGAGGATGTTGTTTCAATGTTTAAGGTTATTAAGGAGAATTATGGTGTACTGCACGGTATAGTGAACAATGCCGGTCATGGATCAGCCATCATATGGAATAAGAAGTTTACGGAACTCACTTGGGAGGATTTTGAGGAGGTACTCAATGTTGATTTAAGAGGTACGTTTCTCGTCAGTAAATATGGTATTGAATTAATGAGGAATGGAGGGTCTATTGTGAATATAGCGTCCATACCAGCTAGGACCGGCGATACCATGGGTATACCATACCTAGTGACTAAGTCGGGGATTATAGCACTTACCAAGGCAATGGCGCTAGCCTTATCGCCCAGTATTAGAGTCAATGCTCTAGTCCTTGGCAGCATTAGGACTGGCTGGATTGATTGGTTAGGGGAGGAGAAGGTTAGGAACGTCATGAGTTACATACCCATGGGTAGACTCGGAGAACCACAGGAGGTTGCTAGAGCTGCGATCTTTCTATTGAGCGATGATTCCTCTTTCATGACAGGTCATGTCCTCGTTCTTGATGGTGGTGAGTGCACGGCGTGTGACTAATGAGGCAGTTTTAATAATATGTGATGCGTTGGGCAATTAAATCAATGCATAGAGACGTTTATTTGCTGATCCTCTCAAGGGCCCTGAGGAGCATGGCCTTTGGCTACTTGGTATTTGTAATTCCCCTTTACCTAAAGGCGCTGGGTTTTCCGATAACATTGATAGGCTTCTACTTCTTCATAGCAACTATCTCATCAGCTCTCTTAGTACTACTTTCAGGCTTCTTAGGTGATATGATTGGCAGGAGAAACTCCCTAATTATAATGTCAAGTCTTTTCGTAGTGACCATGGCAATATTCAGCACAACAATCGATAAAACACTTATCTTTATAACCTCCGTGCTTGGGACATCAACAGGTGCTGCAGGCGGTGGCGGGGCCGGTGGCGGTCCAATAGCTCCCCTACAGACCTCCTTATTAGCCGATAATACAGAGCTCCATGAAAGAACTAAGGTATTCAGCCTAACAACATCAATATCAATAATATCATCATTAATAGGCTCTGTGACATCCTACATAATTCTTAGCCTTAATCTTGGAGATATTACCCTCTTTAGGTTATCCTTAGCCCTTAGCATTGTATCATTAGCAATACTATTCCTAGTAAGGAACGATCCACCTAGAATTAGGTCTCTAAACATCAGAAATATTATACCTAGAAAGTCCTCGAGATCAATAACTAAGATAGCTATTGCTGGGTCCCTAGGATCCGTAGGCCTCGGCATGGTCACACCACTCCTACCACTCTGGTTTAGATTATATTTGCATGCCACAGAAATCGAGATAAATAATATGTATACAGCATCCTACGTTGTTTCCGTAATCCTCACCCTAATGGCTAGTAGGATTGAGAATTTACTTGGGAGGGTTAAGGCGATTGCCATACTTAGGTCCTTATCGGTGGGCATGTTCATAGTAATGGCATTAATACCAATCTTCATAATCGATGCTATTCTCTATGTGGTCAGGGTTGCTATGTACATGGTAACGATACCACTCCGTCAATCCCTATCTACAGAGGTTATTAGTGACGATGAGAGAGCAAGAGGCTTATCATTAACCGGTATCGCACGTAGAGTCCCTTATGGTGTTGGTAGTTCTATAGCTGGCTTATTAATGAGTTATGCAGTTTATTCTCTACCTATATTATTGGGTGGCTCCATAGCCCTACTAGACCCAATCCTTTACTACGTATTCTTCAGAAAATATCGATGAAAACTCATATTTTTAGGGATGAAGCCTTAATTTTAATGCGTCATTAACTATATGGTTGCATTAGGTTGGTGGCTTGGACTTGGAACTGAAGCTTTTCCCCATTGCTCAGCATTAAGTAGCCAGTGTAATTGGCACCCACCGTGAATTGCTGATATCCCTGGCAAAGGACTGAAACCTCCTGACTACTCCCAACCGCAGCACTCGTAATGAGGGTTGCCGTACCCTGCACTGAACCGCTGGTAGTATATAGTGCAATCTTCAATAAGCCCTGAGACTCAGCATTCAAGGCCAAGTTAGTACTGAATTTACAGTATAGGTTGCCAAGCCCAAAACCATCTATGTATAGGCTGGTCTGGGTTGGGTTATTCACAAGCAGTAGTAGCTTCACGGGGTTCAATCCCACGGTCATGCCTATTCCCATTACTTGGGGCTGGCTTGAATTTATGATGCTTGTCATTGGTATTTTTATTGTTGGTGGTACATGCCCCGTTATATTAAGCCTAATACACCCCGCAATTATTGACTGTGGATTTAGTGTGAGGTTCATGAAGTATTGATTAATCAAGGCTAAAGCCTCAGGCCCACTTATTGTCCCATTAAGCACAGACTTAGTTATCGAGTTAATGATGCTGCTTATATTCCCATATATTCTAACCCAGCACAATGCTGGTACTACGCCTGTTATTCCATGGGCCTTTAACATACGAGTTATTGTTTTATTTAATTCGATAAGGTTATAGTTGCTCAGATTAACTATTAGTCCTGCATACTTAGCACGTTCGTGATATTGCATTATTAATTTCATGCAGTAATTAATTGTACTATTTACACCGTTCACATTACCTAATGCAGCATATGTGAGCATTGCATTAATACAGCTATTACCCATGCTGGCCACGTAATTGTTATTAAAGCCTAATGATGATAATTCATTCGCAACCTCATGAATGCTCACCAATAACCTACCACTATTGTTAGCTAGTATGGTTACGGCCTTAATCTTAAGGAGGCATGTGGAATAATTACTAATGAGCTGCCCAGGGCTAGTAATACCAGCCGCAAGCCCTGGTACCAGTTTATTAATTGAGCTTAAGCATGAGGATACATTACCACTTAACTCAAACCACGCGCTTGGCCCAAGGGTACTTGTGATGTTTTTGTAGGTCTCACGAAGTTTATACTTAGCAATACTTACCCAATGGCTTAAGGTTAGGTTTAGGTATCTCTCCCTAGTGGTTATGTTTGTGAATAGGTTCATTACCACTAACACCTCGGCCTTAAGCAGTGCTGAGGATGCTTCTGTTGTATTCTGTGTAATTACTGAAACTTCTACCTCATGATATAGGCTTTTGATTATTGGTGCGGTGGTATTGATAGTTAGACTTAGATTTGGGTTTATGCTTAATGCCTCGTTTAAGGTTTTGTTTAGTAAGAGTATTGTGGTGGGTATGTGCACTAGGCCTCTAGTGTTTATTGTATAGTTGCTCATATAATTTAGTGAGTTCACGAGAATTATGTTAATGCTGTTATTATTCAATGAATGTTTAACAGTATTATTTATAGTCATTGTTGTAGTACTATAGTAATTAATTACTAATGAAGTATTATTATGCAGGTACTCGGCCATTAATTGAGCTGAGGTTTTAATCGCCTTGTTTAGTAGGGCAATTGCCCCCGTATAATTACCAACAGATGCCTCGGCCTGAGCCTGACTTACTAATTGAGAGACCAAGGTCGCGTTTATGCCATACTCAGTGAGCCTATTAACCCATTGCTGAGCGATAATTAAGTGAACTTCGTATGATGTCTTAAGTCCTGCCTTAGTCTGTAGCCCTAGGCCTGTACTTGCCTGGGCATATATCGTGATGGCTAGGATAATCACGACCACCATAGTTATTATTAGTATTGACTTATTCATCACATGCTGTTTCACGTTGTTCTATTTAAGGAATTGTTCGTGGAAAGACCGTGGAATGGGGTTCAATACATGTGTACCGAGCCCTGCCTAAGTATTCTCGTAAAGGCGTATTTTGTTAGGGCGATTCCTATGGTTAAGTAGGCTATGGTGAGTATTAGTAATGGCCATACGTAAGGCATTAGTTGTTGTATACCGTAACTGTTCAGCATTGAGCTTCTTAATCCATCGAGAGCCCATGTGAGCGATATTGCGTAACTAACGTATCTTAACCAAGTCGGTAACATAGATACTGGGAAGACAACACCTCCCAGGAGGTTTGAGGCAACTGAGGTAAATAGAGCCACTGGATTTCCTTGCTTAACAATTAAGACTACAGAGCCCGCTATTAGATTTAGCCCTATTATTGAGGCTAGGTATAGTATTAGGAGTATTATTGTAGAGATTAGATTGGCATGATAGTAAACGCCAAGTCCGAGGCCAATGAGTAGGACCAGTATGGCGCTGATGGAGTTTATAACTAAACCCCACACTGTATTATACATCATGAGCGACATAGGACCCAAAGGCGAGGCAACCAAATACTCCAGGGTACCTATTAACTCCTCATTCCTAATACGACCAGCTAAGGTAACGACAGAGGCAGAGAAGTAGCCTTGGAATGCTATGCCTATCACCATAAATGCTGTGTAATCCTTAATCACGGATAACCTGCCAAAACCTAGCGTGAGCCCTATGAAAAAGTATATGAATACTGGTATGACCCAGTTAATAATAGTTAGCACAACCTGGGTCTTATAACTAGCCCACATTTTCCAACCTCTAATTACGACAAAACTATACAACTTATCCAAGAACCCCATTAATAATCACCTCTCCCTTCTCCTCATAATTCTCTCCATCCTACGCGCATTACCCTCGGCAACCGCAACCTCCACATCAATATCCATAACCCTAACCCTACCATCAAGCCCGGCTAACCTGCCCATTAACTCACTAAACCTATCAACACCCACAGTAATTACATACTCATCTTCGCTAACACGTTCAATATTGAACCCATCGAATCCATCGAGAGAACCCTTAACTAATACCCTAGCCACCTTAAGCACAGGAGACTCATTAAGCAATCTCCTGTTTATATAAACAACAATATCTGCAAGCTCAATCTCCTGAGGATCATGAGATGCCAACATTATAGTCTTACTACCCCTAAGCCCCCTTATGAAATTAAGAATTGTACGCTTAGCATCAACATCAATACCACTAGTCGGTTCATCAAGCAACAAAACCTCCGGATCATGCATTAACGCTCTAGCGATCTCAAGCCTCCTCATCATACCCGTACTATACGTAGCAACCCAATCATGAGCCCTCTCACTAAGCCCCAGTTCCTTGAGTAGTTCCATAGCTCTAGCCCTAGCATCTCTCAGGGACATTCCGTAAATAGTCCCAAAGAATACTAGGTTATCTATGGCAGATATCCTCCAGTAGACCCCACGATCCATGGGCGTCATAAAACCAATCCTCCTCTTAGCTTTAGGGTCTGTGGACCTATAGCCATGAATAAATATGGAACCCTCATCAGGAATTAAAACCCCAGCCGCCAACCTAAGTAGAGTTGTCTTCCCAGCTCCGTTGGGACCAACCAAGGCCACAATCTTACCCTCGGGAACCTCCAGATAAACATCCTCGACAGCTACAATACGACCAAACCTCTTGGTAACATGGTCAAATAGGAGAGCTTGCACGGAAATCGTTATCGAAAATAAACTTAAAATACTTACTCTAAAGAAACCTCCAAGGTTCTGTAAGTGTAGCCTTTAAAAATAGAGGATTAGTATTCATATTCATAGTGACCGAACCGTAATGGCCATCTCAATTATCGATAGTCCCATAGGTGAGATCTAAAGACTATATGGACTATTTAAATATTGGTGCCCTTGAACCTAGATTTTAGATAATCAAATTATAGTCAGAATGCTTTAAGCGACACAACCTTGTGAAGAATATGAACCACCTTGATTGCCTAAAAGAAATCCTCTGGATTAAATATATTACGAAAGCATACTTACTCATTATTGATATAACTAAGATGTAAAGGGCTTTAATTAAGTATGAATACCATTGTTAGTAATTGGTGCGGGGGGTGGGATTCGAACCCACGCAGGCCTTCGCCAGCGGATCTTAAGTTTGGGCGATTGCTCACCGCCCCCTTTGACCTGGCTCGGGCACCCCCGCTCTAACCTACCCACATCACAACACCTTTAAAGCTTTTATTTTTGCCCTGAATCGTTATGTTTCATGCCTCTCACATTCCTGCCTTATCACCTCAATTACTATATTCATAGCTGTTTCGAAGGTTTCTTTATCGACTGAACCAAGCCCTATCCTTACTCCATCATCTCTCCCGAAGTATTGCCCAGGTACGACCAACACATCCCTCTCTAGTAGTTTATTTGCAAGTTTCATTCCTGTTAGTTCTTGGCATTTTGGCCTTAGGTATAATATTGGCATGTATTCCACGTATTGAACTTCCGCAGTTCTCATTATTTCTCCTATAATTCTCCTTAAGGTCTCCACATTCGGCATTATTATGCTTAGATTCCTCCTCCTAACCCAGTCTCTATTCCTAAGAAGAATTGAGACATAGCCTAAGTCTAAGTCTAGGACCAGTGGACTTACCAAGTCAACAACTCCATTAATCTCCCTAATAATTTTCTCATCACCAATGACCCAACCAACCTTAAGTTCATTCATAGTATAGAACTTACTAGTACTGAATGTGTAAATCATATTCTCAATAGGCAAATCCCTTAAGTCCTCCTCTACGAACTCTAGGAATATGGAGTCCAGAATGGCATATGACCCAACCCTCCTCAGAGAATCACTTAATTCCCAAAGCAATTTTTTACTCAAAGACATGCCCGTTGGATTATTTGGGTTCGATAAAAGAACCACAGTACCTGGCTTAATGAAATTCAGTACATCCATTAATGAACCCTCAATATTAACCTCCATCTGCCTTAACCCAAGGAACTTGGGTAGGACTCTTATGGGTTCGTACTCAGGAATTACAGTAACTGCAGTGTCAATAATTCCTAGTTCCCTTAATGCAGATAGAGTCGCGAAATTTCCCTCCTGAGTTCCATGCGTTAGTGCTACATTTCTTTTATCAATACCATAAATGTTAACTAACTCGTTAATTATGTCGCTTGAACCTCCAAGCTTTGAAATCTCTTCAAGCTTTATTGGGGTCATACCGCTACTTGATACGTTGTACTTAGCTTTATGTGTCCTTAACCATGTGAAGTGCCCTATCTCCACGGCCTTTGGCAACAGTAATTCATTATTTAAGGAGTAAGGTGGTCCTGCACACTTAAGTTTAATTAATGCGTAATGGACTCCTCCAAGGCTTTGAATGGATATTAGAAGTCTAGGCTCTTAGAACTTTCAGCATTGATAAGCTTAATTTAACCCTAAACCTAGACTAACGCAATATGGTTCTTATTTTTGGACATAGAGGTGCCATGGGTTACGCCCCTGAGAATACCATGCCCTCATTCAACCTCGCCATTAGTATGGGTGTTGATGGTATTGAACTTGATGTCCATATGACTAAGGATGGTGAGGTTGTCGTTATTCATGACTTTACGGTAGATAGAACCACTAATGGTCATGGTTATGTTAAGAACCTAACCCTAAGGGAGACTAGGGAATTAGATGCTGGTGTTAGGTTTGGTGGTAAGTGGCGTGGGATTAGGATACCAACACTTGAGGAGGTGTTTAGAGAGTTTGGCAGGAGGGTTAGGTATAAGATTGAGATTAAGAGGGGTAGTGATTATTATCCTGGTATTGAGAGAAGAGTTGTGGAGTTGATTAGGAGGTATAATGTTGATGGACAAATAATATCCTTCGACTATGATGCGCTCAATAACGTTAGGGCCATTGATAGGGATATTGAGATAGGCATAATATTCATTGGTAGAGTAGGTTGGTTCATAGACATTGCCAGGCGACTTAATGCCCAATGGCTTCATGCAGCCCATGACCTCATTGATAATGAGGGCGTGGAGCTAGCTCATAGGTTAGGTTTTAAGGTTGGTGCTTGGACCGTGAATGATGAAGAGAGAGCTAGGGAACTTCTTAATCTCGGTATTGATGATATAACGACTAATTACCCGGATAGGGTTATACGTGTTGCTAAGGTTGGTAAGTTGATGTAATTTAAATAAATCACGATTTAAAAAGCCATGAAGGCATGGGCTTTAATTACTTATTTTTGAGTGAGCTCTATAGAGTTTTGTGGCTTCTTTGTATGATTTTATTATTCCTATAAGCCCTATTATGCCAACGACGGATATTACTAATAGGAAGCCTACATCAATGGCGCTTAAGTTCGGTATTGGTATTCCAGTACTTATGGCCCAAGCATCTATCTGTGGTAAGAATATTATTAATAACCCCACTAGAGCGAAGACGATACCGCCGTAGTATAGTGTGAATCCTGCAGTCTTCCTTCCCACATGCTTAATCTCCTCCTCTGTTAATCCCTTGGATCTTAGGCTACTGCCGAAGATTGCACCAAGTATTATTTGCATTATCATTGTACCAATCCCAAACATAACACCAGGTAATGGAGCATACACTATACTCGGCAATTGCGGTGCTAGAATGAACGTTATTATTGATGCGTAAGCCCCAAAGCCGAATCCTGCTATAAAGCCATGAAGTAGAGTCATTTTTATTGGGATGGGCCTTGGAGAATTAGCCTCATGCAATGGTAACCTACTAGCCTCATTTGTGTGGTGCTTATGGCCACCTAACCACACATCAATTGGTATATGTATATACCTACCTCTCAATATGTATGAACCTGCTAACGCCATGACAAAACCAACCACGAAGTATACTGGTCCATCTAGGTTATACTTCATGTAGAAGTATGCTAAGCCTGCAAAACCTAGCGTTGTTAATATAGCTCTCTGTGCCGTGAATCCTAGGGAGAAGAGGAATCCTGCCTTCATACCGCCCCTAGTGCTATACTCGCCAACTGCGTAGCTAAAGGTTATTGGCCATGTATGCTCATCCGGAGTTATCCCATGCAACATCCCAAGTAACAACGACACTATTAATATTATGGTCACGGGCAATCCACTTGGTGGGTGTAGTAGGAAGTTTATGTTAAATATACCTAGACCTAGCACTATCATAGCAATTCCCATAAGTGATAGATTCATTACTGATGCTATTCCCATTCGTGTATCCATTAGGGCAACCCTAATGGAAGTAGTTAATAAACCCTTCGCCTTTTTATCCCATTACTCGTAAGGTTTATTAACTGATATCAGATTTGATATCAAAATGAAAATGCGTGAAGATAGACTAATTAATGACCAAACAGGGTATAGCTTGGAAGAGATGAGAAGTCTTTTGCTTATGATGAGGAATGAGAAGACTAGGGTTGCTATTCTTTCATTACTGGCATCATTATCGATAACTATTATGAACTTAATTGCCTGGTTAATAACGAATTCTCTTGCCGTATTGGCAGAGACCATGCATACTGCCCTGGATGTATTAGTTACCGCGATAACGCTCACTGCTGTTAGTGTTGGCTCTAAACCACCAGATAGGGAGCATCCTTATGGTCATGGTAAGGCTGAGAGCATTGGTGGTTTTTTAGGTTCATTATTCATAATAATTACGGGTATCTTAATTGGTTATGAGAGCGCTGAGCGATTAATAATGAGGGTACCTTTTAGTCCTGATCCTGTGGCTGCAGTGGTTATGGCAATAGCCGTAGTCATAGATATCAATAGGTCAAGAGCTTTGAGAAGGGCTGCTATTAAGTGGAATAGTAGAGCTCTTGAAGCAGACTCTTATCACTTCATGAGTGATATTGCCGTATCATCATCTGTTATAGTATTAATAATTGTGGGTAAGGTTATGGATGTAGTGAGTGTTCATGCCTTCGATGTCTGGGGTACATTACTTGATTCTCTATTTGCCTTCGGTATTGTGATTTACTTC
This sequence comes from Vulcanisaeta sp. AZ3, assembly GCA_000960865.2. Taxonomy (GTDB): domain Archaea; phylum Thermoproteota; class Thermoprotei; order Thermoproteales; family Thermocladiaceae; genus Vulcanisaeta. The sequence continues at coordinate 16,184 of JZWU02000020.1, read as the reverse complement.
TCAATGATTGGAGCCAGGCTTATCAGAACTTCCATTGATGAGCTAATGGATAGGATATCCGAGGACTTAGTCAAGAGGGCTAGGGAGGCCGCATTGAGTGTGCCAAGTGTTTTGTCTGTAAAGGATGTGAAGGCCAGGAGAGCCGGATCCATGGCTCATGTGGAGATAACGATAGGGGTTTCCGATAATCTAAGTATATCAGAGGCCCACGGTATTGCGGATAAGGTTGAGTCCGCCATTAGTCAGAAAGTTGGGCCTTCAATAATTATGGTACATGTAGAACCTGAGCTCGTGGAATCTGAGCTTAAGGGACGGATTGAACGCGTACTTTCTTCAATAAGTGATCCATTACTCATTAATATACATAATCTCGAGGTAATGGTTTTACCTGAGGGCGATGTGGTTGTTACAATGCATGTTGTTGTTAAGGGCGATTCAGAGTTAGAGAGCATTAATCACGTGATTAATAAGATAGAGAGGGAGGTTAGGAGTGTTGTGCCGAATGCCAGGGTTTGGATTCATATTGAGCCAGAAAAGGAAGTGGTAAACGTTGATGAGATTAGGAGAGCTGCAAGTGCGGTTAGTTCTAAGTATGGAGGTTACGTTAGTGATATACAAGTAGTGAGTATAAGTGGGACAAATATTGTTAGGGTGTTAGTTTATTTACCATCGAGTATAAGTGTAGCCTTGGCTCATGATATAGCCTCAGAGATCGAAGGCGAGGTAGCCAAAACCTCCGTCATGCCTCATCACGTGATTATTTCCGTATTACCTAAGGGTTAAGTCCTTATATACCTCTATGCTGGGTTATTGAGGGTCTAGGGTGCGTAGGGAATTGGTTTTCGTGTTTAATGATTTTGATGAGGCGTTAACTTTCATGGAGATGTTGACTAAGAGAATTAAGAGTAGGTTGTTATTCATTAAGTATGATGTTGGGAGGGGTGTTAAGGTTCGTGTTGCCGTGCAAGGTGAGCCTTATGAAGTAGAGCTTTACTCCTCTGAAATTAGGAGGATTTATGATGATATTAAGGCTATGAGGGGTAGATTCAATGTTAAGGTGTATGATATGTCAATATTGCTTAATAAAGCAAGGCTTAAGGCTGCGATGCCCATAGACCTCATAATAGATATTCTTCGTCTCATGAATATTAATGTGGAACTTGAGGGCTCCAAGATAAAGATTAGTGGTTCCGTGGAGCTTAATGATGTGGTTAGTATTATTGAGGATGTATCTAAGTTATATGGGGAAATGTTTGATATGGACATATCGGCACAGGCTAAGAGGATAGTTGCAATATACTCATACATAGTGAGGAAAACCATTAAGGATAGTATTGATGATCTCGTTAAGCATGGAATACTAAGGAGATATGGCACTACAGAATTGCTCGTGTTGTCCATGAAGTATGAAGATGCGTTATCAAAGCTTAAGGAATTGATCAAGACCGGTGAGAAATTAAAATAAAGGGTTATTACCCTAGGTTAGGCACTACATAATGAGTATTAATAATTACGTGGAGATCAAGGAGTTAGTAAGGCAGGTTGTTCAGCAATACATAATGAATCAATATCCCTGGGGCATAATAACAAGCCCCCTTACGCCAATTGCCCAAATAATATTGGCAATAACATACGTAGTATCGATAATAATACTAATCTTAAGCCTAATTCAAGTAATTGCATTAGTTAGGTATGGTGTAAGGAGCTTAAGATATGTAAAGAAGTCAAAGAGTAGCGGAGTTCCGCGGAAATTGTCCTTCATAACAATACTAATACCAATAAAGAGTGAGAGTCCATTAACAATAGAGAGGAGTCTTCATAACATAGCCGGGCTTAATTATCCGAAAAATTTACTCGAGGTCATATTTATTAGCGATGATCCTGAGTACTACGTAAATAGTCTTAGGAATTTGATTAATGATTTTGCGCGTAGGCTTGGCATTAATATTAGTATTGTACGTAGAGCAAAAAGCGTTGGTTATAAAGGTGGCGCCCTGAATTACGGACTTAAGTATGCAAGGGGTGATATGATAGCAATATTCGATATAGATACTATGTTACCACGCAATTACTTATTGAATGCCGTTAACATGCTGCAGAGTAGATATGATGCAGTTACGGCTGTTTGGAAGGGCTATTACAGTGTTGATAACGTGATCTCGAGACTTGTAAAGTTCATGTATGATGTTTATAATGAGGTATTCATAAGGGGTAGATTTCTCAGTAACGGGTTTCCTGCAATAAGTGGTAATAATATTGTGATTTGGAGGAGAGTTCTTAATGCACTTAATGGTTTTTGTGAATGTACTGGCGAGGATCTTGACTTAAGCATTAGGCTTAGGGCTATGGGTTATAGGGTTGGGCTTCTTAATGAAGATGTTTATTGTGAGGTGCCACACGATTACTTATCACTGAAGAAACAGTTTAGTAGGTGGTTATTTAATGGTGTATGGAACTTAAGGCACAATACATTATTACTGCTAAAATCCAGGGAGACATCTCTATGGGAGAAGATTGATGGAATCCTATGGATGCTTCAGTTTCCAAGTATGTCCTTTGCTGCCATATCCATACTAATAACGGCAGTGTTATCACTACTTGGGGTCATAGTACCTCCAATACAAATACTGCTTCTTGAGACCTTAATTGTAATTACTACGATACCCCTAATCATTGTACTACTAATATTAAGTAAGCGAACTGGATATGGTCTTTGGAACACTATGGTTAATATGGCTAGGAGCACATTGTTGGCTATTGTGATGTCATTTCCAATGCTTATATACTCAATTGAATCATTACTAACTGATGAGTGGGTGTGGATACCAACACCTAAGGACCCCCACGTTCATGCTAATGTATCACTTCGGGGTTTAGCTCACGAAATATTACCAATCCCAATCTTGGTCACTATAATGGCTCTGTTATTAATTAATGGCCAATTTATAACCGTAATATACATTGCCAGCATAACGGCAATCCTCATATATGGACTAAGGCTATTGACTTCCTCCCTGCCCTGAGAGACGTAAGAGATTCCTCTCCTTGCTCAGGGTTTCATTGGTCATCGGAGGAGCAATTGTGGAAGGCAAAGTTCTCTGCCGCTTGAGAAAGCAATCTTTTGTATAGGTTAATTACGGCGTAAAGAACGAGGCTTTTATTAATTATGGTAATGCACGGTCATTAACTGCTAGATTAATTTTAAAGGAAGCTAGCAGGCCAGGATTAAGAATTATGGGTAATATTTACGATGCTATAGTGGTTGGTGCAGGTCCTGCAGGTTCTATGGCAGCTTATACAGCGGCTAGGTTGGGTCTTAGGGTTCTTATTATTGATAGATTTAGATTTCCAAGGATTAAGCCTTGCGGTGGCGGATTGACGCAGAAGTCTGTGACGTTGTTACATAGTGTTGGTATTGATGTGGAGCCTGTTATTCGTGATAGTTGCGGTAGGGTTGTTTTGGTTAATAATGCTGGTTCATTCGTAATAACTAGTGATGAACCAATTATCAGCGTTGTTTCGAGAGATGAATTTGATAATTACTTACTAACTAAGGCGCTTGATGAGGGTGTTGATTATGTGGTTGATAGAGTCGTTGCAGTTCATAATGATGGTGATTGGGTAAGTGTTATTGGCATGAATAATACTTATGTTGGTAAGTATGTTATTGCGGCTGATGGAGTTAATTCTGTAATTGCTAAAGGATTAGGTAATAACATTAGGAAGGGTGTTGCCATAGCATTCATGACAATAGCACACGGAGAGCACTTAAGTGATGTTTGCGTACTTGATATGACTAGGGCTAGGTGGGGCTATTCCTGGGTCTTCCCCAGGGGCGGTAATGAGTATGATGTTGGCATCGGATCGCTTCAATGGGGCGATTATAGACAGCGGTTAATTGAGTACGTGAATACGTTAAAGATGAAAATGGGTGCTGTTCTGGGTCATCCAATACCGATTAGGCATCGTGATAGGATCGTAATTAAGCGCATCGCCCTAGTTGGAGATGCGGGTGGATTTGCTGATCCAACCACGGGTGAGGGTATATTCTATGCTATGTACACAGGGATTGCGGCAGCCCTGGCACTAGGTAAATCAAGAGCCTCTGGAGAGTTTGCTGGAAATTACCTTAGGTTGGTTAGACCATTAATTAGAAACTTATCCTTAGCTTACTACATTTCATTGGGTACTTACGGTATTGATAACTTAGTTATGGGGAGGTTAGGCGTTACTGCATTTTCCATGATTGATACCGGTAATTTAATTAAGAAGGTAATGGGGGTAAGGTTTGGTATCCTCAAGCAATGAGGAGTGTGATTAAATTGACGATAACTAGAGGTTTACCATTAATTATTAGAAGACTAATTCGATTTTAAATAAGTTTAGAAATACCGTGAACTTACTCCTCAGATTCCTCCTCGAAGCCGCCGCTCTCCTCAGATTCCTCAGCGCTTTGACTAGTTGATCCTTGCTCGGAGCCCTCTTGAGTCACTTCAGCAACCGCGTATGATCTGCTAACCCTAGTTATCTTGACCTTAACCTTATCGCCAGGCTTTGTATTTGGTACAAAAATTACGAAGCCTCTTACTCTAGCTATACCATCACCTCTCTTGGACGTCTCTACAATATTTACATCCAACACATCACCAACATTTACAGGCTTCGGACCTCGTGGACCTCTACCACCTCTTTGATAACCTCTCCTTCTCGGTCTCTCAGACTCAGACGTAGTAACCGCCTTGCAATTATGATAAAAAGAGGGTTATTTATAAATCATTTGGTTACTAGAATTAAAATATAAGGAGAGAGATTAATGACTTATACATAATGATGACCATCTCTGATGGGGATTTATGACCGGGCCGACCCAGGCTGATTAATTATTGGACGAACCAACCTCAACTATACTTAATGAGTTATTGCTAATCACGGCTATATGTGCCCTAGTTCCGCTGTAAGGATCTGCCTTAGATGTGAATATCGTTAGTACCTTATTCCCATGATTCCACTTATAGCCTTGAGGCACGTACTCATGCCCGCGGATCACCATACTTAAACCACTCCTATCTAGGAATCTCTCAGTAATTGCTGGACCGAATAAGTAAGTGCCAGGTCCTCTAATTATGTTTGGTTCATACTCTTTAACGCTATCCGATGGGTCATTCCATAGCAATTGAAATGTCACTTCATTATTCGGTAGCTCATCAGGCTTTGGCAACTTCATTATATTATCTACACTAACATTGCTTATTGGTAATCCCCCATGTACTAGGAAGTACTTATCATTGAGAATCGCGGTTATGGGCATTTGGGAAAATACATCCTTAATCTTATCATAGAGCGAATCTCCATCATATTGACCAAACTTTCTCAGTAATTCCATGTAGAATCCATATTCGTAATTTGTAAGTGGTGATTCGTGATTACCTCTAAGTAGGATTGCATTATGTTCAAGGAATAACTTGAAGGCAAGGTAAAGTGTCTCAAGTTGATGAGGACCTCTATCCACATAATCCCCAAGCATTACATACTTCCAGTCACTGGGTGGATACTTACTCATTATTTGTAGTAACGTATCACTATCGCCATGTAAGTCGCCAATTATTATTACCCTATCAGAAATAACCCTAACTAGGGGTTCGTAGGAACTCATGGCCTCATAAATATTCCTAAGGCTTTCCCTCAGGAACTCTCTAACTCTAAATGCTTCCATTTATTGTGTTCATTAGTTAATTGGCTTAAATATGTTATACCTAATTCCAGGATCTTTCATCGTTACCGCAATGAAGTAAAATCATTTGATAAGTTTTTAAATTTTAATTTTAATCAATCAAGTAGATGAATAACCTAGAGATACTTGTTAAGGTTAAGAGAATAACCGAGGATATGATTAAAGAGGCATTTATATTTAAGGCTATTAGGGAGAATTCAATACTCTCCCTAGACACTGAGGATGTCATTAATCTATATCCATACAACGCCTATGATTATAGAGTTGATGGCAAAAACCTCGACTACGTAATCACAGAAGATTCGGTGGCATTACTCGCTGATTTAGCTAGAATTAATAATTGGGATATTGATAATATTAAGTATGCTGACTTCAATGATTGCATTTCAATAAGTACGGGTGAGGATACATTATCAATAATATGCAAAGATGGCTCAGTACGTAATGGTGAGAGGATGGTATTTATCAATAAGGTACTAATGAAGAAGTATGGCATTGACATTAAGATGAAATTAACAGACGATAAACTCTTGACGCCCCTTGAGAAGATATTTGAAAATCCCATTAATGTGATTGTTGAAAGCTTATTGATATTACCGCTCTACTTCGTAATAAATCCAATACATTTAGGCCTTGAATTAATTGCTGATAGTTACATATACGTACTTACCAAGGGCTTAAATAGAGTACCCACGAATGCGGATATCGCAGAATACTTAATTAATGAGAACAAGCTTAATGATGATTATATAAGAGTCTACGTATTAAGAAGAGATCTGGAATTATTTAAGGAATATTTTGACGTGGAAGTTTATGAGAAAAATGGGTCACTTGATTATGTGATTAACGAGAGCCATGCACTTACTGCATCAATAATGCAAGGCGGTACTGCATCGGATTTATTAAAGGTTAGTTGGATTAACATGGATAGTTTTAGAGTAAATGGCATTAGTATAAACTTAGTTGACCTAGGTAGTACTAATGTACTTGAGTGCTCAGACTTACTTATTAATAGAGTAAAGGAGGAATTCCGTGGAATACTATAGAACAGCATCACCATCATTAAGTACCGCATTTACCTTTGCGGTGTTATCCCACTTCCTGAAATTCCTCAGGATCATGCCCGGCGTTCTCACGGTAGGCTCAATTTCATCAATACCAAACTTCTTGGCAAATGCCTTTAAATCCTCATAATGATATTCAATACCCATCCTTGGAGCAGAATGTAGAAGCCTTATTAGAGGCTCCAGGGTCTCTAAGTCATTACTCACCATTAAGGGTATCGTTAGGGTCATGACCACAGTACCAGTAAAGCCGAGAACCTTATCAATAAGACCATGTGCCATCCTAGGCATGGCTAGGGCTACATCAATATCATCAATAAGAAGAACATGTGCCTTATTAAAATCTCCACATTCGATAAACTTAACATGCTTAAGACCTAACTCATTATACGCATTAATATAAGCGGCAGAAACGCCCAATCTTTTCAACCTCCTCATTGCTAGGAACAGCGCTGTCGTCTTACCACTACCAGCTTCTCCAACTACGACTAAGGCCTTCCCATTAGCTAAGACATTATTTGTAATCCAATCAACCACCTTTCTAATTGATCCCACAAGTGAAGTCTCATCTACATCCTCGCAGCTAATTACGTAATCCCCCATCATCAACTATACTATAACTAAAATAAAATTATTGTAATACTCACAATAATCTATAATCCACAAAAAATACAAGTATAATAGATAAGGGCACATGTTTTAGGTAAAGATGGGTGCTCTCAAAATATCATTCCTGCCATTAGCTTTACTTAAGTAATTAAGGTGTATGTTTGTTGGCTATGTGGTGGTTGCGGAATTAAGGTTTTGGTTTGATTTTATTAAGGTGAGAGCTTGTACTACTCTTTTGATTAATTCTAGATCCGCCTTGATCCTATTATAGACCTCACTTGGTACTTCGCCTTTGGCTGCATTTTCATCTAGCTCCTTAACCATGTTATCAACCTGGTCTATTGTTAATGTTGCCACATCCATGGACCTAAACCAATGTTCCTTAATGTTCCTATCTATCTCCTCAATTTTTGACTTAGACTCCTCATACATGTTTGTTAATTTTGCTAATGTATCTGTTAACTCTCCTGTTGTCTTTGAGTATTCCTCGTCATCTATTAAGCCGAGTTCTTTCTTTATCTTTAACGTCTCGAGTTCCTCCTTTATTGAGTCAACGCTTGCCTTCAATTCATTTATTCTAAGGTTTAACAATACATTATCTGCATCCCAGTTCTTCTTAATATTATTAACTGCTGACTTATAATCTGCCCACATGTTATTGAGCTTTTTTATTTGATCTGTATAGTTTTCGTAAGCCTTGTTTATGTTCTTTAGTAATTCCTCATACATTTTCAGCATTTCCTCGCTCATGATATCACCTCCTCAATCTCAGCCTTGAGTTTTTCATACATTTCCTTACTTATTTTACCATCCCTATATAATTCCTCAAGTTTTGCTAACGAGAGTTTTAGCTTACTGACCTCTGGTGTTACTGTGGTTGCCAATAATCTCTTATAGTGTTGATTTATTGTTGATTCTAATTCTTGGTATTTAGCATTTAGTTCCTTAAGCTTATTACTAATATTATCTAGCTTCTTTTGAATGTCACTCTTAAGTTTATTGTATGTATCATCATCCATCAAGCCCATACTCCTTCTAAGTTCTACCTCCTTAAGATCTTTACTATACCTATCCTGAATTCTCTCCAGAATTAATAGGTATCTCCTTAACTTAGCTTTCTCAATCTCCCAGCTCTGTCTCGCTGATTGTACGGAGCTTTCATAATCCTTCCACTTATCGTTGAGCGACTTAGCATTATCTTCGAATTTACCTAGTATTGATTCGCTACTCCTTATTAACTCATCCTCAGCGTCCATGGGTGTTTCAGCGTGAGCAACCGTGATTCCCGTAGTCATCACAATAGTCTGCTGTGCTTGTTGCTGCTGAAGTGATTGAAGTGATTGTGTAGGCTTTGCCTCGGCTTTTACCTGGGCACTCTTGCTCTTCATGTATTGTATATATATTGGGCATTCATAATAATCGCCAAAACAGTACCATTGGAACGGATTTATTGAACGTTGGGCGTAATTACAAATATACCCGTTGGGCGTCCTTACGAGACCGGGACAGGCAGGTCTTCCCATTTTCCCATTTCTAATTTATTACTTTTTTAAATATGTTGCGCTTACTAGGTTAGGATTTCGTCAATGCGTTGAGGTAGTCTTGCAGTACGCCTATATCAATATACTCATAATCCGAAATATAAACCATAACCTTACCACCCGTTGATTGAACGCTCTCCACATACCTATTCATATCTAACTTCTTTTCAGTCAATCTTCTTATGAACGAACCTCTCATTACGTAAATACCTGTGACTATTGGGAGGGTTATGGTTGGTTTCTCAATCCAACTCTTAAACTCACCATTTGGCCCTATATCGAGAACTCCATACCTAGCTGTCAATTTATATTTCACAGAAACTATAGTAATATCAGCTCCGCTCGATTTATGGAATTCAAGGGCCTTTGATAGGGGTATGTTTGTTATTATGTCGCCGTTAATGATAATAACATCATCGTTATCATTAACCTCATTCTTAACATACCATAATTGGCCTGCGGTACCTAATAGTTTATCAGCGACAATAAACTTAACGCCGCGCAGTACTCCGCTAAGCATTGATATGATTCTTTCAGCCATGTAGGCAGTCACTACTATTATTTCATCATAATTCAATCCCTGCTCCCAAACCCACCTTAATATACGTTCTATTATTAACCCATCACGTAATGGTAGGTATGGCTTGGGAACAAGGTACGTAAGAGGCCTAAGTCTCTCTCCTAGACCTGCCGTTAATATTACTATTTTCAGCATGATTAATTACATATAGTCCTTAAGGCCCAGCTTTTTTAGGTGCTTGTTTATCACAGAGGCTTGGTCATCAAGCTTCCTAGCCTCCTCAGTAATATCTCTCTCCCTACTCTCTAGATTCCTAAGATCAAGTAAGCACCTACCGTCCGTTGCCATTACATGCGCATCACAAACTGCATATTGGCATTTATATCCAATGCACGACCCGCCGAAGAGTGTGCACTGTGTTATTACATTACTGCCTTTTCTATATAACTTAAGGGCTTTCTTTGCGCACCTGAAATGTTGGAAATTGCACCAAGTGCCATCGCAATATTTCACCTTGGCTTGGACGTTAATCCTCGACACGGAGATCCCCCTTACCTCCAATATACTTGGCTATTCTTATATATAAGTTTTATTTCCATAATAATTATTTCAATCCTAACCTGTCTAAGATTTCCCTGGCCAACTTAGCATAGCCAAGTGATTCGAGGAAGTCAGTAACCTCACCTATCCTGGGTGAGGACCTGGCACCCCTCCTTGTGACTTTAAGTGAAGCTGCTGCATTGGCGAAGACCAGCTTATCCAAGGGTTCTAGATCAAGTACTGTGGCAACCACGTAGGCGGCAGCAAAGGTATCGCCAGCACCTGTTGTGTCTGTTGGAGGGACCTTAAATGCCTCCGAGTACTTAACCTCACCGTTTTTAAGCAATAATGCTCCTCGGGCACCTAACGTAACTACTAACTCCTTAACCTTAACATTATCGATTATATTCTCCGCAGCCTTAACAACATTTTCAGAACGTCCTAATTCCCTAGCCTCAAAACTGTTCATGAACCAAACATCAATGCCATTAATCACATTCCTAATTATATCAAGGTCCTTCCTCGCCAGTGGTGTTCCACCATCAACTGACATTGTTAAGCCCATGGACTTAATCAAATTCTTAACAGCTTCGATAATCTCAGTTCTGCCAAGGGCCACATGTACATGGGAACTCCCATCAATGACCTCCTTTGTTATATCATCCGGAGTGAGACCTAGGTTAGCTCCTGGATATCTAATCATTCTTCTCGAACCGTCTAGGCCCACGATGACGATCACCATACCAGTCCTCTCATGGCTAACTTTCTTAATGAACCTAACATCAACACCCTCAGACTCCAACTCCTTGATTAGCATATCACTAAATTGGTCATTACCCACAGAACCGAGGAACCTAGAACCAAGCCCAAGCCTAGCCACCGCCACTGAGAAATTAGCTGCAGAACCCCCACCACCCATGTAGGTTTCATAGGCGTCTATTGATTCGTCAGGTCTCGGTATTGTATCTGCCTTCACGTAAATATCTAGGTTTAGGTGGCCCATCGATAGTACTACAGCCTTCTTATTCACGCGTAGTTTTATTAACTGAAGCTTATTAATTTTTGACGTGAATAACATAGATGTAAAGAAATTACTTGAGTTGAGGGATAGGCTTGAAAGTAAGATTAAGGAACTTCAGGAGGAACTTAACCTATTAAATGAAATTAAAGATGTAATAGACAGTATCATTAAGTCTCAATCAATAATTCCAGCCGCAGAACTCGCCGCAAAGCAAGACCTAGGGAAGTTACTTGAGACTAGGGAGGTTAGGTCTAGAGTTGGTAATGAGTTACTTGCGAATGCGGAGGTTTATGAGGAGGGTGTAATTATTAAACCAATAAAACCCCTCAATAAGGACAATACAGCCTTTAGAAGATTCTTTAGGGATAAGATACTTGAGGGCTTTAAACAGGAGGATGACAAGGCAGTTAAGGATGGGAGGTTAAGGAGTGAGGAGGCCTTCAGTTATGAGGTAAGGTTAGAGAATGATAATGTAATTAGTATAGTGATTAGGAATTATAGGTCTGACGAGAGGTTAAGAGAAATAATAAGAGCCATAAGGTGGACGCTAGAGAGGGTACTTAAAGAAGGAGAAGCAGAATAACTTCACATAGCAGTTGTAAAAGTAATAAGTAGCAATTGCCAATAAGTTAAAAGTATATTACTTGGTAGATCTAAATGTTCATTTCATGTTCATCAAATATATAAAATTTTCCTACATATAAGAATTTATGATTTTACAGAGAAGTCTCAGTGGTAAAATTAACAGAAGAGTTGGCATTAATACGATATATTTGGGTTTTTATGAATTAATATCTGGACAATTAATGTTATGATTATGGATTTGCACTTTCCTCGATCTTAATCTTCTTCTGTTCCTTATACATTTCAAGAATCTCGTCAATGGTTGTTGCCTGTTCAGGTGATTTATCAGTCCTATAGCGTCCAGTGAATCTTGGAAACCTAATTGCTAAGCCTACATCAGGTTTTATAGCCCCCATGCAGCAGGTGTGCAGTGGGCTTAGTGTTATTTCGGCACCAATTATTTCAAGGACTACCGCTGGCACGAACCACACGTCAGGCTCCATCTTAGAGACAACTCTTGGATGCCTATGTGGTATCCTGTACGGGTCTAGCATTTGTTTCAATTTTACAAGGTCCTCATCTGCGAAGCCACTGCCAACCTTACTTATTGTGTAGAATTGATCAGTCTTAGGATCGTAGGCTGCTATTAAGAGCGCTCCGTAGGTGCCTGCTCTCTTACCGCGTCCCCAGAATGCTCCGACCACTACTAAGTCTAGGGTGTCTGTTAGCTCACTCCTGTAATCACGTTTGTACTTTATCCAAAGCCATCCTCTGGCACCCATTTCATAGATTGAGTCTGACTTTATTGATTTGCACATCACGCCCTCACAACCGTCACTTATGGCTTCATGAAAGAACCTATCTAATTCCTCAGCATCATTTATAATCCTCCAGGTTGCCAAGTGAACGTACTCGCTAGGTTTGAGTATTTCGAGGAGCTTCCTTTTTCTATCGATGAGTGGCAAGTTTGTTAAGTCTTGGCCATCTACGTAAATTGCATCGAATAGGAATATGTTGACTGGGTACTCCTTCATTGCCTCCTTTACGTCATGCTTCCTCTTTCTATGCATTAATTCCTGGAATGGTCTAAACTCTCCCGTGTCTGGGTCTATGGCTATAATCTCCCCCTCTACAATGAACTCCTTGGCATCTATAGCCTCCTTAACATACTCAGCAATGTCTGGGTATGCATAGGTTATGTTCTCAAGTCTTCTACTAAATATTCTAACTTCGCCATCCATAGTCTTATGCACCTGAGCTCTCTCGCCATCATACTTATACTCAACCATGGCAATACCACCCAACTTTGCTAAGATCTCCGGAGATGCATTCAATCTCTCTGCAAGCATTGGTTGTACCGGCACACCCGGTGTGACATGTATCTTACTAAGAGCCTCCTGACCCCCTTGAGAAACAAGCTTTGCTATGTAACCTAGGTCTGGGTATATGTGATATGTTCTCTCTAGTGCATCTCTGGAAACTTTAAAGGCGTCAGATAGAGCATCGAGTATTGTCATATCAGCAATACCAAGCCTTAGCTTACCAATGACGAACCTGGCAATATACTTAGCCTCATCAGGCCTCGCCTGAGAGAATAAGTATGTTAATAATTTAACCTTAACGTCCTGGGCGCCCTCACCGCCAGCCTTGGCTATAGCCATTAGGATATCGTAAACCTTACCCATGGTTAACTCCTCTTCACCTCCACTACCGAGGAATTCAAGTATTGATTTACCACCACCCTGCTGTTGCCTTGTACTAATGATTCTCCTGGCGGTTTCACCAACATCACCAAGTCTTTTATATAAATCCTCAACTTGCTTCGTTGAGGCGCCGGATGCATTGGAAATAGCCCTAAATGTAAATTTCTCAGCCACGCCCAGCTCCACACCCTCCCAATCAGGCCTTAACTGACCTAGTATGAAGTATATGACTTTATCAATAACATTGGGAGGCGTCTTCTTAAGGAGGGAAGAGAGTAGTTTAGCCATTACAGTTCTTTGTGTTGTTGCTTCAATGCTCTCGAGTACCTTAACAATATCCATGAACTTAATATCATTACTGCTCATTTAAATCACCCTTGAGATAGATTAACTACTGGTTTAATAAATCGTTCTTTTCCATATTATGCAGAGATTATTACTTAACCCTCATCATGTTAAACCTAAAACTTATAACCTACATATGTTCCGAATGTGTAATGTCTCTTGACCCAAACTCAGCATTGAATGAGGTCTTGGGTCTTATTAGAAAGCATAATAGGTGGCGTCGCCTCGAAACAATAAACCTAATAGCCAGCGAGAATGTTATGTCACCCCTAGCTGAGTACGTGTATGTTAATGATATGGAGGGCAGATATGCAGAGGGAACAGTAGGTAGTAGATATTATCAAGGTGTTGAATTCATAGATAAACTCGAAGGCTTACTCATAGAGTTGATGAGTCAGTTATTTCACGCAAAGTATACCGATGTAAGGCCAATATCAGGGACATTGGCCAATATGGCGGTTTACGCAGCGTTAACACAGCCTGGTGATACAATACTATCAATACCCATAAGTGCTGGTTCCCACATTAGCCATAGAGCTACAGGTGCCCCAGGCATTTTGAAGTTAAAGGTTGCTAATTTGCCCTGGAACAATGAGGAATTTAATGTTGATATTGATGCGAGCATTAAATTAATTAAAGAGGTTAAACCGAAGATTGTGATCCTAGGTAGCTCAGTATACTTATTTCCACATCCAGTTCGTGAATTACTTGATGTAGTTCATGAAGTTGGTGGTTATTTACTTCACGATTCAGCCCATGTGCTGGGGTTAATAGCAGGTAAGGCATTTCCAAATCCGCTTGACCTTGGTGCTGATATAATGACCTCCTCAACCCATAAGACATTTCCAGGTCCTCAGGGTGGTGTCATATTTACAAACAATGAGAGATTATTTAAACAAATACAGAGAGCAGTCTTTCCAGGGTTAACATCTAATTACCATCACCATAGATATGCAGCTACGGCAATTGCAACAATTGAAATGATGAAGTTTGGTGAGGCGTATGCAAAACAAGTCGTTAATAACGCGAGGGCATTAGCAGAGGAGTTACATGCACTTGGCTTTAAAGTTATTGCCGAGAATAAGAGCTTCACAAGAACACACCAAGTCCTCATTGATGTGTCTAACGTGGGGGTGGTGCAAAGTCTTCTCTAATGCTTGAGGATGCGAACATAATTGTTAGTAAGACTGCATTACCCTGGGATAAGGTCTTCAAGGAAGAGGTTAGTGGGTTAAGGCTTGGTGTTCAGGAGATGTCGAGGTTTGGAATGAATGAGGAGGAGATGAAGGTGATTGCTGAATTCATGGCTAGGGTATTAATTAAAGGCGAGGAACCGAGTAAGGTGAGGAGGGAGGTTATGGAGTTCAGAAGAGAGTTCACAAACATAAGGTACGGTCTAACACCTGAGGAGTTAGGGTTAGGTAGTTCTATTAAAATGCTGTTTTAGGTTATTCTGCATAATTTCACGAATAAAGAATTCCCTAAGCTCAGATAATGGTATAGGCTTAGTTCTAAATTACTGTGTTGATGGTACTTCCTTTGGTGGTGTTATCGTTATTAAAGGCTTTTCTTTACCAACTGCAAATAAGTAATTAATTACTGTCCTGACCTCCTCACCCTCCTCAGTTATTATGACAGCAGTACCTCTCCTCTTTATGTATGTTTGTATTATCTCGGTTATCTTTCCGTAATAACCAACGTTCCTACCATTAACCACAAGGCCTAAGGCGCCGATTTCAAGCTTTATGGAATCCACGATCTTATTCTCATTGAGGTCTATCAGTACGGAGTCTAGTGTTGAGTACTTATTTCCTTCGTCATAGGGTAATTGTATATTCCTACCATCGTGAAGGTTAAGCTGTATTTGGCCTCCCTTAACCACGGTCTTATTCTCAACCCTGCAAAGCTTGTATTTAGCCTCCTCCTGACTTATTGGTATTGGCCATAGGAACTTAGTGATATGTGGAACTATTCTATAGACCTCGCCTGTTGGTATTATCTCAACAATATCCATTAAACCCACTGGGTACTTATAATCCCTCCTTATGATGCCATCAACCTTTATCAAGCCCTTACCAATCACATACCTAGCCTCCCTGAGAGCCTTGGCGTACCTAAGTACATCTCTAACAAGGATTGCCAATGGTAACGAGGAGTTTATAGGGTGAGGCCCTGGGCTTGGTCTAACAGCCCACACTGCCTCCTTTGTGGGTATTGGCCACCACTCAGGTGCTTGGTAACGTCTAAGGTGTCTCCTCGGCATTAATCACCACCATGAATAACCACTATTAAAAGCCTTCCTATTGCTGTCTCTGTTCACTGGACCCACCCTTAACAACAATGACCTCCGGCTTTCTAACGGCTCTAGTCTCCTTAGTTTCCTCTAGCCTCCTTAAATACTCCTCCCGCTGTTTTCTAGCTCTCTCGATTGCCTCAAGCCTTGTCTTATCGCTTGTGTCCAGCTCCACGATCATGACCTTAGATGGGTGTATTGGGTAGTAAACAGTCTCACCGCTTGGTTTCTTGTTTGTCGCGCCCTCAACATA